>CAITSE010000200.1 GCA_903894975.1 uncultured Lentisphaerota bacterium
CCTGGCGCCGTTTTTCCTGAAGTCGCTCCTCTTCCCGGAGCAGGGTGCGATAGGAGGTGCTGTCATAGACTTCGGCCGTGGCTTTTTGCGCCTTATCCCAAAGGGAGACGAAGATGCAGTTCGCGGCGAGGGGGCAGGCTTGCCTGCCGCCGGCCGCGGTGCAGTCCACAGGGGAAAGGGAACCTTCGATGCAGCGGATGACCTCGCCGACGGTGACCTGTTCAGGAGTCCGGGCCATGACGTAGCCGCCCTTTTTCCCGCGCGTGGAGTCAACGACGCCGGCAGAGCGGAGCTGGTTGAGGATGTTGGCCAGGAAACGCCTGGGGATGGCCTGGGCGCGGGCGAGATCCTCAATCTTGATGGGGCCGTCACCCCGGCGTTTGGCGAGTTCGAAGACCGCGCGGACGGCGTACTGGCATTTTTGGCTGATCATCAACATGGTAGAAGAATGTAAGGTTGGAAAGTGAAATTGGAAATTAGAAATTGGGGGGTCGGGAGGGGGATGGGAGGGGGCGGGTTCAGGGTTCAGGGTTCGGGGGGTGGAAGAGAACTTGAGAAATATTGGAATTGAGGGGTCGTGGCAGTTCCATTTTTCAGTTTCGCATTTTCCTCCCGATCCTCCCTGAACCCCGAACCCTGAACCCACAACCGTTCTTCAGGCGGATTGCGGGTTGAGGCTGCCGGTGCGGTAGCCGTCGAGGTCGAGGGGTGATGAACCGGTATCCGAGCTGGCGCAGGGCGGCGGTCACCGGTTGGCGCAGGGCGGGGTCGAGGAAACGGTCGAACTCGGCGGGCGCAGCTTCGATCCGGGCGGTGTCGCCATGATGCCGGACGCGGAGTTGGTGGAACCCGAGATCGTGCAGGACGTTTTCCGCCGCCTCCACCTGGCCGAGGGTTTGTTCGGTGATGCGGGTGCCATAGGGCAGCCGCGAAGCCAGGCAGGCCATGGCCGGTTTTTCTGCCGTGGGCAGGCCGAGCTGGCGGGAGAATTCGCGGATTTCCGCCTTGGTCAGGCCGGCGTCGAGGAGCGGGCTGCGGACGCCGAGAGTGTGGGCGGCGCGGCGGCCGGGGCGCCAGTCGCCGGCGTCGTCGGCGTTGTTGCCGTCGAGCACGGCGGCAAAGCCGCGCGCCTCCGTCCGTTTCCGGATTTCCGTGAACAGGGCATGCTTGCAGAAATAGCAGCGGTCCGGGGGGTTGGCCGCATATTGCGGATCCCGCAGTTCCCCGGTTTTGACCACGGCGTGTTCGACGCCCATGGCCTCGACCAGCGCCTCGGCCAGGGAGCGTTCGCGCCGGGGCAGGCTCGCCGAGTCGCCGATGACGGCCAGCACATTTTCCCGGCCGAGGGTGTCGGCCGCGACGCGCAGCAGGAAGGTGCTGTCGACGCCGCCGGAAAAGGCGACGGCGACGCGTTTCAGGGTCCGCAGATCCGCCTTGAGGCGGTCGAGTTTGTCGGGAGTTGTGGAAGGCATGGGACGTATGGGACGTATGGAAGAGGCGTATGGAAAGGGGCTCCCGGGGGTTGAGCCGGGAGCGGGGGATCCGTCAGCCGCCGATGCCTTCGAAGAGCACGGTGGAGATGTAGCGTTCGCCGGAGTCGGGGAGGATGACCACGATGGTCTTGCCGGCGAATTCAGGCAGGTTGGCCAGGCGCACGGCGGCGGCCGCGGCGGCGCCGCTGGAGATGCCGGCGAGGATGCCTTCCTCGGTGGTCAGCCGCCGGGCGGTGGCAATGGCCTCGGCGCTTTCCACCTGTTCGACGCGGTCGATGATCGAGAGGTCAAGCGTGTCCGGGATGAAGCCGGCGCCGATGCCCTGGATCTTGTGCGGCCCGGGCTTGAGGTCCAGGCCGGCGAGCTTCTGGCTGATCACCGGGCTTTCCTTCGGCTCCACGGCCACGGAGAACAGGGGGGTGTTCCGGCTTTTTTCCCAGTAACGGGAAATGCCGGTAATGGTGCCGCCGGTGCCGACGCCGGCCACGAGCACATCGACCTTGCCATCCGTGTCATTCCAGATTTCCGGGCCGGTGGTGGCCTCATGAATGGCCGGGTTGGCCGGGTTCTTGAACTGCTGCGGCAGGAACCAGTGGGCCGGGTCGGACGCGGCGATTTCCTCGGCGCGGCGTACCGCCCCCTTCATCCCTTCCGAACCGGGGGTCAGGAGCAGCTTGGCACCGAACGCGGCCAGGACGCGGCGGCGTTCCAGGCTCATGGTCTCCGGCATGGTCAGCGTGAGCTTGTACCCGCGGGAGGCGGCCACGAACGCCAGGGCGATGCCGGTGTTGCCGCTGGTGGGCTCGATGATCTCGACGCCGGGCTTGAGCAGGCCGCGCTTCTCCGCGTCCCAGATCATGGCGGCGCCGATGCGGCACTTGACGGAGTAGGACGGGTTGCGTCCTTCAATCTTGGCCAGCACGGTCGCCTGGGCGCCCTGGGTGATGCGGTTCAGCCGAACCAGCGGGGTGTGGCCGATGGAGAGGGGATTGTCTTGATAGATGGTAGACATGGTGATGATTCCTGGTTGTGAGATTCGATGGAAGTCGGTAGAGGTCGATGGGAGTCGAAGGAGGTCGCAGGGCTTAGGAACGGAGGATGCCTCGACAGCTCAGACAGGAGAGGGAGGTCCGGAACGTAAACGCGTGGAACGAGTTCATGGGGCCCCTTCCTTTCCGGCGGCCGTCAGGGCCTGGTCCAGGTCGGCGGTGAGATCGGCCGGGGCTTCCAGGCCGACGGAGAGGCGCACCAACCCGGAGGTGATGCCGCGCCGTTCCCGTTCCGCCGCGGGCATGGCGGCATGGGACATGGTGGCGGGGTAGGAGAGGATGCTTTCGACGCCGCCGAGGCTGACGGCCACGAGGGGGATCCGGACGTTTTTCATCAGGCCCACGGCCAGTTCCCGGGAGTGCAGTTCGAAGGAGATGACGGCGCCGTCGCCGTCGGCCTGGCGCCGGTGCACCGCGTGGCCCGGATGATCGTTCAGCCCGGGGTAATAGACGGTTTTGACTTCGGGCTGGGCGCTCAGCCAGCGGGCGATGCCGGCGGCGCTCTGCTGCTGCCGTTCGAGGCGGACTCCGAGGGTCTTGAGGCCGCGCAGGGTGAGGAAGGAGTCCTGGGGGCCGAGGATGGCGCCGAAGGCGTTTTGGACGTGGCGGATGCGGCGGCCGATTTCCGCGTCCCGGGCCACGGCCAGTCCGGCGATGAGGTCGCTGTGGCCGCCGATGAACTTGGTGGCGCTGTGGACGACGATGTCGAAGCCCAGTTCCAGGGGGCGTTGCAGGAACGGGGTCATGAAGGTGTTGTCGGTAATAGCCAGCAGGTGGTGTTCTTTGGCCATGGCGGCGATGCCGGCGAGGTCGGTGATCTTGAGGGTTGGATTGGAGGGGGTTTCGACAAAGATCGCCTTGGTCTCCGGCGTGATGGCGGCGCGGACCTGGGCCAGGTTGGTGCTGTCCACGAACGTGGTTTTCAGCCCCCAGCGCTGGAACACGGTGGAGAGGATGCGGTAGGTGCCGCCGTAGATGTCCTCGCCGACGACCAGGTGGTCGCCAGCCTGGAAAATCATGAGGACCGAGGAGATGGCGGCCATGCCCGAGGCGAAGGCAAACCCGCGGGCGCCGCCCTCCAGGCCGGCGATGGCGTGTTCGAGCGCCTCGCGGGTGGGATTGTCGCTGCGGGCGTAATCATAGCGGCCCAGGTGCTCCGGGTCCGGCTGGTGGTAGGTTGAGACCTGGTAAATGGGAATGGCGGAGGCGCCGGTCAGGGGATCGCGGTCCAGCCCGGAATGGATCAGCCTGGTTTGGAAATCATGCTCGTTCATGCGAGGGCTTGCTCCAGATCCTGGCGCAGATCGTCCACGTCTTCGATGCCGATGGAAAGACGCAGGAGACGGTGGTTGATGCCCAGCCGTTCGCGGATGGCCGGCGCCATGTCCGCGTGGGTCTGTACCGCGGGAAAGGTAATCAGGGATTCGACGCCGCCCAGGCTTTCGGCGAACATGAAAAGCTTGACGCCGGCGAGGATGGCGGGGACGCGGTCGGGATCGGCCACCTCAAAGGAGATCATGGCGCCGAAACCGGACGCCTGGCGTCTGAGAATCTCGTGTCCGGGATGATCCGGCAGACCGGGATAAAAGACGCGCTTCACCGCGGAATGTCCGGAGAGCCATTGGGCCAGTTCCAGGGCGTTCGCTTCCTGTTTGGCCAGGCGCAGCGGCAGGGTCTTGAGGCCGCGCAGGAGCAGCCAGGAATCCTGGGGGCCGAGAATGGCGCCGGCGGCGTTCTGGACAAAGGCGATCTTGTCCGCCAGTTCCGGCCGGTTCGTCGCCACCACGCCGGCGACGACATCGTCGTGGCCGTTGAGATACTTGGTGCCGCTGTACACGGCCAGGTCGGCGCCGAGTTCCAAGGGACGCTGCCGGACCGGGGTCAGGAAGGTGTTGTCCACCGCGGTGAGAATGCCGCGGGCCTTGGCCAGGGCGGCGATGGCGGGGATGTCGGCGACGTTCAGCAGGGGATTGCTCGGAACTTCGAGGAAGATCAGTTTCACCCGGTGGTCGAGCGCCCGCTCCACGGCGGCCAAGTCCGTGGTATTCACATACTTGGCTTCGATGCCGTAGGGGCGGAAGAGCGTCTCGAACAGGCGGAAGGTGCCGCCATAGAGGTCTTCGGTCACCAGGATTTGGTCGCCGGGGCGGAACAGGCGCAGGATCGCGTCGATGGCGGCCAGGCCGGAGGCAAAGGCGAAGGCCCGGGTGTTTTCCGCGCCTTCGATTTTGGCCAGAGTCTGTTCCAGGACGGAACGGGTGGGATTGGCCGAGCGCGAATAATCAAAGCCCGTGCTGCGGCCCAGCCCCGGATGGCGGAAGGTCGAGCTGTGGTAGACGGGCATGGACACCGCGCCGGTCTTGTCATCCCAGCGTGAGCCTGCCTGCGCTAAAATGGAAGCTTGTTTCACCGTGCCGCTCTCCGGCGTTTGATCTGAGGCTTTCTCTGAACATGTAGTATCACTATCGAAATACTATACATAAGAGTTGGCGCGCGTCAAACCGTTGGGCTGGGAACGTTCCCCGGAGCGCCTCCCAACCTGGGAACGCCGAGCCCCAGCTCGGCGCGAAAAGGCCGTGAATAAAGACAAGCAGCGAAAGGGACAAAGGGACAAGAGAGGGACCCAAGGGACGCCAGGGACTCAAGGGACAACACCTTGGGGTACAGAGCAAAAGAATTCCACCATTGTCCCTGGCGTCCCTTGAGTCCCTGGTGTCCCTCTCCCGTCCCTTTGTCCCTTTTCCGCGGCCTCCGCGCCGCCGCGTGAGCCTGAACGCCAAGAGCTTTTCCGGAAGTTTGTTCGCAGATTTTTTTGCCGCAAAGAACGCAAAGAACGCAAAGAAATCGCCCCGCCACAACGTTACGTCTTAGCGGTCGGCGCAGCGCCGTCCGCTGAAGCCGCGGGTTGGGAGTTTTATTACACCAAAGCCGGAATCTTCGTTTTGGGCGGACGCCCGCCCCTGAGCCCGTTGGTGCGACTGCTGATGGCTTTGCGAGCACTCTTGACAGAGCCGCCGCGGATTCCCAATTGCGCGGCGGCTGCCGCCACAGTTTGCATGCGAAGAGGATAATTCTCAGGATGAGCGAGGATTTTGGTGTGCAAATCAATGTCGGCGTCATCCCATCGAATATGGCCATGCCCGCAATACTCGACCTTGAAAACCTGGTTTGAAGGCAAGGCGGCGAGATAGGGGAAATCGGCAAATGCGGCAAAATAGCCATTGTTCTCCACGACAAGGTACAGCCCCTCTGACGTCACCATCGTGACCTCGGCGTTATTTTTTGCGGCTGTTCCACTCATGTTCAATCATCTCCTTATGCTCGTCAACGAGGCGTATGATTTTCCGCAGTTCATGTTGTGCAAAGCCGTCGTTGCAGGCAACGCTGACTTCCGGCTTGATCCAGAATTTTGCCTCGGTATGTTCCCGAATCACATGGACATGCACCGGTTCTCCACTTTCCTCGCTGAAAAAGAAAAACCGATACGGTCCAATTCGTAAGATTGTCGGCATGCTTCCCTTCCCCCTTCATGTCTATCAATACCATATCCCAATCGCTTAGGTTTTGCAAGAAGGGGATATCGTTTTGCCGACGCCCCGCAGCAGGGGCGCGAAGCGTACCCTGGCTGCGATTGTTGTGCGCTGTCACTTGATTTTGACGCTTGAAATTGGGGTGCCCGGTGGCAAGTCTTTGACTTGCTTGTGTATCTGCCCAAGAATTGCGAAGTGAACCGACAGGTCGGTTGCCTCGAAATTGCCCGGTTCATACTCCCCGCCAAGCACGGGCGGCTTCTTAAACCCGAAACACTCGTGCGCCCCACGAGTGTTTCCCGACGCAAGAATATCCCCCACAAGTTGAGGAATGAACCATTCATCAACCTTCGCCGATGATGCAAGGAAGGACTGAAATGCGGCAACGGAATCAGCAATCTTCGTGTAGCTTCCGTCTTCTACGTTCAATCAGTGAACGCCATCTGCATCCTCCAGAAAGGCGTCTCCGATAGACGAGACGAGTAGTGGTTTTGCGGACGTTCCGATGAGCCACCGCCAATCTTCAAGCAGGTCAGAACCGTCGGCTTTGATCTCTACGAATAAATCAGCACGCGTGATCTTCATCTATTATCATTTCCTAGCACAACATTATATGGGCGTCCAATCGGAAAACTCGGGTGCGCCGCCCCCCCCTATTTTTATCCATGTTGACAGGACTATACCGTTTGGTGGGAAATCCGGCAATCATTAATGACTTGCGCGGCTCTGACGGACAGGCGTGACCAGAAACACCGTAATCCCAATCATTAGCCCGGGCAAGTCGGCCACAACGGTTGCATAGAACCGCAAACTTGGTACCGGCTTGGCCGGGCTAGGGCATTACGTCGCCACCGCCGCCGCCAGCGCCTGGTCCAGGTCGGCGAGGATGTCCTCGAGGTTCTCGATGCCGACGGAGAGGCGGATGTAGTCCTGGCTGACGCCGGTGGCTTCCTGCTCCGCGGCGGTGAGTTGCTGGTGCGTGGTCGAGGCCGGATGGATCACCAGGCTCTTGGAGTCGCCGATGTTGGCGAGATGCGAGAAGAGCTTCACCGAATTGATGAATTTCTTCCCGGTTTCCAGGCCGCCCTTGATGCCGAAGCCGACAATGCCGCCGAACCCCTTTTTCAGGTACCGGATCGCGACCGGGTAGTCCGGGCTGGAGGGCAGGCCGGGGTAGGTCACCCAGGTCACCAGCGGATGCTTCTCCAGGAAACGGGCCACGGCCAAGGCGTTCTCGGAGTGGCGCTGCTGCCGGAGCGCCAGTGTCTCCAGCCCCTGGATGAAGAGCCAGGAATTGAACGGGCTGATGGCGGCGCCGGTGTCGCGGAGCAGGGTGACGCGCACCTTGAGGATGAAGGCGACGTTGCCCAGTCCGGGTACGTTGCCCAGGGCGTCCCAGTAGGCGATGCCGTGGTAGCTCGGATCGGGTTCGGTGAATTCCGGGAACTTGCCGTTGTCCCACCGGAACTTGCCGGAATCGACGATGATGCCGCCGATGGAGGTGCCGTGGCCGCCGATATACTTGGTGGCGGAACTGGCGATGATGTCGGCGCCGAAGTCGAAGGGGCGGACCAGGCCGACGCCGACGGTGTTGTCCACGACAAACGGAATGCCGTTTTCATGGGCGATCTTGGCGATGGCCGTGAAATCCGGCACGTCCAGTTTCGGATTGCCGATGGTCTCGGCGTAGATGGCGCGGGTTTTCGGGGTGATGGCGCGGCGGAAGGCCTCCGGGTCGCGCGAGTCCACGAACTTCACGGTGCGGCCGAGCTTGGGCAGGGTGTGGTGAAAGAGCTGGTAGGTGCCGCCGTAGAGGTTGGAGCCGGAGACGATCTCGTCGCCCAGCCGGGTGATGGCCAGCAGGGCGTAGGTGATGGCGGACTGGCCGGAGGCGACGCCGAGCGCGCCGGTGCCGCCTTCGAGGGCGGCGACGCGCCGCTCGAAGACATCGGTCGTCGGATTCATCAGCCGCGTGTAGATGTTGCCGAACTCTTTGAGGGCAAAGAGATTGGCAGCATGCTCCGCGCTTTTGAAGACGTAGGACGTCGTCTGGTAGAGCGGCACGGCCCGGCTGAGGGTGGTCGGGTCCGGCTCCTGGCCGGCGTGGAGGGCGAGGGTTTCAAGATGGCGGGATGACACAGTCATGGAAGGAACTCCTGGAAAAAGTGTGGGTTCGAGAAGGGCGCGGCCGTCGGTGGAACGGTCGCGCCCCTTGAGGTTGCAGGTCGGGAATCGTCTGATCGAGGCAGGAGACGGTCAACTTCGATCGGACTTCGTGTTCTTCGTGCCTTCGTGTGAATTCTCCCGGTCAGAACTGGTACTGGGCGCTGAGGACAAAGCCGTCGCCCAGGCCGACGGAGCGGGTGGATTTATCGTCGCCGGCGTTGACATAGGCCGCCACCAGGGTGAGCTGGGAGTTGACGAACCAGGCGACGTGGGCGTCCCAGTAATTGGCGTTGTTGACGTCGCTGTAGCGTGCGCCCTGCTTGTATTCCAGGCCGACAGCCAGGAAGTCGAAGGGCAGCACGTCCACATTGCCGAACCAGGTCAGATCCCGGTCCTGGTCATGCCCCATCACGCCGGTGACGATTTCATCGGTCCAAAGCAGGCCGCCGGAAAGCAGGATCGGCCGCGGCGTCTGGGTGATGAGCTTGCTGGCGACCAGGTAGGCGTCATAGCCGCTGCCCGTGGATTTGGGCACCGGCAGGCTCGCATCCGTGGTCTTCCAGATCGTGCCGACGGAAATCGCCGGGACCCATTTCTGGCCCCCGTAGTTTTCCTCCAGCAGCAGGAATTTGGCGCCGAAGTTGTTCTTCTCGATGTTGCTATTCGGCAGCTTGATCTGCTCGTAGCCGTAGGAGAGTTCAAGGCGCTTGAACAACGTCTCGTTGATGCCGGCCGTGCCCCAGTCGATGTCGGTCTTGCCCAGATGGGTGTACCAGACGCCGACCTGGGGTCGGCTGAACACGTCCGAGATCGAACTGTCCTTCTTGATCTCCTTGCCGTCCTTGTCCTTTTCCGGAGTGGCATCCTCGGTGGGATAACGTCCGCCGGGGTAGGCCAGGGGGTTGAAGGCCACACCGCCGACACCTTGAAGATTGGTCAGCGGCACCCCGGACCGGGCGGCCGGACTGGAGAAAGCCAGGGCTAGTCCCAGCAGCCAGATTTTGGATTTCAGATACTTGCTCATGGAAGGGATTCCTTGTAATGATGACAAAAACGATTGAGATTACTTCGAAGGCTCTGCCGGTCGCAAGCAGAGGGGCGGATTACCCCGCCCATCAAGCTTGCCGGGAGGGGTGTGCCAGCGTTGTAAGGGCCAGCTTATCCCGGGCTTGCGACCGGCTTCTACAGTAGGTCCGGGAACTTCCCAGGAAGTTTGTGTGACGATTGCGGTTCATGGGGTTCACTTGGTTTTAAAGGTTGAATGAACACAAAGATAATCGTTTTAGTGGACATCGCAAGTGCGGGACAAGAAAAAGTTTTCCGGGTCAAGGAATGAAGCTCACATACCCAAGTTCCAAGAATGAGTTCTCTCACGGTGGCACGGAGTCACGGTGAAGAAAAGCGGGTATCGCGAATGGTCAACCGGCTTTCTCTGTGTCACCGTGCCACCGTGAGAACCCAAGTATTCGCAGACAGTATCACCCCAGGGCTCGGCGGAGGGTGGCTCTGCGGCCGGGGAGCTGGCTGACGACGTGTTTCATCTCCAGGCAGAGCAGGGCGGCGAGGACCTTGGAGGCGGGTTCTTCCAGAATGGCGATGAGGTCGTCGATGGGGGCCTCGCCCCAGTCCCGTAGGCGTTCGACCAGCCGGCGTTCGAGATCGGTGAGGGCGACGGGCGGGAGAGTCTTCGCCGGGGCTGAGTCCGCGGAACCGTCTGCCGTGTCGTCCGTTCCGGCTTCCGCCGGTTCGGCGCGGGGAAGGCCGGGAAGGGCTTCGAATTCCTCCAGGATGTCGGAGAAGGTTTCGACGAGCTTGGCGCCGTCCTTGATCAGGGCATGGCAGCCGCGGCTCTGCGGGTTGGAAACCTGGCCCGGCACCGCGAAGACCAGGCGTCCCTGTTCCAGTGCCTGGTTGGCGGTGATCAGGGAGCCGCTTTTGAAACCGGCCTCGACCACGACGGTGCCGAGGGTCATGCCGGCGATGATGCGGTTGCGCATGGGAAAGCTGCGTTTGTCCGGGGGATAGAGCATGGGGAATTCGGAGACGATGGCGCCGCCTTCCGCCATGATTTTCCGGGCCAGCACGACGTTGTCCTGCGGGTAGATGTGGGCCATGCCGCTGCCGAGGATGGCGACGGTGCAGCCATGGACGTCCACCACGGCCTGATGGGCCACGGTGTCGATGCCGCGGGCCAGGCCGGAGACTACGGTCCAGCCGGCGCGCGCGGCGGCGCCGGCCAGGTTTTCGGCCATGGCCACGCCGTAGAGCGTGGTCCGGCGCGAACCGACCATGGCCAGGGACCGATCCAGGCGCAGCAGCGCGCCTTCCGGGCCGCGGACGTACAGGCACAGTGGCGGGTCGTGGATTTCCTTGAGCCGCGCCGGATACTCCGGGTCGTCCCGGGTCAGGATACGGATGCCGGCGCGCTCGGTCAGGGCCAGTTCCCGGCTGAGATCAACCGTCTTTTCCCAATGCGCCACCGTGTGCGCCAGGACCTCGCCGATGCCGGGAATGGCGGCCAAGGTGTTTTCGGACGCCTTGAGCACGGCCCGCGGCTCACCCAGCACGCTCAGCATCTGGGCCGTGCGGATCGGGCCGATCCCGGACAGCGAATTAAGGACGATCAGCGCCTCGCGATTCTCCAGTGTTCCCATGTGTTCTTCCCCCGATTGCCCGCAGCAGGGCGCCGCGGTCCTCCACCGACATTATCTCCACCGTCCCGATCTCCCGCGGCAGGATCAGCCGGAGCTTGCCGCCCGCGGTTTTCTTGTCCCTGAACATCAGCTCCAAAATGGTTTCCGGCGTGACCTCCGCCGTCGTTTCAGCGCACACCGGCAGGCCGAGTTGGCGCAGGAGCGCGTCCTGGCGCGCCGGCAGTTCTGCCGGGCAGCGGCCCAGGACCGCGGCCAGGTCCGCCGCCATGCCCATGCCGATGGCGACGGCCTCGCCGTGATTGAAGCGGCCGTAGCCGCTGCACGTTTCCAGGGCGTGGCCGAAGGTGTGGCCGTAATTCAGCACCGCGCGCAGGCCGGTGGTTTCCCGTTCATCGGCCAGGACGATCTGGGCTTTGATCTCGCAGCAGCGGGCGACGATTTCCGCCACGGTCTCGGGCTCGGCCTGGAGAGTGGCCAGGGTGTGGCCTTCCAACCGGGCGAACAGCGGCGCGTCCAGGATGACGCCGTACTTGACGATCTCGGCCAGGCCGCAGCGCCATTCGCGGTCGGGCAGGGTCTTCAGGGTGTCCAGTTCGCACCAGACCAGGCGTGGCTGGTGGAAGGCGCCGACCAGATTTTTGCCCTCGGGCAGGTCCACGCCGGTCTTGCCGCCGACGCTGCTGTCGACCATGGCCAGGAGGGTGGTCGGGACCTGGATGAAATCGATCCCGCGCATCCAGCTGGCAGCCAGGAAGCCGGTGAGGTCGCCGGTGACGCCGCCGCCGACGGCCACGGCCAGTCCCTTGCGGTCAAGTCCGGCGCGTGCGGCCTCGCGGCAGAGTTCGCCGAAGGTGGCCAACGTCTTGGATTCTTCGCCGGCGGGGAAAACGGCCGTGGTGACGGCGGCGGCGCCCGCGGCGGCAAGGATTTCCTGAAACGCCGGGCCGTAGAGTTTTTCAACGTGGCTGTCGGCCACCAGCAGGCAGCGGCGGCCGGCCACCAGCGCATTCCAGGCCTTGGCCCCGGGCAGGCGTGCCAGGCCGGAGCCGATCAGGATGGTGTATTCCCGTCCCGGAAGATTGACTTGCACCTGGCGCATGAAGGGAGGACCTGAGGGGAATTTTGGATTTTGGATTTGTGATTTTGGATTGGCGGAGGGAGGAAACGGCGGCATGAACAGGCTGATAAATATCTGTAGTATACCGCAGTGCGTGGAGTGTGTCAAGAAGTTTCCCGTGGGAAAGGTAATGGCTCCGTTACGAGAGGAATACCCGAAACGCGAGAAGGCCTGTGGTCTGCGTTTTCCCGGCAAACGCCGGGCAACATTGGATTGCGCTTTTCTCCGCGCCATTACGGTGAAACCGGCACGCGGGTGTGACGTTCGGGCCGGGAAAAAAATCTTATTTTGGATTTGCAAAGGATCGGGCCCCGGCTAAATTCTCAACTAAGATGATAGAACTGGTGATGTTTAGTCGCCGAGAGCATGCACGTCCGCAACCCCACAAGGAGTCGACCATGTCGGAGAATCTCATTCAGCGCAGCGTGACCACCGCGGTCGCCCGGAACCTGGCCAGCACCACCAAGACACCGCCCCAACTGGCGTCCATCACCCCGCGGTATCTGCTCAATTTGCTGCCGTGGGTTCATGTGGAAGGGGGCACTTACCGGGTCAATCGCACCAAGGTGGAACTGCCGACCGCGGAACGGGTGGAATTGGCCACGGTGGAGGGCGTTTCCGTTTTCCAGCCTGCCGCCCTGCGCAGCGTCCCGTTGTTTTCCAAGCTGGCGGACGACATTCTGGCGCGGATCGCCCCGCGCTTCAAGACCGAGCAGGTGAGCCTGGGAAACACCCTGGTGGTGGAGGGAAAGGACCGCAACAAGTTTTTCATCATCGCCCAGGGGCAGGTGGAAGTGCTGAGCAAGGGTGCGCACGGCAGCGACCTGCGCATCGCGCTGTTGACCGAGGGTGAGTATTTCGGCGAGGGCGAGCTGGTTTCGGAAAAGCCGTCCAATGTCACGATCCGCACCATTAATTCGTGCGTGCTGCTGACCCTTTCCCGCAAGGATCTGGACGCGGCGCTGGCCAAGAGTCCGAGTCTGGCCCAGGAATTTCATAAGTCCATCGCCGAACACCAGGAACTGCAGGCGGCCGTGAACAAGTACGGCGAGCGCAACATCGACCTGGTCTCCGGGTTGGCGGAGAACGTGATCATTCCCGAGACCTTCGTGGATTACTCGGCGACGCCGCGTGAATACTCTTTGAGCGCGGTGCAGACGGTGGTGCGCGTACATACCCGCGTTTCCGACCTGTACAACAATCCCTACAACCAGTTGGAGGAGCAGCTCCGCCTGACCATCGAGGGGATCAAGGAGCGCCAGGAATGGGAGCTGCTCAATAACAAGAAATTCGGCCTGCTCCACTCGGTGCATCCGTCCTTCCGTATCAGTTCGCGGTACGGCGCGCCGACGCCCGACGATCTGGACGAACTGTTGGCGCTGGTCTGGAAAAAGCCGGCGTTCTTCATCGCCCATCCCAAGGCCATCGCCGCGTTTGAGCGGGAATGCACGTGGCGCGGCGTGCCGCCGGTGACCACCCAGATCCTGGGGACGCCGGTGATCATGTGGCGCGGCGTACCGCTGATTCCGTCCGACAAGCTGGAGGTGAAAAGCCGTTACGCCCATAACCAGTGGCTGGGGACGACCAGCATCCTGCTGGTGCGCGTCGGCGAGGAGGAGCAGGGCGTGGTCGGGCTGCACCAGCAGGGGATTCCGGGTGAGATTTCGCCGAGCTTGTCGGCACGCCTGATGGGGTTGGACAATCTGGGCGTGGCCTCCTACCTGCTTTCGCTCTACTTCTCCGCCGCGGTGCTGACCGATGACGCGATCGGGGTTTTGGAAAACGTGGAAGTCGGCTATTATCATCAGTACGAGCACAGCATTCCGGCCGCCTATAACTCCGGCGCTGGAATTTAAAGGGGGGTGTCCCATGCCGGAAATCACCCCTGATTTGGTTGCGCAAGTCGCCACCAAACTTTACCAGGGCGCATCGCCCGGGAGCGCTTCCGCCGGAACGGGCGGAGGTTCCCTGGGGATCGCCCGGGCGCTGGCCGATCGTGCCCGTCAGGAAACGGCCGCCGCGGCGCCTGCCGTCGCTCCTCCCGCGTCCGTTTCCGCCGCCGCCGCGACGCTTCCCGGCGCCGGCGTGGCGGCGCCCTGCGCCATCCCCACCGCGATCGGCGGCATGCCGGAGAGCGGCGCGGCCCTGGAGCGCATCGCCCAGGCTTTTGCCGCGTTGAAAACCCCGCCGGCAACCGCGGCCGCGACCGCGCCGGTCACGCCTCCCGCCGTCCCCGGCGCGGTCGCGTCCGCGCCGGCGGACCCGCTGACGTACCACAGTGAAAAGCTGGTGCGCCAGCAGACCGGCGCCGGCGCGTCCGGCGGTCATGGCAGTCTGAAGAGCTTTGTGCAGAACGTGCAGTTGGCCGGGATTTCCGGAACCCCCAAAAACGGCGCTTGCGCCGACCCGTTCGCGAGCCAGCTCCGGATCAGTCTGCCGGCAACCCCCAAGCTGGCCGGGAGTTCCGCGTTCAACGTGGCGGCCGTGCGCGGGGATTTCCCTATCCTGCACCAAAAGGTCAACGGCCAGCCGCTGGTCTGGTTCGACAACGCGGCCACGACACAGAAGCCCAGGCAGGTCATTGAGACGCTGTCCCGCTTCTATGAGCGCGACAACTCCAACATCCACCGCGGCGCCCACACTCTGGCGGCGCGGGCCACGGATGCGTTTGAAGGCGCACGGGATAAGGTTCGTGACTATCTGGGCGCCGGTTCCTCCGACGAGATCATTTTCACCCGCGGCACCACTGAAGCCATCAACCTGGTGGCCCAGTCGTACGGACGGGAATTTCTTCGGCCGGGGGACGAGATCGTGCTTTCCGAACTGGAGCACCACGCCAACATTGTCCCCTGGCAGATCATCGCCAGGGAAAAGGGCGCGGTGCTGCGCGTCATTCCGGTCAACGACCGCGGCGAAATCCTCCTGGAGGAATACGGGAAGTTGCTGGGGCCGCGCACCCGGCTGGTGGCCCTGGCGCACGCCAACAATAGTCTCGGCACCATTCTCCCCATCCGGGAGATGACGGCGCTGGCCAAAAGCCGCGGCGCTCATGTGCTGATCGACGGCGCGCAGTCGGTGGCGCATCTGCCGGTGAACGTCCAGGAACTGGGTTGCGACTTCTTCGTCTTTTCCGGGCACAAGATTTTCGGCCCCACCGGGATCGGCGCGCTTTACGGCCGGCGCGAATTGCTTGAGGCCATGCCGCCCTGGCAGGGCGGTGGCAACATGATCCGGGACGTCACCTTCGCGGAAACCACGTACAGCGGCATCCCGGCGAAATTTGAGGCGGGCACCCCGAACATCGCGGATGCCGCCGGTCTCGGCGCCGCCCTGGACTATGTCCGGCACGTCGGCCTGGGCAACATCGCCGCCTACGAACATCAGTTGCTGTACTACGCGACCGAGGAACTGCAGCGGGTCAACGGCCTGCGCCTGATCGGCACGGCGCGGGACAAGGTCGCGCTCACCTCCTTTGTGCTCAAAGATAAGTCCGTTACGGAAGTCGGCAGGTTTCTTGACCGGCATGGCATCGCGGTCCGCGCCGGGCACCACTGCGCGCAACCGTCCCTGCGGCGGTTCGGGCTGGAAGCGACGGTGCGTCCCTCGTTTTCTTTCTACAACACGTTTGCGGAAATCGACCGCCTGGTGCAGGCCCTGAAATCCATCCGGTGACCAAGACGTCCTCCATGAACGCACCGTCCGCCGACAACCATGACCCCGCGTGGGACCGGCTTCGCCAGGAGGCCGAAGCCATCGCGCAGAAGGAGTCCCGGCTGATCGGGTATCTGCATTAAAATTTGGTTAGCCCGTTTGCAAAAACGTGGGGCGCGGCGACAGTTGTGGCATGGTGCGCAATCCTGCGCCAACGGCCGGGTACGCCAGCGGTGTCGTCCTGCTTCAAACCCCCTTATGGAACGATTCATGACATCAGGCGCGAGTTCCAACCTTTCTTCCGGTTCCGCTTCCGGCCTTACCGGCTGGCGGTTGCTGCTGGGGATCATTCTCGGTTCCCTGCTGCTGCGGTTGTGCTGCGGCGGCCTGCTTGACCTGCTTCCCGAGGAGGCTTATTACTGGTGCTATGCGCAACATCCGGATACCGGCTATCTCGACCATCCCCCCATGGTCGCCTGGTTGATCTGGCTCAGCACCAAGCTGTTTCACGACCATGAACTGGCGGTACGGTTGCCCAGCCTGCTGTGCTGGTTGACGACGGCCTTTTTCATCCACGGTCTGACCCGGCGGTTTTATGGGCGGGCGGCGGCTTGGGCTTCTGTGGGGCTGTTGGCCTGCCTGCCGATCTACGTCTGCGTCGGCCTGTTCATGACCCCGGATGCACCGTTGTACGCCTGTTGGAGCGGCGCGCTGTATTTTTTGGCGCGGGCGCTGGTTGAAAACCGTCCCCGGGCTTGGCTGGGCGTCGGCGTCTGCCTCGGCCTGGGGATGGATTCCAAGTATACGATCGCGCTGTTGGTGCCCGCCATCCTGCTCTTTGTCCTGCTGCCGCTTCGGCGCCGGATTTGGAGCATCTTGGCGCGGCCGGAACTGTGGCTGGGCGCGCTGGTGGCGGTGGCGTTTTTCCTACCGGTGATCCTGTGGAACGCCCGGCATGACTGGGCCTCATTCTCGTTCCAGGGCGGCCGCCGCTGGTCCGGCGGTATTCAGTTCGGTCTCCATGCGCTGGTGGGGTCGTGGCTGTTGCTGGTGACTCCTCCCGGCTTGGCCGCCGTCGCCGTCTGTCTCATGCCCCGGCGTGTGCTTGCCCGGTGCCATGACTGGATCCGCCGCAAGGCGCCGGAAAAATTCCGGGCCGGCCTCACCCAAACCCTTTGTCTGGAACCGTCTCCCCTTCACGATTGGATAACGCGCACGGATCCGGACGGCCTTAAACTGGCCTTTTCCCGCATCTTCTGCTTGGTCCCGCTCGCGGTGTTCGTGGTCAACAGTCTCCGGAACATGCCCAAGCTCAATTGGTCCGGGCCGGTCTGGTTGGCGGTTCTGCCCATGATCGCCGGCGCCCTGACCATGCGGCCCGAACCGGGGCCGGTTACTCGGCCGGTCTGGTGTCTGCGCCCCGGCCTGTGGCGGCCGCTGGCCACGGGATTGATCCTGTTTTATATCGTGGCCTTTATCTACGTTTCTCTCGGCATGCCGGGCATGACTCTCATGACCCAGAAAACCCAGCCGCTGGTGACGGGTTGGCGGGAATTGGGACATGAGATCAACAAGGTCGAGGCGGCCGCAGAAGAGAAGAGCGGTCGGGAAGTCCTGGTGGTCGGCATGGACAAATATTTCATCACCAGCCAGGTCGCTTTCTACGGTTCGGCCGCCGACCGGAACGATGTCATCGGCCGCCACCTGTTCGGTCTTAACAGTCTGATGTGGAAGTTCTGGAAGGAACCGCGCGAGGCGGCGGGCTTTGACATCCTGCTCGTGGCGTTCAAGCGGTCGGTGCTGGAAGCTCCCAACCTGGGCGGGTTTTTCGCAACGCTCGAACCCGTGGAAACGCGGGATATCCCCGGGAGTTACGGCTCGCTTGGACGCTTCTATTATCGGGTCGGCCACGGCTACAAGCCGGTTCCGGTCCTGGTGACCGATCTGGCCACGCCTGAGCCGTAGCTCGGTCAAGCCGGAACCCTTGGCGTTTGAATGGTCAGAACCGCGCGGGTAACCAAGCGGACTTTTTTTGATCTTGAATCGGATGACCGGGAAAGTCCGCTTACTGACGTGCGCGGTTCTGAAGGAAAAAGATCGCGAATAGTAGCCTGGGTAAGCCGGCACAAAGGTTGCATGGCACCACAAGCTTGGTTCCGGCTTGGCCGGGCTAGCTTACAGGCGGCGGGCGATGTCGTCGCCGACCTGGGCTGTGGTGGCCGTACCGCCAAGATCGGGCGTGAGGACGCGGCGTTCGCAGACGGCGTTCAGGACGGCCTGTTCGATTCGCGTGGCGGCCTGGCTTTCGCCCAGGAAATCCAGCATCATCGCCGCGCTGCGGATGGCCGCCAGCGGGTTGGCCAGCCCCTTGCCGGCAATGTCCGGCGCGGAGCCGTGGACCGGCTCGAAAAGGGAGGGGAACAGGCGCTCGGGATTCAGGTTCGCGCTCGGCGCCAGGCCGATGCTGCCGGAAATGGCGCCGGTCAGGTCGCTGATCAGGTCGCCGAACATGTTCGAACAGACTAGCACGTCGTAGCGTTCCGGGGTCTGGACCAGGGCCATGCACATGGCGTCGACGTGGCATTTGTCAACGGTCACGTCCGGATAGTCGCCTTTGACGGCGTCAAACACGCGGTCCCAGAAGACCATGCTGTATTTGAGGGCGTTGGACTTGGTGACCAGGGTCAGGCGCTGGCGCGGGCGTTTCCGCGCCAGGTCGAACCCGAAGCGCAGAATCCGTTCCACGCCCTTGCGGGTGTGAACGGCGGTCTGCAGGGCCAGGCCGTCAGGCGTGGTGTCCTTGAAAAAGCCGCCGGCGTCGATGTACTCGCCCTCGGAGTTTTCCCGGATCACGACCAGGTCGATGTCCGCCGGCCGCTTGTCCGCCAGCGGGGTGCGCACGCCGGGGAACAGCTTGGCGGGGCGGACGCAGGCGTACTGGTCAAACTTCTGGCGCATCTCGATCAGGGGGCGGATGGTGACATGGTCCGGAAGGTTGGCCGGATCGCCGATGGCGCCCAGGTAGACGGCCTGGAACCCGCGCAGGGTGTCCAGGTAGCCTTCCGGCACGACCTGGCCGGTCTTTTTCCAGTAGCGATGTCCCCAGTCGAACTCGGTCAGGTCCAGCTCAAACCCGCCAGTTACGGCGGCGGCCTGCATGGCCTTGACGGCTTCCGTCGTCACTTCAAGGCCGATGCCGTCGCCGGGATATACGGCGATCTTGTAGGTTTTCATGGAAAAATCCTGGGTCGATTTATGGAGTGAAAGACGGTAAATATACCGTTTAGTCTGAAATTGGCGTGTTTTGTCCATTGGTTTTTCGAGAGCCGTCGGGAGCCCTCGGGAGCTCTCGAGTGCCCTCGAAAGCTCCCGACAGCCCTCGACAGTTCTCGCGGATTCTCGACGGCTCTCGATGGTTGGCGAAGGTTGGTTGTCGGGAAACCCCGGGCTATCTTTCGCCCGGTTCCGGCCTATTCGCGCGCCGGTGCGGCAGAGCATTACATTCCCGGCAACCCGGAGTGCCGTTATGAAACCGCCGCCCGCGTTCTCGCCTGCGCCCGCCATCCCGGCGGTGATCCGCCCTGCCACCGTCGCCGACCTGGCGGCCATCAATGAGATCTACAATCATTACGTCCTGACCTGTACCTGCACGTTCCAGATCGCGCCGGAATCGGCGGCGGCCCGGCGGGCCTGGTTCCGCGGGCATGGCCCGGGCTATCCCGTGCTGGTCGCGGAACTGGCGGACGGGAACATCGCCGGCTGGGGCGCGCTCGGCCCGTACAAGGAGCGGGAGGGCTGGCGTTTCACGGTCGAGAACTCCGTTTATGTCCGGGCGGGGATGCACGGTCGAGGACTTGGCCGGGCGCTGCTGGCGGAACTGGTGAGCCGGGGCCGGGCGGCCGGGCACTGGAACGTGATCGCGGTCATTTGCGCTGAACAGGAGTCGAGCATCCGGCTGCACACGGCGGCGGGCTTTGTGGAAGTCGGCCGTCTCCCCGGCGTCGGCTGTAAGTTCGACCGCCGCCTGGACGTGGTCTATATGCAACTCCAACTGGATGCCGGCCGCTGACGTTCGTCGGGGGCGCAGTTCGCGCGCCCCCGAACCCCCTGGCGAGGGTCGGTCGACCCGTTTCTGTTTTCGGGCGTGGCGAAATGCGCGGACGAACGGCGTTCTGTCATCTCGTCCACGCTTTCTCCGTCCGCGAATTTCGCCCCGCCGGCGGCGTCCATTGGGAGGGGGTCTCTTGCCCATCGCCATCAAGTTAAGGCGTGGGTTTTCTCGAAGTTCGGGAAGACACCGCTGGCCGTCCCGTACGGGACGGGATGGCTTACCCTGATGGCTATGGACATCTTGCCCATTTCTTGAACGGGGGGCGGGTGTCCACACCCGGCAAAACAGGCCGGCGGGCATCTTGCCCGCCGAGTGTTTTATCTTGCCGGACTTTTCAGCAGTCTGCGGAACGCATAGGTGTCCGGACCATAATATCCAAGGTGTTCTTTTTCACCCGGGCAGAACTTCAAGCCCAGCACGGCCTCTCCTGCGATGCGTCACAGCACCTCAATCCACATGGCGATGACGAAGGCCGCAAAAGCCAGGATTCCCATGCCGCCGAGGATCACATCGTGAACGCGCCAGGGCTTTTTCCGGGACAGCCACCGGAGCGCCATCAAGCATCCGAAAAGAACCCATGCCGAACCGCCGAGCACGGCCGTGGTGCCATACCAAGTGTGATGTCGGAAGAGGAACTCTTCGGTGACAATTCCCTCGAGTCCGGTGTAAAGAAAAAAGACGGCTAGCGGCAGACCAAACCAGCGCCACAATGCAGGACCTATATCCCGGGTCCAAATCGATTTCCCGCTCATTTTTCCTCCATCCGCTCCTGTCAATTCCACGTCCCGGGCTTTTGGCCGCTCACATCCGCCCATGCTTGATCATGGAATAGAGGAGGGAGAAGGCCATGAGTCCGGAGACGCAGAACCCGAGCAGGCCGATGACCGGGATGCCGCCGAGCTTGGGCGGGATGCCGGAGTGGACCATGAGCGCGGAACCGATGACCAGGGCCGCCAGGACGATGGCGAAGGCGATGCGGTTGCTGATCTGATCCAGGATCTTGGAAAGTCCTTCCAGGCCGCGGTGTTCGAATTTGACTTTGAGCTCGCCGCGGCGGGCCTGGGCCAGCAGATCCGTGAGTTCGGCGGGGGCGTGGCGGATGAATTCGTTGAGTTCGCCGGCGGTGGAAAATCCCTGCTGCAGGAGGCGCCACGGACTGTAGCGTTCCCGGAGCAGCTTGCGGGCGAATGGTTCGGCGGCCATCATCACGTCGAAATCCGGGGAGAGTTTGCGCCCGACGCCTTCCAGGGTGGTCAGGGCCTTGGTCAGCAGGAAAAACTCCGGTGGCATGTGGATCTCGTAGCGGATGAGGATCGCGGCGACCTCGCTCATGACCCGGCCGATCTCGATCTCGCGCAACGGCCGGTGCATGTAGCCTTCGGTGAAGGCGAGGATGTCGGCCTCGATCCGGGGCAGGAGTTCACGGCGGCGGAACCCGGAGAGCCGGACGACGGCGTCGGCGACGCGCCGTTCGTCGCCGGCGGCCAACCCCATCATCAGGTCGCCGAGCTGTTCGCGCTGGCGCAGGGTGAGGACGCCCATGGCGCCGCAGTCGAGGAAGCAGATGACGTTGTCCGGCAGAACCATGAGGTTGCCGGGGTGGGGGTCGGCGTGGAAAAAGCCGTGGGTGAAAATCTGTTCGAGCATGAGGCTGGCGCCGTTGGTGGCGACGACGCGGCGGTCGATGCCCCGGGCGTCCAGTTCCTTCAGGTTCGAGATCTTGATGCCGTCCATATGTTCCATGACCAGCATGCGCGAGGTGCAGAGACTGCGGTGGATGGTGGGGATATGGATGCGGGGATCGTCTTTGAAGCAGCGGGCGAAGCGTTCGAGATGGGAGGCTTCGTGGGCCAGGTCGAGTTCGCGGCGCAGGCTCTTGCCGAACTCGCGCACCAGGCGGACCGGTTCGAACACCGCCGCCTCCGGCACCGCCCGCTCCAGCATTCCGGCCAGGTCGGACATGATCTCCAGGTCGGTGGTCATGACCACGTCAATGTCGGGTCGGCGGATTTTGAGGACGACCCGGGCGCCGTCGCGGGTCACGGCCTCATGCACCTGGGCGATGGAGGCGGAGGCGATGGGGGTTTCGCCAAAGCTGGCGAACACGTCGGAAATGGGGCGGCCCAGTTCTCCCCCGACGATGTTCCGGGCCTGATCTTCGGGGAAGGGCGGCACGGCGTCCTGAAGTTTCTCCAGTTCGTGCATCAGCGGTTCCGGCACAATGTCCGGGCGTGTGCTCAGGAGTTGGCCGAGCTTGACGAAGGCCGGCCCCAGTTCCTCCAGCGCCATGCGGACGCGTTCGGCGCGGGTGGGGATGAAGCCCGTGCCCTCTTCCTCGTCCGAACGCAGCGATCCCCAGGTCTGGAAGCGGTGCATGCCCATGCGCCGGAGCAGATCGCCGAACCCGTGGCGGAACAGCACGGTCGCGATCTCGCGGTACCGCTTGAAGTGGCGGTAGCGCCGTCCCAGTCTGGTCAAGCGTGTCAGGAGCATCATGTCAGGGTTCCCCGGCGTCCATGCCAACATAGGCGTGGAGGCGGCAAGTTGCAACGGCCGGCGGCGAATGATTCGTAACCCCTGTTGCCCGGCGTTTTTCCGCCGCCGCCTGCCGCATCGGGATCGGCATCGTTCGGAAATGGCCGCGGATGCGATCCCGATGCCGCTACCGATACCGACCCCGAAGGAAAAACGCAAGAGGGGTGTCCGGGAACGCCACGCGCGTCCTGTGCGAAAAAAGGGCGAAGAACCCTTTTCCCCATGAATCCCGATTCGGCGTTGGACGTTCAACGTTCGATGTTCGACGTTTGTTTATTCCCGGATGATGCCTTTGGGCGCGCGCTTGGCGTTGGCGGGGGCGGGTTTGGCGGGTTTCGCCTCTTCGGGAGGCGGCGGGGTGAGCGCGTGGTCCAGCGCTTTTTCCAGTTCGAAATCATGTAGTTTGCGGTTGAGTTCCGGGTCGTTGGCGGCGTCCACCAGTTTGGGGTTGCCGAGGAGGGCCAGGAATGCCCGGGATTCGAGCTGTGCCTTGATGGTGGCGTCGTCTTTGAGTGCCTGAATTTTCGGTTCGGCGGCCAGTTCTTTGGCGCCGGGCCAGGCCATGAACCGGTCCAGCGCCGCCGGATCTGCCACGACCCGGGCGAGCTTGTCCAGGATGTCATGGACCTTGGCCGGGAACGGATCAACCGCCCTGGCCACGTCTCCTGCGACGCCCAGTTCCAGGGACGCCTTCATTTTGGCCATGGCGCCGGTCAGGCCGCCTTGCGCGGCCGCACCGTCTTTGTCCTTGGCCGCGGCCAGTCCCGCCGCCGCCATGGCTCCGGCCAGGCGTACGCCGAGCACCAGCAGCCAGACGAAGAACAGTCCCATGAGCAAGCCCGCTCCGGCGCCGCCGACGCCGTACACGAGCCGGCGTTTCGGTGTGGGCTGGTCCTTGGTCTTGCGGAACAGCAGTGCCCCGGTCCAGACCAGGGCGAAATAAACCGTCACCGCCAGGATACCGCCGGAGATTGGGGTCAGGATCAGGTCCGGCCAGCCCAGCCAGCCGCGCAGGAGACCGACCAGCAGGTGCCGCCCGAACCAGGCCGAGGCATAGGCGCAGACGATGGCCGCCAGCTTGATTCCCTGCCGGGCCACGCCGTCGCGCCAGCCGGAATAGGCCAGGTACAGCAGGAGCACCCCGGCCACGCCGAAAAAGACCGCCTGCCATGTGGCCGAACCTTGCACCAGTACGCCGAATGGGATCATGAGCGTTTTCTCTGTTTCGGTCAGATACACCGTGTCACTGGCGTACAGGGTTCAGAAGAGACAAAAGAAACGGATGATGTGATAGGATGCGGAATGCAAAGTGACAGCTTTTCCTGAACCCTGAACCCTGAACCCTGAACCCTGAACCCTGAACCCTGAACCCAACTCATACCCTCCTGAGCCATTCCGCCGCGGTGGCGTCGCTGGGCATGCGCCAGTCGCCGCGTGGGGACAGGCAGAGGGAGCCGACCTTGGGGCCGTCGGGCAGGCAGGAGCGTTTGAACTGTTGGCCGAAGAAGCGGGTCAGGAAGAGTTTCAGCCAGGCGCGGATTTCGACCGGCGGATAGCGGTCGGCAAAGGCGAGGCCGGCCAGGTGCAGGATTTTTTCCGGCGGCGCGCTGCGGCGGACGAGGTGGTAGAGGAAGAAGTCGTGCAGTTCGTAGGGGCCGATGACGCTTTCGGTTTTTTGGGCGATCCGACCCGCGGCGTCCGGCGGCAGGAGTTCGGGGGAGATGGGAGTGTCCAGGATGTCGCGGAGCGTGGCCGCCGCGGCCGTGTTGGTTTTGTGTCCGGCGCCCCAGGCGACGAGATGGCGGACGAGGGTTTTGGGCACGCCGGCGTTGACGCCGTACATGCTCATGTGGTCGCCGTTGTAGGTGCACCAGCCCAGGGCAAGTTCGGAGAGGTCGCCGGTGCCGACGACCAGGGCGCCGAGCATGTTGGCCTTGTTCATGAGGATCTGGGTGCGTTCGCGGGCCTGGGCGTTTTCATAGGCGACGTCGCCGGTCTTGCCATCGTGGCCGAGGTCGGCCAGGTGGCGGCGGCAGGCGTCGGTGATGTCCACCGTCTCCAGGGTGAGGCCGAGCTGGCCGCAGAGGTCGCGGACATTGCGCAGGGTGCGTTCGGTGGTGCCGAAACCCGGCAGGGTCAGGCCGAGGATGCCGGCGTGCGGGTCCAGGCCGGCGCGGGTGAAGGCTTCGACGGTGACCAGCAGGGCCAGGGTCGAGTCCAGTCCGCCGGAGAGGCCGAGCACGGCGCGGCGGCAGCCGGAATGCAGCAGGCGCGTGGCCAGGCCGGTGCTCTGGATGGCGAAGATTTCGGCGCAGCGGGCGTCGCGGTCGGCGGCGGCGCCGGGGACGAACGGGTGCGGATCGGTGCGGCGCCGGAGTTCGGCCGGCGCGCCGCCCGCCTGCGGCAGGTCGAAGGGGATGCGGCGGCAGGCCGGAGCATGGGCGCGGGCGGACTCCGCAAAGGTGCGGTTCTGGATGCGTTCGTGTTGGAGGAAGCCGAGGTCGAGGTCGGCGACGGTGAGCTGGGCGGTGCGCAGGAAGCGCTCGCTTTCGGCCAGGACCTGGCCGTTTTCCAGGATCAGGCTGTGGCCGCCGAATACCAGGTCGGTGGTGGATTCGCCGGGGCCGGCCGAGGCGTAGGCATAGCCGGCCAGGCAGGCGGCGGACTGTTGGGCGAGGAGTTGCCGGCGGTAGTCGGCTTTGCCGACCAGTTCGTTGCTGGCGGAGAGGTTGCAGAGCAGCGTGGCGCCGGCCAGTGCCTGAAGTGTGCTCGGCGGCAGCGGCGCCCACAGGTCCTCGCAGAGTTCGACGCCGATCACGGCCTCTGGCGCCTGGGCGGCGGCAAAGAGCAGGTCGGTTCCGAAGGGGACGTCGCCGCCGGCGAGGCGGATGGTGTCCAGATTGGCGCCCGCGCCGGATTCGAACCATCGCTGTTCGTAGTATTCGCGGTAGTTCGGGAGATGGGTTTTGGGCACGACGCCGAGGATGCGGCCGCCTTGGACGGCGGCGGCGGCATTGAACAGCCGGCCCGCGGCGCGCACCGGCAGGCCGACGAGGAAGAGCCCCGGCAGCGCGGCGGTGGCGGCGACGAACCCGGCCAGGGCGGTCTCGGCGGCGTCCAGCAGGGTTTGCTGGTGGAAGAGGTCGGCGCAGGTGTAGCCGGTGACGGCGAGCTCGGGGAACACGGTCACGTCCGCGCCGGCGGCGGCGGCGTCCCGGGCCAGGGCGATGAGCGCGGCGGCATTCTCCGTCACCGCCGCGGCCCGGAGCGGCGGCGTGGCGAGGGCAACCCGGAGATACCCGAGGGTACGGTGCATGGAGAAGGCCTGTGGCTGGTGGTCTGTGGCCGGTGGTCCGGAAAAACGAAAGCGGAACCGGAGTTGGTTAAGGAACAAACACTATTCCGGGAACCGGGGGAATGCAAATGGCTGCGGCCCGGGGAGGGAGAACGTTTTTCTCACGGAGGCACGGGGGCACGGTGAGGAAAGACCGTCTTCTCCGTGCCCCCGTGTCTCCGTGAGAAAAACACTTTTAGGGATTGGCGGAGCGGCCGGCACCGGTGCCCTTGGGGACGGCGGTGCCTTTGGGCACGGGGATGGCCGCGGGCACGGCGGCGCCTCCGGCCGGGGTGCCGGCGGCGTCGGGCGCGCTGTTTTTTTCAAGGTTCTGGGGCAGGCAACGGGGGAAGATGGCGGTCTGGGTGGCGGCCTTGGCGAAAGCGGTTTTCACCGGGTCGGTGAGGGCGAGGATGCCGTCCGGGCGGGCGGCGGCGGCCTTGGCGCCGATGGCGAAGGCGAGCAGGCTCATGCCCTGGGTTTCCAGGTCCAGGTCTTCGCCGGTGACGCGGCGGGGCAAGGCGCCGGCGGCGGCGGCCTGGGCCCTGGGGCGCGAGTGCAGGCTGACGCTGTCGACCTGGGCCTGGATCAGGAAGGCCAGGGCGAGGTGGAAGCCATCGTCGAGCCGTTCGGCGATGCCGGTGCGGCGGGTGTCGCGGCAGAAGCCGGCGGCGGTGTTCAGGCCGAGTCCGGCCAGGGCGGCGGCGGCGGTGTCCGGGGTCTGGTCCCAGCCGCCGAGGAAATCGGGGAAGAGCGGTTCCCAGCTCTGGGTGCTGAGGTTGCGGACGCCGATCTGCATGACCTGTTCGATGGCTGGTTTGTTGCGGGTGAAGGTGTAGTTTTCGTTGATCGCGCCCAGGAGCCAGCCATCGGGCGGTTGGTGCGGTGCGAGGCTGGCGGTCTGACGCGGGGCGGTGGCGGCCAGGAGGCGGGTGGCGGCTTCTTGGAATTCCAGCCGGCCGGTGGCGGTGTAGAGTTTGAGGCAGGCCAGGGCGGCCAGGCCGGTGTCCGCGGTGGAGCCGGGGGCGCGCACGGTGCCGTCAGGATAGGCGCGGACGCCGTCCAGGGCACCGTCGGCATGCACCTGGCGGAGGAGGAACAGGCCGAGGCCGTCGAGCTGGGTTTTCCAGAGGTCGCGTCCGGCCAGTTCCTGATCGCGGAGCAGGGCGAGGATGAGGAGTGCGGCAGTGTCGGTGCGCAGGGTTTGGTCGGCCTCGACCGGGGCGAGGGAGCCTTTGATGGCCGGCAGGGGGTTGAGTCGGCCGGTGACGAATTTCAGGGTGCGTCCGGCGGTGCCCCGGGGATTGCCGTTGGGATTGGCCGCCTGCCATTCCAGGAGGGCCAGGGCGGCGAGGGCGTGGTGGGCGAGGGTCGGTTCCGCGGCGGCGGTCCAGCCGGGAATGTGCAAGTCGAAAGAGCCGTCGGCCTGCTGGCGGGCGGCGAGGAAGGCGGCCAGGGCGGCGCCGGTCTGGCGGAGTTGGGCGACGGTGACGGGGCCGGGCAGGCGGTGGCCGCGGAACAGGGGGGTGACCTTGGCGCCGTCGGTGTACCAGCTCTGGGTTTCGAAGAACCAGGCCGTGATGGGAGCCTGGTTTGCCGCCACCTGCTGCCAGGCCCCGATTTTCTCCATGACTTCCTTGCCCGGTTTGCTGTTGCCGATCAGGCTTTCGCCGATGCGCGTCAGGTTCAGGCGCCGATCCGGCATGACCCAGTCGTTGCCGGTGAGGGTTTCGGGCAGGAAGGCGAATCCGGAAGACGCGGTGAAGGCGACGCCGGCGACCGTGGGTTGGGGCAGCGGTTCGCTGCGGAGGCGGCGGAAGCCGGGGGCGGGCACTGGCGCGGCGTGGCGGACCAGATCGGTCTTGAGGGCCGTGGCCTTGGCGTTCCGGCCGGTTTCCCGGGCTTTCTGGAGTGCGGCGCGGGCGGCCTCGCGCAGGCCGGGGCCGCCGGCGAAAACGGTCACGGGCGGCGCGTCCGTGCCGTCGCGGAAGGTCAGGAAGAGCAGGCGCGGCTCCTTGTCCTGGGCGAAAGCGTCGAGGAAGCCGCGCGGCTCTTTTTTCAGGCGCAGTGCCTCCAGCAGCGCGGTGTTGAGCTGGTAGATCTGCGGATCGCTCAGTTCCAGGGGCGCGGGCGTCTTGTCGAACCAGACGCCGCCGGCGGGTTCGGCGGCACGGGCGGAAAGGGGCAGGAGACAAGCCAGGAGAAGCGCGGCAACGGAACCGAAGTGGAAGCGGTGTGGGGCGGGCATGGGCGACCTCCGGAAATTTTGGATTTTGGATTGGGGATTTTGGATTTGGACCAGGGAAAAATCGGCAATCGAAAATCGGCAATCGAAAATTTAGCAGGATGGTGCGAGAGAGGGGACTCGAACCCCTACGCCTTGCGGCGCTGGAACCTAAATCCAGTGCGTCTGCCAATTCCGCCACTCTCGCGTAAAGCCGGCCGGTTCATACCATAACCGATCCTTTTCCGTATGGGGAGGGAATCCACCCCAGGCCTACAGACCACAAGCCATAGACCTTCTCGGGTTTTTTCCCGCAAGCCGCGGCGCAGGGGTTATAGTCCTCCCGCATGAAGCATGATCCTGTCCAGGAACTGGTGGAAATCCTGAAGCGGTTGCGGGCGCCGGACGGCTGTCCCTGGGATCGCGAACAGACTCACGCGTCGCTCAAGGAGTTTCTGGCGGAGGAGGCGGCGGAGTTCATGGACGCCGTGGATTCCGGCGATGACCACGCCATGTGCGAGGAGCTGGGCGACCTGCTGCTGCAGATCATTTTCCACTGCCAGCTTGCCGGCGAACGCGGTGCGTTTCAGCTCGACGACGTGGCCCGGGGCATCTGTGAGAAGATGCGGCGCCGGCACCCGCATGTGTTCGGCGGGGTCAAGGTCGAGACCGTCGCCCAGGTTTACGCGCACTGGGAACGGATCAAGCGTGAGGAAAAGGTCGGCGAGGCCGGCCGCGCCTCGGCTATCGGCGGTGTGCCGCGGCATCTGCCGGCCCTGCACCGCGCCCACAAGGTTTTGAAGAAAGCCGCCCGGGCCGGGTTTGACTGGCCGGATATGGCGGCGGCGCTGGACAAGGTCGAGGAGGAACTGCGCGAAGTCCGCAAGGCCGTCAAGGATCGGGATGATGCCGCGTTGCGGGAGGAACTGGGCGACCTGCTGCTGGCCGCGGCCAATCTTTCGCGCCGCCGGAACTGGGTGGCGGAGGAACTGCTGGGCGAGGCGTTGTGCAAGTTCGAGACCCGCTTTCACCATGTCGAACGGCTGGCCGCCGCGGCCGGGTGCCGCCTGGAAGACTGTTCCAAGGCGGAGCTTCTGGACTTGTGGCGGCAGGCCAAGGCTGTAGGCTATTAGGTTACAGCCCACAGAATGAGTTTGAATACAGCCAGACTTGCGGCAACACCTGACAGCCTAACAGTCTACAGTCTAACCACCTGAATCCAAACGGAAGCCACCATGCCCCATCCCCAACTCAACCGCGACCTGCTCAAGATCCGCAGCCTGGCGGAACGGCACAGCAAGCTGGACGTTGGCCGCGATCTTCTTTCTCCCGGGGCGCCGAGCGCGGAATTCACCGGGGCTGGGGCGGCGGTCTTTGCGGAGACCGTCGGCCGCATCCGCGACGCCCGCCGGCAGGGGCGTCCGGTGATGCTGACGTTCGGCGCGCACACGATCAAGAACGGCCTGTCGCCGGTCTTGATCCGGCTGATGCAGGATGGCTGGGTGACGCACCTGGCCACCAACGGCGCCGGCATTATCCATGACTGGGAGTTTGCGTTTCACGGCCGGTCCAGTGAAGATGTGCGCGCCGGCGTCCAGGAGGGCACATTCGGGCTCTGGCAGGAGACGGGGTTTTACCTCAACCTCGCCTTGGTGGTCGGGGCGTACGAGGGGCTCGGCTACGGCGAGGCCGTCGGCGCCATGATTGAAAAAGAGAGCCTGACGATTCCCGCCCCGGAAGAGTTGGAACAGGTGGTGCGCGACCGTCTGTGTGACGATCCGGAGAAGGCGGCCGCGGCCGCTGATTTCCTCCAGGTTGTGCGCAAGTTTGCGCTGCCGCTTGGCGTCATGAAAATTCCGCACCCGTTCAGGCAATACAGCGTGCAGGGCAATGCGTTCCGCCTGGGAGTATCGTTCACCGGGCACCCCATGATCGGGCATGACATCATCTACAATCACCCGCTCAACCACGGCGCCGCCATTGGCCGGGCCGCGTTGCGCGACTTCCTGGTGTTCGCCAAACAGGTGAGCGAGCTGGACGGCGGGGTGTACCTCTCCGTCGGCTCCGCCGTCATGTCGCCGATGATTTTTGAGAAATCGTTGGCCATGTCCCAGAACCTGAAGTTGCAGCAGGGCGGGCACATCGACCGGCATTTCATGCTGGTGGTGGATCTGGCCGAAAGCGCCTGGGATTGGAGTCAGGCCGGCGAGCCGCCCATGGACAACCCCGCCTATTACCTGCGCTACTGTAAGACCTTCAGC
>CAITSE010000201.1 GCA_903894975.1 uncultured Lentisphaerota bacterium
CTCATACCATCACGATCATGGGCCCCAGGACCGCTGGCACCCCTGCCGGGGTGCTGACATTCTCCGTCCATGACCGGTGGTGTCGCTACGCTCAACCACCGGCTACAGGCGGTGACGCCTCCGGTGTCCATCCTGCAGGGGCACAAATGGAGAGTCCCCCCCCCTTTCCCGGATAATCGCTTATCTCGCTGCCATCCAGACCACCACGAACAACAGGATGCCAAATCCCACGCATCCATAAGCCCAGTGATAAAGACGGCGGTGACGTGCGTCCAGGAGTCCCGGGCCGACCGTCCAGAAGCGGCGCTGCCGGCAGAGCGGCAGGCGCGCCAGAAAAAGCAGACCGATCCCCAGGAGCCCGGCGGCCGCTCCCGCGCCATACAGGGCAATCACCGCGCCCGGCCGCCGCCGGCCCGCCGTAGGCAGGAGAATGCCTGCCGTCACACAGACCGCCGGGAGCACCCACATGCTCAAAAACGCCAGCCCATCCGCCGGGAGTCGCCAGTTTGAACTCGGATTGTTCATCCGGAAAAGGATATCCGGCGGAGAGAAAGAGGGCAAGCCCTGGTGCGGGCATGCGCCGGATCTGACTGACTGGCCGGGTCCGTCCGATCCACCCGCCTTGTACCGGCGGCGAACCCGCCACGGTTCAGAGGTGCCTGTCGCCGCGCTGACGGTAGACCCGGACGTAGTCGACGAGATATTTTTGCGGGAGGATGGAATTGTCGACCGCCCCGCCCCAGCTGCCGCCCAGGGCGAAATTGAGCAGAAGATAGTGGGGTTTGCGGAACGGATTGTCCGCGCCGGCGCCGGCCTTGTCGAGGAGAACGGAACGGTACTTCTTGCGGTCGAAGAAGAAATCGATTTTGGTCGCATCCCACTCCACGGCATAGAGATGGAAGTCATCAGCGGGCTTGGGGGTCTGCAATTTTCCGCCGTCGGACTGGTGCTTGCCGTTCAGAGCGTAATGAAGGGTGGCGTAAAGATTATCGGGTTCCTTGCCGACATATTCCATGATGTCGATCTCGCCGCCTGCCGGCCAGCCGCCCTTGACGCCGAGGGTCCATATGGCCGGCCAAACGCCCTTGCCCTGAGGCAGCTTCGCCTTCACCTCGATCCGGCCGTACTGCCAGCTCGCCCGGTTCTTCGTGATCAGGCTGGCCGAGGTGTACTCGACAGGGGCGCGGTTCGGCGGCGTGAACCGTTCTTTCCGGCATTCGATCACCAGATTGCCGCCCTCGACCCGGGCATTCTCCAGCCGGGCCCGGGTGTAGTATTGGAGTTCCCGGTTCCGGACAAAGCCCTCTTCATAATCCCACTTGCTCTTGTCCGGCAGCCCCGGGGAGTCGAACTCGTCCGCCCACACCAGATCCCAGTTGGCGGCACGGACGCCGGCAACCGTTGCCAGCAGCAAAACCAAAGCCATCATGATGATTTTCATATGGAGGAATACCGTACCCGCCGCCGCAGAAGAAGCAAAGTCGGCGCGTCCCTCCCTCCCCTAGTACTAGTCTTGGATGTTCGGGAGGACGGGTTTGATCCATCTTCGGATGACGAATGGCTTAAGAAACAAATCAGCGAACAAGAACATTGAGGCTACTCGCCTGCCGCGGCGGCAGGCGAGTAGCCTCATGCGTAACGTTGAATAATTCAGGCTATGCGTTCTTTCGCGGCAACCGCTTCCGCCTCAATCCACCGGCTCCGGACCCTTGTAGAATTCCCGGCCTTTTTTCACCAGGGCCTTCGGCACGTCGCGGCGCTGGTAGCGCAGGAAGATGCCCCAGGCTCGGCCCTGGTTCGAGCCGAGCGCAACCATGACCTCGTGCTCGCCCTGGCTCATGGCAACGGGAAATTTCCGGCTGTCCATGATGGCGGGATTGATGCCATTCGGGTCATGCAGGAGATCGCGGCCGTCGAACCAGAGCTTGACGGGGCCGTCGTACCCGAACAGGATGTCCACCTTCATCGCCTCGGCGCAGCGGACGCGGCTGCAGAAGTAGACCAGGGTGTCTTCCGGGGCGCGCGCCGAAAGTTCCTCGTGCATGCTGCAGAAGAACCAGGAATTGTTGGTGAAAGTGCGCGCGGTCAAGCCCAGCGCCGCGGGCTTCTTCGGATAGCCCAGCCCCGCCAGCTTGCCCGCGGAGGGAAAGAGCTTGCTGACCCGGAGCCGGATCACGGGCGGGGCATGCACCGTGCCCGAAAGGACTTTCAACGGGCCGAAGGCCGGCAGCGAGCGGTCGGCGCCGTCGGTGATGTTGCAGTACGGATTGTTGCCGAACCCGTAGAACAGGTATTTCTCCTTGAACTCCGCCGGGGACAACGAGGTCTTCAGCAGAATCCGGTCGCCCTGCAGTTCGGTGCGGTAGACGGGGTCGGTGCTCATCCGGTCCGGATCCTCGGAGAGGAGGAAGCCGTTGGGCCGGCCTTCCGCGCGAAGCGCGCCGACCACGTTCTTGAACGAAACCAGGAGATTCACGGAGTTGGTCAGCGGATCGATCTTCGCCGTCATGCCGCGCAGTTCGATGGGCGTCGACGCCTTTTTGTCCCCGTACTTGAGAAGGGCCATGGCCTCCGCGCTGCGCCGGCCGAGGCGGTGCGCGTCGGGACCGTGGATGTGAATCAGGTCGTCCAGGGCCAGGTCAATGGCGGGCACGGTCTGGAGATGGCGGATGACCTTGGGCAGCAACCGCTGCTGTTCGCGGATCGAGTTCCAGCCGGGCACATTGTCCGCCGCCCGGCAGACCCGGGCGATCTGAACCAGGACGAACGGGAGCGCCGGGTCGCCCAGATCGCGGCGCATGGCCGCGACCAGTTCCTTCATCTTGGCGGTATAGATCTTCTCCAGGGCGGGCGCGGTGTCAGAACACCCTTGGTACCAATAGACTCCGGCCACGGTCGAACCGTTCTTGACGAAACGCCGCAGCATGGCGCCGTACAGGCTCGCGCCGCTCTGGTCTTTCAGCGCGGGACTCCACTGCGCCATGGAAGTGCCGCCGTGGGCGCAGGCGATGAGTCCCTGGGGCACTCCCGTGCGTTTGCGGAGTTCCTGGCCGAACGCCACGCCCGGCCCGGTGCCGGTGTGCGCCGAGATGCCGCCGCCCTTGTGGAACGCGTCCACGGCAATGCTCAGGTCATGAAGCGGGTCTTCGGCGTCGGCCCAGTGGTCGTCCATGAAAAAGGCGCGCACCCGCGAATCTGGCTTGAGTCGGTCCTTGCGGTAGCCGATGCCCTGCATGTTCGACTGCCCCGCCAAAAGCCACACATCCCCGACCAAGACGTTCCGCACCAGGACGGCCGCCGCTTTCTTCCCGGCGCCGACGGTCAGGCGGATGTCATACGGCCCGCCCGCCGGCAAGCCCTTGAGCACGGCGCGGAACGCGCCCTTGGCGGCGGCGCCGACCGTGACGCCGGCAAAGCCTTTCACCGGTGTCCCGCCTTGGGTGACTTCCGCCACCACAGGGCC
>CAITSE010000202.1 GCA_903894975.1 uncultured Lentisphaerota bacterium
GTTCATGAGATGAAAACCGTTTCTGCCACAAAGGGGCACAAAGAAACACAAAGGTGAATGGCGCGTTTTTTTGTGTACCATTGTGATCTTTTGCGGCTACCTCAAAATCGGCTTGCACGAATTTAGGCTAGACCTTCCGAACTCCATGCGGCCGGCGGATTTCTCCTCCGGCCGTGTTTGTTCCCAGGCGGGCGGTGGTGTTTTTTGGGGGACGGATGAGCCTGAATTGTCCTCTCCGCTCCCGGCATTACAGTACCCAATCCCCGCGCCGGCCGCTGCCGCGACGGGGGAAACGCCGAGGCCCGAGACCGTTCTGAATTGGAGATCGGACCCCATGAAGTACGATGCCAACCGCGCCCTGCTCGAAAGCTCAATCCCCGGCTGCCCGGCCCCGCGCCGCGGCAAAGTCCGGGATCTGTATGATTTCGGCGACCGCCTGCTGCTCGTCGCCACCGACCGGATCAGTGCTTTTGACGTGGTCATGCCCACCGGCATTCCGGATAAGGGCCGTGTTCTCGCCGGCATCAGCAAGTTCTGGTTCGACCTTTTCTCCTGGATGCCGAACCATCTCATCACCATGGACCCCGAAAAATTCCCGGAACCGGCCCGCCGGTTTGCCGACGACCTGCGTGGTCGGGCCATGCTGGTGAAAAAATGCCAGATATTTTCCGTGGAATGCATTGTCCGTGGCTATCTGGTCGGTTCCGGTTGGAAGGAATACCAAAAAAGTGGCACGGTCTGCGGCATCAAGCTCCGCGCCGGCTATCCGCTGGCGGCCAAGCTTGACCAAGTTCTCTACACCCCCTCCACCAAGGCCGAACTCGGGGCGCATGACGAAAACATCGCCTTTGAAAAGACCGTGGAACTCCTCGGCGAAACCCCTGCCGTTGCGCTCCGGGACAATGCCATCAAGGTCTACACCGCCGCCGCCGAGTACGCCGCCACCCGCGGCATCATCATCGCCGACACCAAGTTTGAATTTGGCCTGGACGAACAGGGCCGGGTCATCCTGGCCGACGAAGTGCTCACCCCCGACTCCAGCCGCTTCTGGCCCGCCGCCCAGTACCAGACCGGCGCCAATCCGCCGAGCCTGGACAAGCAGTTCGTCCGCGACTGGCTCGACAGCGTCGGCTTCAACCACCAGCCGCCCGCTCCGGCGCTCCCCGCCGAGGTGGTCGCCAAGACCCGCGAAAAATATCTGGAAGCCTACCGCCAGATCACCGGCAAATCCCTGTGACGCCGGCCCCACGGGTGTGCGCATCAACGTAACGGATGCGTAATCTTTTCTGGTGTGATAACAGACAGGCCGGCTTTGACGTCAAGTCTACCCGAAAAGTACGCAACGGGAAAATCAGTTGGCGCTTATGGGGCGTGCCCCTAGTGTCGTGTCCCCGAAATAGCTGGACAAAAACCGCAACCCAGAGAGACGCAAAGGGCGGGTGAAAAAGGGTGCATCTCCATTTGTGTCCTTGCGGGATGGACACCGGAGGTGTCACCGCTTGTAGCCGGTGGTTGAGCGCAGCGACACCACCGGTCATGGGACGGAGAATGTCCGCACCCCGGCAGGGGTGCCAGCGGCCTTGGGGGGACATGGCCGTTACGGGCATGAGCCGTTGGCTGGCACCCCTGCCGGCATGCGCGTCAACTTAAGAACCATTATCTCTGAGCAAGCAAAGACTTGAACAGCCCCCACTGAAGTGGGAACTCCCAGCGTGATCCCGGCCGTCCGAGTTCGGAGTTCCGCCTTCAGGCGGTGCCGGTTTCACGCGTCGTTGCATCTTCATGTCCTGCAAAATGGTTCTTACATTGACGCGCATGCCCTGCCGGGGTGCATTCGCCGGGGGACGTCCAACCCGGTGGTGTCGCTCACCGGGCCTCGCTCAACCACCGGCTACCAGTTGACATCCTTTCGGGATGGAACATCCTGCACAATCCGTGATTCACTTGTATAATGAAGCGTTGTCATTTTAATTTCCGCCCTTATAGTTGCCAAACTCAATCTCCTGGTGTCAGGCTCGCGATGGAGCCCCGACCCCCGGCGCACCCACTCCACCGTACCCCGTAAGAAATCATACTCTCATGCAACTGAGCGACATCAAAAATCAGCCGCTCAAATCCTGGATCCAGGGCTGGGCTGATCTCTGCACTCCCGACCAGGTCGTGATCTGCAACGGCTCCAAGGCGGAGTATGACCGTTGCGCCAACCTGCTGGTCAAGGCCGGCACGTTCATCAAGCTGGATCAGAAACCCAATTCTTACGCCTGCCGCACGGATGTCAGCGACGTCGCGCGCGTCGAGGAACGCACCTTCATTTGCTCCGCCACACCGGAGGCCGCCGGCCCGACCAACAATTGGAAGGCGCCGGAAGAAATGCGCGGCATTCTCGCAGGGCTGTTCAAGGGCTGCATGAAGGGGCGCACGATGTACGTCATCCCCTTCAGCATGGGACCAGTCCAGTCGCCCATCGCCAAGTACGGATTTGAGATCACCGACAGTCCGTACGTGGTGGTCAACATGCACCTCATGACCCGGGTCAGCGACGTCATTGTCGCCAAGGTCGAGGCCGGCGCGGAGTTCGTCAAGTGCATGCATTCCGTCGGCTATCCGTTGGCGCCGAACCAGCCGGACGTGTCGTGGCCCTGCGCCCCGATCGAGAAGAAATACATCACTCATTTCCCGGAAACGCGCGAAATCATCTCGTTCGGCTCTGGCTACGGCGGCAACGCGCTGCTCGGCAAGAAATGTTTCGCCTTGCGCATCGCCTCCGTCCAGGCCCGTGACGAAGGCTGGCTCGCCGAGCACATGCTTATCCTCAAGCTGACCAACCCCAAGGGCGAGGTCA
>CAITSE010000203.1 GCA_903894975.1 uncultured Lentisphaerota bacterium
ACAGCCTACAGCCTAAATAGCTATCAACCTGAAGATGGTATGGTGCGATGGTGACAAAAGTTCAAAACCAACAGCCGGCGTCCGCGCCGGCATTAAACCCTTCGGCCGCCGCCGCGGCGGACGAAGGGTTTATGCGGATGGCGTTGCGTCTGGCGGAGCGCGCCGGGGAGGCCGGGGAGGTACCGGTCGGCGCGGTGGTGGTGGCGGAGGGACGGGTGGTGGCCCGGGCCTGGAATCAGGTGGAACTGCTGAAGGATGGCACGGCCCATGCGGAGATGATCGCGTTGACCCAGGCGGCGGCGGCGTTGGGCGACTGGCGTCTGACCGGGGCCACGCTTTATGTCACCAAGGAACCGTGCGCCATGTGTGCCGGGGCCATGGTCAACACCCGGCTTTCCCGGGTGGTGTTCGGGTGTGCCGACCCTCGGTGCGGGTGTGCCGGGAGTGTGCTGGGGATCACGGATTTTCCCGGGATGCTGCACCGGGTGCAGGTGACCGGGGGCGTGCTGGGCGGGGAATGCCTGGAGCGGCTCCGGGAGTTTTTCCGGCGCCGCCGGCAGGAGGAGCGGGGAAAAGGCGCCGGGGTCGGAGCCGCGCCGTAAAGAACGTCGAACATTCAACATCGAACGTCCAACATTGAATGGGAAGGCGATTGATTCGGGGCATGAAAGGCGATAGAACACAAACCCGGCGCACCGCCTGAAGGCGGAACTCCGAACTTGGGAGGCCGGAGTTGGGAGTTCCCACTTCAGTGGGGGCTGTTCTGCCGTGGCGCGGGCAAGACTGGAGCAAGCAACGAATGATCTGACGGATCTGACTAATCGGACGAATCTGACGGATCGGTCGGATCGGTCAGATCGGTCCGATCCGTCAGATAGCCGGAACCGTCGCGCCTGCCCGGTCAGCGCTTGCCGGCCGGCTTGCCAGCGTCGTCGCCGAGGCGGGCGGCGCCGCCGAGGTCGCCGAGGTTGGCGTTCTTGAGATCGGTCCAGAGGGTGCCGGGGCCGGCGTGCAGGATCTGGACGTTCACGTTCGGGTTGAGGAGTTCGGCGAACTGCATCCAAGCCAGGGACTGGCCGTTGTTGCTGAGGGCGTTGACCTTGAGCTGGTTGCCGTTGGCCTTTTCGCCTTCGACCAGGGTGGTGACCTGGGCCTTGACGCCGCCCAGGCAGCGGGTGATCTCGGCCTGGACTTCGGCGCGGTCGCGGTTGATCTTGGCGACGTCCAGTTCGGTCTGGGCGCGGACGGTGGCCACGGAGGCCTCTTTCTGGGCGCCGATTTCGGCCACGAGCTTTTCGGTCTCCTGCATGACCGTCTGCCGGTTTTGCTCGATGAGCGACTCGACCGTGTTCAGTTCCGCCTGTTTGCGGGCCGTGTTCTGGCGGGAGATGTTGGTCAGGTTTTGCTCGATGGCGACGCTGGACTGGCGGATGGGCTGGAGGATGTCGTCAGGCACGTCCACATGTCGGATCAGGGAGTTGTGGATGACGATGTGTTTTTCCTTGAGAACCTGGGTCAGGGAGTCCTTGAGATCCTTCTGGAATTTTTCGCGGGCCTCGCCCATGATGAAGTCCTGGGCCTTGTAGGAGGAGCCCTTGAGGCGGGAGACAGAGAGGATCTGAGGCATGAGGATTTTGTCCACCACCGCCGGCAGGTCGCCGTAGTGGAGGAAGACCCAGGAGATTTCGGAGGGGAGCAGTTCGAACTCGACGGTCATGTCCAGGAGGACTTCAAAGCCGTCGCGGGAGGGGAATTCGACGAACTGGGTGAGGCCGAAGGTGGTCATGTTCCCGCCTTGGCCCGGCGCCTGTTGCGCCCGGCCGCCCGTCTGCGTTTGCTGCTGGGAGGGCGTCATGGGCGCTTTGGCCTTGGCCACCTGGGGCGCCGCCTGGGCGCGCCGGGAAGACAGGCTGTTGGAGGAACCGCTCCAGTCCGACTGGGCGGCGGGGGCGTTTGCCGCCTGCTGGGAATAGACGTTCTTTTCCAGGTAGTCCTGGCGTTGGACCATCTGTTTCTGGAGCGCGTTCGAGGCGAGCTGGTCCATGGCCTCGTTGTCGGTGTCCATGCGCTGCTTGGTGATGACCTGGCTGCCGCTGCGGCCGGTGAAGGAGACCTGGTTCAGGCCGATTTCGAGCACGTCGATTTTGTAGGCGTTGGGATTGATGTAGTAAAGGCCGGGCTGGAGGATGTCTTTCATCACGCCCTTGTCGCCGTTCGCGGCAAACCCGCCTTCGGGCGCCTTGGCGCCGGAGAGGGAGGTGAGCACGCCGACGTAGCCGATGGGAATGTTGATGGCATCCACGATCTCGATGGTGTAGGCGATGGGGTTCAGCCGGTAGGTGCCGGGGCCGAGCACCCGCTTCCAACTGCCTTTCTGGCCGACGTCGGCCATGAACTCGCCGGGAGGCAGGTCCTTTCCGATCTTGGAGGTGACGATGCCGACCTTGCCGGCAGGCACCTGCTGAGCTTTGATGATCTCCCATTCATAATAATAGGGATTGCGGAAATGCCGGCCTTCGGCCAGGGGTTCTTCCAGCACGCCCTTCTCACCGGGCTTGGCCAGGATCTGTTCGCGCGGCTGATCTTTGCCGCTCTTGGATGTCAGAATCGCCATGTAGCCGGGCGGGACGTAAAACCGGAAGAACATCCAGTATGTGGCGAGGGAGAGGCCGGCCAGGACCAGCACTCCGCCCACCAATGGCTTCCACCAACCGGAACTGTTTGCTTGGGTGCTCATATTAGAATCCTCCCTTGGCTTTGGGTGCGGCATCCGGCGCCGGAACGGCCGCCGGTAGGGGCAGACCGAAGGCGCCGTTTCCGGGCTGGTCGGCCGTGAGAATGCTCTGGATGCGCGGGGCGAGCTTGCCGTAGAGCAGGTAGCGGACGTAGGTGTCGCCGCTGCCGAAGGCGTCGACCTTGGCCTTGAGCACGTCGGCCTCGGCCTTGTTGGTCTGGCGGATCACGTCGCGGTCGGCCTGGGCGGCGAGGAGCTGCGCCTGGGCCTGTTGTTGCGCCGATTGCAACCCGATCCGGGAGACGTCCAGGTCGCGCTTGGCCGCCGTCACCTGGACCGAGAGGTTCTGCTTGGCGCCGATCTCGGCCTTCAACCGGCCGGTGTCGGCCTCGACTTTCTTGCTGTTCTGGATGGCCAGCATTTCCTGGCGCACCAGTTCGGCGCCGGACTTGGCCTGCTCGATCTGCTGGTCGAACTTCTTCGCTTCCTGCACCGCCAGTTCGCGGTCGCGGATGACCTTGGCGATGTCCTGCGGCGGAATGATGTTGCGGATGAGCACGGAGTTGACGGAGACGCCCCAGGGATCGCAGGTTTCTTTGAGGTGTTGTTCCAGGCCGTTCTGGAACTGCTGGCGGGTCTCGCCGACGATGAAGTCGATGCCCGATTTCTTGCTGCCCTCGACGCGGCTGAAGCCGCGGGCCCGGGGCAGGATGATCTTGTTGATGATGTCCTCCAGGTCGCCGACCTGATGGGTGAGCAACGCCGCCTTATCCCGCTGAATGTTGAACTCGATGGTGCCCTCAACCGTCACCTGGAACCCGTCCTGGGTGAGGAAGCGGATGGCGTCGCCGCCGCCCATCTCGAAGCGTTGGCTCTGAAGGTTCACCTCCACAATGGTCTGGGTGAAGGGATTGATGGGATAGGTGCCGGGGTCGCGAACTTCGGACTGCACTCCCTTGAGGCCGAGGGGGACGAGGAAGGTGTTGCGCTGATTCTCCGGCAGGGTGGTGGTGGTCAACATGTCCTTGCCGATGAGGGAGGTGACGACGCCGACGCAGCCGGGCTTGATCTGCTTGACGTTGTAGGTGTGGACTTCATAGGCGTAGGGATTGATGGCATGTTTGCCGAGGTTCAGCACCTCCGGCAGGATGCCTTTGGCACCCGGTGTGGCCAGGATCTCGCCGGCCGGAAGGTCTTTGCCGAAGAGCTGGACCATCACGCCGACCTTGCCGGCGGGAATGTCCGTGACCTCTTTGTATTTCCAGTCCCAAGTATAGGGATTGTAGAAGTAGCGGCCGCCGGGGGGAAGGACTTCGAGCTGGATGCCCTTGTAGCTGTTATCCGGGGCGATGATCTCGCTCGGAGGCAGGTCGTTGCCGGTCTTGCGGATGAGCACGGCGATCTCATTGGGCCCGGGCTCAATGCGCCAGTACACCCACACCCAAAAGGGCAGGAACACCAGCGCGCCCAGGAGCAGCATGCCCAGGCAGCCGATGCCGGCGAACATCGCGGAAACGCGATTGGTCATGGCCGGCGGCCGGCCGCCGTCGTCCGACTCTGCTTGCAACTGTGACACGAGTTTCATCTCCATCCTCCTAGCCTGGCCAAGCCGGAATCCTGCTTGCGGTGCTATGCAACCGTTGTGTCCGGCTTGCCCAGGCTACTGTTTTACTTGTTTATGGATAAGTCGTTACTCGTAACGACGCTTTTTATTAAGAAGAGTTTAGAAGCTTGCGGCTCTGGCGGTTCCCGGTTCGGACAGCGCATCCGGGCCCGCATCAAACATTCCCAATATACAGCGTCTCCACTGGCAAATGCACGGACCGGTTTCCGCCGCCGGTAATAGCTCGGGCGGGAGGGTGTTGTGCGCGGCAGGCGCGCCTTTGGAGAGGGTGTGCGGCGAGGATTGCCGCCTTGGGTTCGCGCTGGAAGCGCGCTCCCGGACAACGGCCCCGGAATCAGCTCCGCCGAAATGAAAAGGCGGCGATGCTCGCCGCACTCCATGGCGCGGAAACCGCGCTCAAACCAGGTGGGCGGGGACTTCGTCGTCGGAGATGCGGGAACGTGTTTCGAAGCGGGTATACTTGGGGATGAAGGTGAGAGGGATGACACCGGTGCTGCCGTTGCGGTGCTTGGCGATGAGGAGTTCGGCCTCGCGCTGCTCTTTTTCCGGGTCGATGCCGGCGTCGAGATCGCGGTCGCGGTGGAGCAGGGCGACGATGTCGGCGTCCTGTTCGATGGCGCCGGATTCGCGGAGGTGGGAAAGTTTGGGCTTCTCCCCTTTCTGCTCGGCCTGGCGGTTGAGCTGGGCGAGGACGATGATGGGGATGCCGAGTTCCTTGGCCAGGCTCTTGATGCCGCCGGAAATCTGGGAGACGTCGTTTTCGCGGGTGCTGTTGCGGTTGCCGCCGACGGGGCGGATGAGCTGGAGATAGTCGATGATGAGCAGGTCCAGGCCGGAGGCCTTGCTGAGACGGCGGGCTTTTTCGCGGAGGGAGAAGATGTCGAGATTGCCGGAGTCGTCGATGAAGAGGCGGGATTTGCTCAGGCGGTCGGCGGCGTTCATGAGTTCCTGAAACCGGCGGGTGGTGGTACCGGAGCTCTTGAGTTCGTTCTGGCTGATGGACGCCAGACTGTAGAGCAGGCGCATGACCAGTTGTTCCGAGCTCATTTCCAGGCTGAATACGCCGACGGAGTGCTTGCTGGGGCCGAGGGCGGCGTTGGTGGCCATGTTGAGGGCCAGGGCGGTCTTGCCGATGGAGGGGCGGGCGGCGAGGACGAACATGTCGCCGGGCTTGAGCCCGCCGGTGAGTTCGTCAAGCTGGGCGAAGCCGGTCTTGAGGCCATGGGTGGAGATGCCGTTCTGAATCATCTCGATGACCTTGCCCATGTGGTCTTTGACGGGGCGCAGGGCGGAGCCGGCGCCGCCGAGCTTGTTGATCTCGAGGATGTCGGACTCGATCTGGTCGACCAGTTCGCGGACCGGTGTCTGCGAGTCCATGCAGCGGCCGGCGATGTCGATGCCGGTCTGGACCAGGCGGCGCAGGATGGCCCGTTCCTGGACGATCTCGGCGTACTGCTCGATGTTCGCCGACGAGGGGACGACGTTCATGAGCTGGGCCAGGTAGGCCATGCCGCCGGTTTTCTCCAACTGCCCCGCGATCTGCAGGGCGTTGGCCGCGGTGATCGAGTCCACGGCGGCGCCGCCGGCCTGGGAGCGGCTCTCGTGGAGCGTGATCAGGGTCTTGAAGATGGTCTGGTGGGCGGGCGCGAAAAAGCTGTTGTCGAAATTGAGCCGGACGGCGGCCGGGCCGATGGCGCCGTCCGGATCCATCAGCATGCAGCCGAGCACGGCCATTTCCGCCTCGTGGTCGTGCGGCAGGGGGCGGTCGCCGGGCAGGAGAATGGGGCTGGCGGCGCGGGCGGAGGCGGGGCGTTTGACGGTCGGTTCAGACATGAAAAAGGAATCCAGAGGGGGGAGGTCAACGGTTCAGGCGGAAAGAAAGAATCATAAGCCATCCGGCGGGGCAATCAAGCCTTGAATGGACGCCGGGGTACGTGCTTTTCAGCCTCCGGCCCGAATGAATTTTCCCCCGCGAAATTCCGCGAAAAGGCGCGAAAAGGATTTGGATCGAGATTCGGGTGATACGCGGGTTCGTGTGTTCGCGCCGCCGTCCCATACGTCTCATAAGTCCCATGAAGTCCCCTTGGCCTTATTCGGCGGCGCGCGTTTTCAGTCTTTGGGAATTATGGGAGGTCTGGGAACTCTGGGAATCATGGGGCCGCGTGCCGCGGGAAACGTGGTGCGACTACGTTCCTACAAGTGTAGGCACGGGCGTGCCGCCCGTGTTCCCGCGCACCGCATTCACTTTGGAATGAAGAGGTTTTTTCTCTGCGCCACGGCGCCTCTGCGCGAGAACAGGATCGAACTGCGGAGAAAGAAAGGCAGACAGGAGTGTCTGCCCTACGTTGGGGCCACAGGCGGGAGTGCCTGTTTCACGCTGAAAAACGGCCAACCCGGCTTCGTCGCGGGGCGGGTGCCGTCGCGACGGGGCCGGGTTGGGAGGTGCGGAACGATCCGCGGGGTCCGCTCAGGCGCGGGCGACCTTGACCTTGAGGGTCGCGGTCACTTCGGGATGCAGACGGACTTCGACGGTGAATTCGCCGAGGGTCTTGATCGGTTCGGCCTGGTGGATGGCGGCCTTCGTGACTTCGATCTTTTCGGCAGCCAGCGCCGCCAGGATCTGCGGCACGGTGACCGAGCCGTAGAGCTTGTCGTCGTCGGCGGCCTTGGCCTTGACGGTGACCGTGAGCTTGGCGATGGTTTCCGCCAGAACTTTGCAGCCGTCCAGGCGGGCAGCCTCGTCGGCGGCGACGCGGACCTTCTTCGCCTCGATGGCGCGCAGCGCGGCCTTGGTGACCGGTGTGGCCAGTTTTTTGGGCAGCAGGTAGTTACGGGCGTACCCGTCGCTCACCTTGACGACTTCGCCGATCTTGCCGAGATCGACGACGGTTTCAAGCAACAAAACTTCAATAGACATGGCTAGGGTGCTCCTCGGCTCAGGGAACCAGTGCGAGGTTGCGGGCGCGCTTCACGGCTTCCGACAGCATTTTTTGGTGCTGGAAGCAGTTGCCGGTAACCCGGCGCGGCAGGATGCGTCCCTGTTCCGTCTGGTAACGGCGGAGCAGTTCGATATCCTTGAAGTCAATGGCCTTGACGTGGTTTTCGCACAGTCGGCAGACCTTGACGCGGACTACTTTCTTGCGACGGCGCTTGGTGGGGGGTACCATGATCGTCTCCTTGGTGGTTTGGTTTGGGTAATGAGTATGGGGAACCCGGCGGGCGGCCGGCTCAGAACGGGATGTCGTCGACGGGTGCAGCCGGCGCGGCGCTTTCGGCCTCGACTGGCGGCGGGGCTTGCGGGCGCGGCGCGGCGGCT
>CAITSE010000204.1 GCA_903894975.1 uncultured Lentisphaerota bacterium
CCCCAGGCTACCCACGGCCGCCCCGCCGGGGCTCCAATCCAAAAAGGACTCCGAATCCCGCTTTCTCCGGTTTCATGAATAATCCAGGCTATGTGATCTTTGTGTTCTTTGTGGCAAAAAATTCTGCCCAAAGCTCGCAAAGCGGCGGCGTCACTTCTTGCGGAAGACCGCGACGAATTCGTGGTTGCCGGCCGGGCCTTGGATCGGGGAATGCACCACGCCGAGCCGGGTCCAGGCGATCTCGGCTTCGGCAAAGCGCACGATCTCGTCCACGCAGCGCTGGCGCACGGACTCATCCCGGATTACGCCGCCCTTGCCGACTTCGGCGCGGCCGGCCTCGAACTGGGGCTTGACCAGCACGAACGCCCAGCCGCCGCTCTTCAGAAACGTCGCCGGTGCGGGGAGCGCGAGTTTCAGCGAGATGAAGGAGACGTCGGCGGTCAGGATATCCACCGGTTCCGGAATCTGGCTGGCGTCCAGCATGCGGGCGTTGACTTTTTCCAGGCAGATCACCCGGCTGTCCTGCCGAAGCTTGTGATGAAGCTGGCCGTGGCCGCAGTCCACGGCATAGACCTTGCGGACGCCACGCTGGAGCATCAGATCCGTGAACCCGCCGGTCGAGGCGCCGACGTCCAGGCCGATCATCCCGTCCAGCGGCGGCGGGAACGCCTCCAGCCCCGCCAGCAGCTTGTAGGCGCCGCGGCTGACATAGGGACACGGCGTCGCGATTACAAAGGCGGTTTCCGGCGGATACAGGTCGCTGGCCTTCTGCACCACGGCGTCCGGGCCGGTCCGCACTTCGCCCGCCAGGATCAGCCGCTGGGCCAGGGTCCGGGACTCGCAGAGCCCGCTCTCCACCAGCAAAATATCTGCGCGTTTTTTCACAGGAAAATCAACTTCACCCGGGCTTGGCGCCCAGCGTGGGTTCGTGGTGAATGCGTAAGCTCAGGAACGAATCTGGCCGCTGCCCTGGACCACATACTTGTAGGAGGTCAATTCCTCGACGCCCATGGGGCCGCGGGCGTGAATCTTGTCGGTGCTGATGCCGATCTCCGCGCCCATGCCGAACTGGCCGCCGTCAGTGAAACGGGTGGACGCGTTGACATAGACCGCCGCGGAATCCACGAGTTCGGTGAAAAGTTCGGCAGTGTCCTTGTCGGCCGTGACAATGGCGTCGCTGTGAGCCGATCCGTGAACGGCGATGTGCTCCGCCGCGGCCTCGACGTCGGCGACGATGGCGACCGTCAGGATCAAGTCCAGGTATTCCTCCTGCCAGTCCTGGTCGGTGGCGGGCTTGGCCTCTGGCACGAGCTTGCAGAAGGCGGCGTCGCCGCGCAGTTCGACCTTTTTCGCCAGGAGCCGCTTGGCCAGTTTCGGCGCAAACTCCGCGGCGATGTCCTTGTGGATCAGCACTTTCTCCGCCGCATTGCAGACGCCGGGGCGCTGGCACTTGGCGTTCTCGATGATCGCCAGGGCCATGGCCTGGTCCGCCGCAACATCGACGTAGACGTGGCAGACGCCCTTGTAATGCTTGATGACCGGGATGGTGGACTGTTCGACCACGGCGCGGATCAGGCTTTCGCCGCCGCGGGGCATGACCAGGTCCACATACTTGTCCAAGCGCAGCAACTGGTTGACCGCCTCGCGGTCGGTCCAGGGGATGACCTGCACCGCGGCCGCGGGCACGCCGCAGACGGCCAGGCCGTCCGCCATCACCTGCGCCAGGGCAAGGTTGGAGCGGATCGCCTCGGAGCCGCCGCGCAGGATCACGGCATTGCCGGCCTTGAGACAGAGCCCGGCGGCGTCCACGGTGACGTTCGGCCGGGATTCATAGATGATGGCGATGACGCCGATGGGCACGCGTACCTTGCGGATCTCCAGGCCGTTGGGCCGGAGCCAGGTGGAGTCCACGCGGCCGATGGGATCCGGCAGGCCGGTGAGCGCGCGCAGTCCCTTGGCCATTTCCTCGACCCGGGCTGGGGTCAGTTTCAGGCGGTCGAGCAGGGCCGCGTTCAGTCCTTTGACCCGGCCGGCTTCCAGGTCGTGGGCGTTCTCGGCCAGGATCGTCTCCTGCCGTTGCAGGAGCAGGTCCGCCATGGCCTCCAGGCAGCGGTCCTTCTGCCCGCCCGAGAGCCGGGCCAGCTTCCGGGATGCGATCCGCGCCTCGCGTCCGATCGTCTCCAGGCCCGCCTGGAAGTCCACATTTTCCGTTTTGACAGCCGCCGTTTTCATATCCGTATCCTCAAATTCCGTGCGCCGGTCAGGCGGCCCGCAGGCACGCCGGACGCCGAAGCGACAAGGGATAAATATAGCCTGTGACGGCGGCAAGCCGGCCTGTGCTCTGCGGGTCGTGGTCTGCGTACGGGGGGATCCGTCCGATCCATCAGATCCGTCCGATCCGTCCGATCTGACTGATCTGACTGATCATTTTCCTGCGAAACCCGGCGCGCACCATATCGGTTCCTCCCCCGTTGTTTTCGCGTTCCGCCGCAACCCGTTTCCCCCCACTCGAAATCGAAACTCCAAAATCGAAAATTCCCCTCACCCCTCCGCCGAGGTCAGGACCAGGTGGTCGCGGTGGATGACTTCCTCGTAGTGGTGTTCGCCGCCGAGGAGGCCGGGGATCTCATGGGTGTTCCGGCCGCGGATCAAGGCCAGTTCCGCACTGTCGTAATTGGTGACGCCCTTGGCCAGTTCCAGGCCGCTGGCATTGACCACGCGCACCGTGGCGCCGCGCTTGAAGCTGCCGAGCACCGCGGTGATGCCGCTGGGCAGGAGGCTGCGCCCCTGCGCCACCAATGCCTTTTCCGCGCCGGCATCCACCACCACATCCCCGGCCGGCTTGGAGAAAAAGGCCAGGAACCGTTTCTGGGCGTTGAGCCGCGCCCCGTCCGCGGCGACGAACAGGGAGCCGACGTCCGCGCCCTTCAGGATGTCGTTCAGCACGGCAAAGTCCCGGCCGCAGGCGATCCACATCGCCGCGCCGCTTTTCATCAGCATTTCCGCGGCGTGCACCTTGGTAATCATGCCGCCGACGGAAAGGGCATTGCCGTCCGTGCCCATGGCCATCTGCCGCAGGCGCGGCGTCACGGCCGGCACCACCGACAGGCGCCGGCCGAAGCCGGCGGCCTCGGGCAGCCGTTCGTGCATGCCGTCGATGGTGGTCAGCAGGATGACCAGGTCGGCGTTGCACATGGACCCGACCAGGGCGGCCAGGGTGTCGTTGTTGCCGAACTGGATCTCGTCCACACTCACCGAATCATTCTCGTTGATGACCGGCAGTATCCCGGTCTGGAGCATTTCATGCAGGCAGTGCATGACATTGAGGTAGCGGTCGCGGTCGCGCACATCGGCGGCCGTGAGCAGGAGTTGGCCGGCGTGGAACCCGAGCTTGGCGCAGGCGGTTTCATAGAGCGACATCAGCCGGCACTGGCCGACGGCGGCGTGCGCCTGCAGGCCGGGGATGTGCGAGGGGCGCTTCGCCGTGCCGAGGATGCGCATGCCGGCGCCGATGGCCCCGGAGGTGACCAGGATGACCTCCAGCCCGCGCCGGCGCAGTCCGGCCAGGGCCGCCACCAGTTCCGCCACCCGTTCTTCCGACCCGGTCTTCCCGCCCATCAACAACTGGGTGCCGACCTTGACCACGACACGGCGCACCCCTTTGAGCACCCGCGCCCGTTGTCCTTCATCGGAGAAAAAAACATTCATCTCGGAATATCCCAAACAGGATGATTTTACGGCGACACCGCCAAAGGGAGGAAAATAGCGCTTCTCATGGAAAGGGCCAAAGCTCCCTTTCCATATATTTGGTAATCCCTCAGTTGTGAGAGGCTGCTAGAGTTAGAATGGTCTGTGGCTTGTGGTTTGTGGGAAAGCGTGGACAGGAACAAATTCTTTGATTTTTCCGTCTTCCTCTTCACCGCCAGCCACAGACCTACAGACCACAGGCCTTTTGTAACAGAGCCATTACATATATATGCATGAGCAGGTGGTCGCGCGTTTTGTTGTGTCATTCTCCCACGACTGAACCGACCAGGAAACCAACGTGCTGCAACCACGTTCCGACATTGCCGGATTGTCCGGCGTCGTGCGGGCACTACATTACGCATTCCTTTCCGGCGGGGCGTAGCGCAGTTGGTAGCGCGTCTGCTTTGGGAGCAGAAGGTCGCGGGTTCAAATCCCGCCGCCCCGACCATTTTTAACAGAAGACGCAAAGACACGAAGGAAACCGTCTTCTCTGCGTCTTTGCGTCTTCTGTTAAACCCCGCCCTTCAGGTACGCGGGCAGTTCTGTCAGCGTGTCCACGGCCAGGTCCCAGCCTTCGCTGCGGGGATCGCCGAAGCCGTACCGGCAGAAACAGCATTTCAAACCTGCGCGCCGGCCGGATTCGAGATCGGTGAAATGATCGCCGGCCATCCAGGAACCGGCAGCCCCGGCCCCGCACTGTTCCAAGGCCAGACGCAACGGCGCCGGATCGGGCTTGAGCTGCGGACAGACGCCGCCGCCGACCACGGCGCGGAAAAACTCCGCCAGCCCGAGCCCGTTCAGGACGGCCTCGGAAAACTCCTGCGGTTTGTTGGTGACCACGCCCAGGGCGTACCCAAGCCCGCGCAGTTCCGCCAGGGCCAACTTCACTCCGGGATAGGGCCGGGTATGATCCAGCAAATGCTGGCTGTAATGGAGACGGGTCAGTTCCACCGCGTCATCCAGCCGTTCCGGACATTCCGGCAGTGCGCGGGCCACCAGGTTGCGCATGCCCTCCCCGACGAAGGAAACGACCCGCTCCTCGGCCAACGGCGCCAGGCCCAGGTCGCGGCGCGCCAGATTGACCCCCAGCACCAAATCCGCCCGGGAATCGACCAGGGTGCCGTCGAGATCAAAAAGAATGCAGGAAACCATAATTGGCCGGCTTTACTTTATGGGAAAACTACCGTCGACCGTTCCTTTTTGCCGCAAAAGAACGCATGGATCGCAAAGAATTGCGGAATCCCTTTTTTTGCGTTCTTTGCGTTCTTTCGCGGCAAAACCGTTTTCAACCGCTGACTTTCGCTAATTTGCGCTGACAAATTCCCTGATTGGTTAGCGGAACGTCAGCGTTCGTTAGCGGTTAAAAACGAACTCGATGTGAGCGTTGCGTTCTTTCGCGGTGAATCGGGCCGGTCAATTCCCGAGCTTGATGTCAAACCCGTTGCGCTGAAGCCAAGCGGCGCCGCGTTCCCGCTGGTCGCCCTGGAGTTCCAGCGTGCTGTCCTGGACCGTGCCGCCGGTGCCGAGGTCGCGCTTGAGCCGGCCGAGCATGTCCATGAGCCCGGTCAGGCTGTCGTCCGGGAACCCGCGCAGGATGGTCACGGTCTTGCCGCCGCGCCCCTTGCGTTCCATGCGGAGAAGGATGACCGGCTTGCGTTTTTCCTGCGACTCCCGCAATAATTCCGCAGCGAGCTTACGGTCGGCGAAGGGAATGACGTTGTCAGTCCAGTTTTTATTAGCGCCCGGAGAGGGTTTGAAGACGGGAGGAGGAGTCCGAGCGGCCCCCGGCGCTGACGGCGCGGCCGGCTCCAAGCCGGCCACTTTCAGGCCGGCAAAGGGATTGACCTTGAAATCTTTCGCGGGCGCCTTGTCCGGTTGCGGTTTGGCCATGGGTGTATCGTCCTTGCCTGAACTCTGTGCAGGTTCCCGGGAGCATGCGCGCCGACTTCATCATCTCACACCGCAGCAGAACAGCCCCCACTGAAGTGGGAACTCCCAACCCGGGCCGTCCCTGTTCGGAGTTCCGCCTTCAGGCGGTGCCGGTTTCACGCGCGGTCGCGTCTTCATCGCCCGCACCAGGGCAATATCATGCGCGCCGTCGGGGCTGCAACACCCAGTTCCCATTGCCAGGCGCGGGAATCGAGACGCGCCGATCAGGAGTTCGGCGTTTCCGGGGGGTGCCAAAACGCCGCGGAAACGTGGTGCACCCACGTTGCTACACTTTCGAGCGCGGGAAGGCAGGCTAAATTGAGGTGCATGACCCCGCACCATCCGCATAGACTGACCCTAGCCTCCGGCGAGGCCGGCGGCCATTTCCGGGTGGTGGCCGTCCATGGCGGGGCCGCCCTGAAACAGCGGCTGGCCGCCATGGGGCTCAGTGAAGGCAAAACTCTGGTCAAGCTGGGCCGGCAACTGTTCAACGGACCGGTGACCGTCCGCATCGCGCACACCGAGCTGGCGCTGGGCCACAGCACGGCGGGACACGTGGAAGTTGAACCGACCAAGCCGACCGGCGACCATCCCCAGTCCCATAGCGGACGGGGGGCTATAGGGTTTTAGGCTGTGGGCTATTAGCCTGAATTATCATGAACATTCAACATTCAACATAGAACATTCAACGTTGAATGTTGTAATCGACTTGCGGAAAAACCTAACAGCCTACAGACTAAACCGCTATCAACCGCAGCGTCCCCCGGGAACGCGTATCCCATGAAACGCCTCATTCTCATCGGCAACCCGAACGTTGGCAAGTCGGCGCTGTTCACCCGCCTGACCGGGGTGCACACGACGATCTCCAACTACGCCGGCACCACGGTCGCCTTCAAGGCGGGCGAACTCGCGGCGGGCGGCGAGACGTTCTCCGTCATCGACACGCCCGGAACGTACTCGCTGGAGGCCGACAACGACGCCGAACGCGTGGCCGCGGAACTGGCCGGATCCGGCGACCTGATCATCAATGTCCTGGACGCCACGAACCTGGAACGGAACCTGCTCCTGACCATGCAGCTCCTGGAACGGGGCAAGCCGTTGCTGGTCGTGCTCAACATGTTCGACGACGCGCAGCACAAGGGCATCGACATCGACGTGGCCCGCCTCCGGGAATACCTGCGCGTCCCGGTCATTCCCACCTGCGCCCTCAGCGGCGACGGCATTGCCGACCTGGTTCAGGCCGTCGCGGAAGCGCGGCGGAAACAGGAGGACGGCGGCGGCTTTCCCAGCATCCGGCCCCATGCGTTCCAGGAGAAATGGGAGGATCTCGGGCGGATCCTGCCGGCGGTGCAGTCGCTGCGCCACCGGCGGCACACCTTCCTGGAACGGCTGCAGGACGTCTCGGTGCATCCGGTTTACGGCCTGGCCTTTGCCGCGGCGCTCATGGCCGTGCTGTTCCTGCTCATCCGTTTTTCCGCCGAAGGACTGATCAACTGGGTGATGGATCCGATGTTCGAACACTTCTATCGGCCGCTGATCGAACGACTCGACGCCGCCCTGGCTGGCCTCCCCGCCCTACAGCACGTGCTCATCGGCGCCCCGGTCGCCGGCAAGATCGAGTTTGAGCAGAGCCTGGGTGTGCTCACCACCGGCGTCTACGTCGAGCTGGCGGTGGTCCTGCCCTACCTGCTGGTTTTCTATTTCTTCCTGTCGCTCCTGGAGGACATCGGCTACCTGCCGCGGCTGGGGGTGGTGCTCGACACCTTCATGCACCGCATCGGCCTGCACGGGTTCAGCGTCATCCCGGTGCTGCTCGGGTTCGGCTGCAACGTGCCCGGCATCCTGGCCACGCGCTCGCTGGAAACGTCCCGGCAGCGCTTCATCGCCTGCACCCTGATCGCCATTGGCGTCCCCTGCGTCTCGCTCCAAGCCATGATCTTCAAGCTCGTGGGCGCGATCAGCCTCAGCCATGTCGTCATCGTCTACGCCTACCTGGGCCTGACCATCCTGATCCTGGGGCACCTGCTGAAATGGGGCGTCCGCGGCCCCCTGCCCGAACTGATCCTGGAAATCCCGCCCTACCGCCAGCCCCAGGCGCGCCAGCTCCTGCTCAAGCTCTACGGCAATGCCAAGGGCTTTCTGTTCGAGGCGACGCCGCTGATCTTCGGCGGCATCCTGCTGATGAACCTGCTAGACGGCGCCGGGTTCTTCCGGGTCATCGCCCGCGTCGCCGGCCCGGTCGTCCGCCAGGTCTGGGGATTGCCGGACGGCGCCATCCTGCCCATCGTCATGGGCTTCCTGCGCAAGGACGTGGCGGCCGGCATGCTCGTGCCGCTGAACCTGAGCGCGCCCCAGCTCATGACCGCCTGCGTCCTGCTCTCCCTGACCTTCCCCTGCATCGCCACCTTCGCCGTGCTCTTCCAGGAACTGGGCTGGAAAGACACCGCCAAAAGCGTCGGCGTCATGCTCCTCACCGCCCTCTCCTTCGGCGGCCTGGCGCACCTCCTGTTCCAGCATGTCGCGGGGTAGGAGGAAGGCGGGTCTGTGGCCTGTAGGCTTGTGGTCTGTGAGGGGAAATGCGGGAAGAAGCCCATGGCGATGACAAATCTGTCGGCGTACGTTCCCAGGCAAGGGGAAGGATGCCCCCTCTCCCACGGAACGCCGCCGGGCGGGGCGAAGACCATCGCCAGGGGGTTCGGAGGCGCGCGAACTGCGCCCCCGACAACGCCTTTCACACATTCCAGCCGGCGCGGCGGCGGCTGCGGCTGCGGAGAAGGATTAGGAAAAATGGACCGCCGACAAAGGCGGTGATGACGCCGACCGGGATTTCGGTTTCCATCAGCGACCGGGCCGCAGCGTCGCAGACCGCGAGCAGCAGCCCGCCGCCAATGGCGGCCACGGGCAGCAACCGCCGGTGATCGGCGCCGACCAGACTGCGGGCCGCGTGCGGCACGACCAGGCCGACAAACCCGATGAGCCCGGCCAGGCTGACGGCGGCGGCGGTCATGGCCGTGGCCAGGATCAGCCCCAGGGCCAGGCAGAACCTGGCGCGGACGCCGAGGCAGTGCGCCATGTCCGAACCCAGCGTCAGCGCATTGAGATCGCCGGCCAGCAGCCACGCGCCGGCGAACCCGATCACCACGGGCACGGCGGCGGCCAGGAGCAGCGCCGGGCTCTTGGCCTCGAGATTGCCCAGCATCCACCAGAGGATGTTGTGCATGGCCGTGTCACTGCTCACGGAAATGCAGAACATCAGCATGCTGGACGCAATGGCGCTGACAATGACGCCGCTGAGGATCAGGCTGTAGACCGAGTGCGCGCCGCCGCCAGGGTCGCGGGCCAGTCTCACGACCAGCCCCAGCGTGAGCAGGGCGCCGATGAATGCGGCCCCCGGCAGGAAGAAGACCGAGAGCGCGTTGAGTCCGGCCAGGATGGCCAGGGCCGCGCCCATGGCGGCGCCGCCGCTCACGCCCAACACATACGGTTCGGCCAGTGGATTACGCAGCAGTGCCTGAAAGACCACGCCGGCACAGGACAGGGCCGCGCCCACCAGAAACCCGGCGGCCACGCGCTGGAGCCGGAGCTGGAGGATGAGCCGCCCACCCGGATCCGCGGTGTCCGGAAAACCGAAACCCGCGGCCCCGAACAGCAGGCAGGCGGCCAGAAGCGCCAGCGCCGCCGGCGCCAGCCACCAGACCCACAGCCGCCGGTTCTTGTTGTTCATGATAGGCTCGGGAAGAATCGGGGTTCAGGGGCGAAAGCAGGGTGGGAACGGGGCGATACATGAATCTACAACCACTTCTCGATCTACTGGTTGATTTCTTAACCATGCCCCCTGAACCCTGAACCCTCTTTTTCACGGCAACCGGACGGCGCCGGTGACGGTGATCGGTTCGACGGGCACGTTCTGGTGCCCGCCACGATCGCCGGTCTTAACCTTGGCGATGCGGTCCACCACATCCATGCCTTCGACCACACGGCCGAACACGGCATAGCCAAAACTGCGCGGGCTGTTGTCAAGGGAGGCGTTGTCCGCGAGGCTGATGAAGAACTGGGAGGTAGCGCTGTCCACCTCATTGGTGCGGGCCATGGAGAGAGTGCCGCGAAGATTTTTGAGGCCGTTGGTCGCTTCGTTTTTGATGGGCGCCCGGGTCGGCTTGCGGGCCATGTCGACGGCCATGCCGCCGCCCTGGATGACAAAACCGGGGATGACGCGGTGAAAGACGGTGTCCTTGAAGAAGCCGGAATCCACATAGGCCAGGAAATTCGCAACGCTCACGGGCGCCTTGTCGGCGAAGAGTTCGATGGTGATGTCGCCCTGGCTGGTGGTGAACTTGACGCGCGGATTGGCGGGGGCTCCGGCGGCGGCGGCGGCCAGGGGCAGCAGCAGGGCGGGAGCGATCAGGTGGCGGATGGTGCGGAGGTTCATGGGACGGGTTCCTGAGGGGGTTGAGATACAACGCTCAAACTAACATACAACGTATTTATGGTTAGTCAGTTGTGGTCTATAAGCTATTCTCATTCGCGTTCATTGGCGTTCATTCGCGGTTAACCTGTGCTTCTTTGGCTAATCCATTCAGGTTTGATTAACCGCGAATGCACGCCAATGAACGCGAATAGTTTAACTAGTTCAAGTTAAACAGGTATTAGCCAGGATGGTTCATGATGCGATCAGGTCAGGGCGCGGCGGCCACGGCGCCGAACTTGCCGACCAGCGGCGGCGGCAGGGAGAACGCGCGGGCGCCGAGTTCCTTGTCCAAGAACAGCATCCCGTCGCCGGCCTTGGCGCCAAGGAGCTTAAGCTTGGAGCTGATCTCGCCGAAGTTCGCCTCTTCCTCGACCTGCTCCTCTACAAACCACTTGAGCATGCTCTGGGTCGCGAAGTCGCGCTCCTTGACGGCCACGTCCATGATGTCGTTGATGGAGGCGGTGACGGTGTATTCGTGCTTGAGGCCGCGCTCGAAGACGTCCAGCGCCGACTTGAAGCTCTGATCGGGCGCGCCCACGGCGCCGAGCTTGACATCGCCGCCGCGGTCGCAGATGTAATTGTAGAAGATCAGGCCATGGCAACTCTCTTCCTGAGCCTGGATGCGGAGCCATTGGGCAAAGCCCTTGAGGTTTTCCCGTTCGAACCAGGCAGCCATCTGCAGGTAGAGCCAGGCCGAGTAGTATTCTTTGACGATCTGTTCGTTGAGAGCTTTGGCAACGCGCGGATTGAGCATGGGGAGATCCTCCTGGTTGAATCTGGAAACGGCCGTCCCCGATGCGGGAGGCTTCCGGATTGTGACCACTATATAAGCGCAGCCGGTTCTTTTGCAAGGTTGCAATCAGTCGTTGGGAATATACCGTTTACCGCAAAATACGACCGCTTTATCCAGACCGGGAGTTGCCTGCTGTGGCCAGGCGGTCCGGTTCGGCATCCGGAATGGGGATTTTCGTATGGCTAGCCAGGACAAAGCCTCAGCGTTGGGACACATCATGCCGCTGGACGGCATCTGGTCGGTAAAGCTTGAGCGGACTCCGGCCCGGACCCGCGGGTTCGTGACCCTGCCCGGCACGCTGGAAAGCAACGGCATCGGCGACCCGGCGGTTTTTCCCGCGGCCAACGGTCCGGCGCGACCACTGAGCTTTGCCGGCCCCGCCGTGTTCGAACGCACCGTGAGCATCCCCGACAAATGGGCCGGGAAAAGCCTCCGCCTGTTCCTGGAACTGGTGCACGGCCGGTCCCAGGTCTGGGTGGATGACAAACCCGCCGAAGGCAGCGGCCGCAGCCTGGCTGTGCCGCACCAGTATGACCTCACCAGCCTGCTCACCCCCGGCGACCATGTGCTGCGGCTTCTGGTGGACAACACACTGGCCATCCCCCTTTCCCCGGCCGCCGCCGGCGGGGCCGCAAACCACAACTGGAACGGGGTTCTCGGCCGTTGCGAATTACGCGTCGCCGACCCCGTGAGCCTGCGTCATGTGGCCGTGACCCCGGATATCCGCAAGCTCACGGCCGTGGCCAAAATCACCGTCGAAAACCGCACCGGCGCCATCGTCTCCGGCACCCTCGCGATCAAAGCCGCCACCTGCTCCTCCCCGCAGAAACATGCGCCGCCGGGGTTGTCCCTGCCGGTCGTGCTCAATCCCGGCGTGAACGCCCTGGAAGCCGTCCTGCCCATGGGCGACCGCGTCCAGTTCTGGGACGAATTCATCCCGGCCGTCTACCGCATGACGCTCGACCTGACCTGCACCGGACCCGACCAGCGCCGCCTGCGCGACACCGCCGTCGTCGAATTCGGCATGCGCGAAATCTCCCGCAAAGGCACCCAATTCCATCTCAACGGCCGCGCCATCCTCCTGCGCGGCACCCACCACCGCGGCCTGTTCCCGGACGACGCGCGGAACCCCGCCGAACCCGCGGGTTGGCTCAAGTTCTTCAAGGCCGCCCGCGCCCACGGATTCAACTTGGTGCGCTTCCCGGCCTGGTGCCCGCCCGAAGCGGCTTTTGCCGCGGCCGATATCACCGGCGTCTATCTCATGCCCGAATCCCCGGTCCTCGGCGACTGTGCCGGGCGCCCGGAACTGCTCTCCTTTGCCTGGAAAGAGGCGGAGCGTATCCTGCACGACTTCGGCGACCACCCGTCCTTCCTCTTTTTTTCCATAGGCGACGGCCTGACCGGAAAACCGGAATCCGTCCTGGATCTGATCCGGCACCTGAAAAACCGCGATGCCACCAAGCTTTATGCCGCGGGAACCGATGCGGAATGGACCCGGGCCGGCTGTAGCCTGGATCCGGCCGCCGCCGACTTCGCCGCCGCCGCCACCCTGGTAACCGTCCCCGGGGCTCCGGCCTGCTCCCTGCGCCGCACCGGCCCCGGCGAACCGGCCTCTACCGAACCCGATCACGCCGCCGCCGTCCGCGCCCTCCCGGTGCCGTTCATCGCCACCGGCCTCGGCCGCCTGGCCGCCCATCCCGGCCTCCACACCCGGGAAAAATACACCGGCCGGCTACGCCCGGCGCACCTGGAAAAATTACGGGAACGCCTTCTGGAACAGGGGATTGCCGATCGCGCCGCGGACTGGGCCGCCGCTTCCGGTCAGCTCGCCATCCTCCTGGCCAAAGAGGAAATCGAAGCCGCCATCCGCACCCCCGGCCTCGGCGGATTCCTCTTTTCCGACTTGGAAGACGCACCCGGCCCCGACGGCCTGGCCACCTGCGGGTTCCTGGACGAGTTCGGTGACAGCAAGGGGATCATCACCGCCGACCGCGTTCGCCGCTTCTGCAGCCCGATCGTCGCCCTGGCCCGTTTCCCCAGATGGGTGTGGACCACCAACGAAACCTTGCGCGCCCGCATCGAAGTGGCGCACTATGGCGAAGAAGGCGGCCTGGACATCTCGGTCAATTGGAAGTTCCGGGTCGACGGCACCGTGCTCGCCTCCGGCACATTCCCATCCCTGGACGTGGCCCAGGGGCGCCTGATAACCGTCGGCGCCATTTCCGTGCCACTGGCCGTCTGCGACGCGCCCGCCAAGGGCACGCTCTCCGTCGAGGTGCGCGGCGCCGAAGCGGAAAACCGCTGGGACTTGTGGATCTATCCCGACCCCGCCCGGCAGGCCGACCCCGCCCTCCCCGAGGATCTCACCGTAACCCGGGCCTGGACTCCGGAGGCGCGCAACCGCCTCCTGGCCGGTGGCCGCGTCGTGCTCATCCCCGGCCCGGACGTAAAACTGGCCAACGCCATCCCGGGCCGTTTCCTGCCCCCCGACGACACCGCCGCCGATCCCGCCGGCGGCGCGGATTGGCCTACCCTCGGCCTCTGGTGCGACGTCTCCCACCCGGCCTTGGACCACTTCCCCACCGACGCCAGCGCCGGCTGGCAGTGGCGTGACCTGGCCGAACGCTCCCGCGCCGTCAGCCTGGATTTCCTGCCGCCATCCTTCCGCGCCGTGGTCGAAATCATCGACAACCCCACCCGCTGCCAGCGCCTGGCCTGCCTGTTCGAAGCCCAGGTCGGTCCCGGCCGCCTGCTTTTCTGCAGCGTAGACCTGGAGACCGCCATGGCCTCCCGTCCCGCGGCGCGCCAGCTCCGGCACAGCCTGCTGGCCTACGCCGCCGGCGACAGTTTCGCCCCGGCCCAGACCATTCCCGTCACCGCGGTGGACGCCCTGTTCCAGGCCGGATGAACCAAAACCTTTTTTTCTCACGGGGGCACAGGGACACGGAGAAGAGCGATCCTTCCTCCGTGACTCCGTGTCACCGTGAGAAGATGCATTCTTGTATCTTTGCGGTGCAGGAGAAAACCGCAACTCCCGCTCCGGCGCTATAGTATGCGGCTTGCCCTTTTCGCTTTGGCGATTGTCGCTTTTACCCCAGGCTTTCCTGACACCTGAACCCTGAACCCTGAACCCTTGGTTTCCGGACCCCACTCTTCTATGAAGCTTGTCATCGTCGAATCTCCCACCAAGGCCCGCACCATCACCCGCTTCCTCGGCGGCGGCGACATCACGGTGCTCGCCTCCATGGGGCACATCCGCGACCTTCCCCAGCGCTCTCTCGGCCTGGATCTGCAAAACAAGTTCGCCCCGGTCTACGAGCTGACCACTAACGGCAAGCGGGTCATCAAGGATCTGAAAGCCGCCGCCAAAAAAGCCGCCGACATCTATCTGGCGACAGATCCTGACCGCGAGGGGGAAGCCATCTCCTGGCATCTCCAGGAACTGCTCAAGGACGGCACCAAGGCCAAGTTCCACCGCGTCACCTTCCACGAAATCACCCGCGAAGCCATCGCCCACGCCTTCGAACAGCCCACGGAACTGGACGTGCACAAGGTCGACGCGCAGCAGGCCCGCCGCGTCCTCGACCGCATCGTCGGCTACCAGGTCAGCCCCATGCTCTGGCAGTCGGTCCAGAAAGGCACCAGCGCCGGCCGCGTCCAGTCCGTCGCCCTCCGCCTGATCTGCGAACGCCAGCGCGCCATCGACGGCTTCACCCCGGTGGAATTCTGGACGCTGGACGCCATCTTCCGCACCCTCCAGCCGGAGGCCAAGTTCAACGCGCGCCTGGTCCAGCTCGACGGCCGGAAACTGCCCTTTGACAGCAAGCAATCCCTCATTCCCGACGCTGCCACGGCCAACGCCCTGGCCGCCGAACTCGAGGCCGCCTCCGGCTTCCGCATCAGCCGCGTCGCCAGCACCCCGAAATTCCAGCGGGCGCCCCCGCCGTTCATCACCAGCACCCTACAGCAGGCCGCCGGCACCAACCTCGGCCTCGGTTCCGGCCTGACCATGCGCCTGGCCCAGGAACTCTACGAAGGCGTCGAGATCGGCAGCGAAGGCCCCTCCGGTCTCATCACCTACATGCGTACCGACTCGGTCGAGGTCGCCCGCGAGGCGCAGGAGGCGGCCCGCCGCTTCGTCGCCGCCACCTTCGGACCCGAATACGTTCCCGAACGCCCCAACGTCTACCGCTCGCGCCAGTCCGCCCAGGGCGCCCATGAAGCCATCCGTCCCACCGACGTCAGCCGCACCCCGGACAGCCTGGCCAAGTTCCTCTCGCCCAATCAGCTCCGTCTTTACCGCCTGATCTGGACCCGCTTCGCCGCCAGCCAGATGGCCCCGGCCCGCCTCCTGGAAAACAGCATCGAGGTCACCGCCGAAGGCGCCGCCCTCACCCACCAGTACCTCTTCCGCACCGCCGCCACCTCCATCGTCTTCCCGGGCTTCAAGAAGGTCTACAACTTCCGCGACACCGAAGTCATCGCCCCCAAGAACGGCGAACGCGCCGAAGACGAGGACGACGCCGACGAATCGCAGAACCGTGACCTGCCCGTCCTCCCCGAGGGTGCCCCCTGCTCCCTGGACGAACTGAAAAAGGCGCAGAAATTCACCGAGCCGCCCAAGCCCTACTCCGAAGCGACCCTGGTCAAGGAACTGGAACAGAATGGCATCGGCCGTCCCTCGACCTACGCCACCATCGTCGAGACCATCCAGGACCGCGAGTACGTCACCAAGGAAAAAGGCCGGCTCGCTCCCACCCCCCTGGGCTACAACGTCAACGATTTCCTCGTCGCCCGGCTCCCGGACCTGTTCCAGGTCGGCTTCACCGCGGAAATGGAAAGCAAGCTCGACCAGATCGAGGAAGGCAACGTCAACTGGAGCTCCATGCTCGAGGAATTCTACCGGCAGTTCCAGCAGTGGGGCGCCGGCGGCGGCGGCGACGCCATTCCGGCCAGCGCCCCGGGCAATGAAACCGTCCTGCGCTTCCTCGCCCTGTTCCCGGCGGACTTGGTCTGGAGCGAACCCGAAAAGCGCGGCCGCCGCACCTACGACGACCGCAAGTTCCACGAGTCCCTCAGCGAACAGGCCACCAGCGGCAAAGCCATCTCCGACAAGCAGTGGCAGGCCATTCTTTCCATGGCCGCCCGCTATGCCGATCGCCTCCCCGGTCTGCTCGACACCGCCCGCGAACTCGGCGTCGCCCCCCAGATCGAAGCCCTCATCACCCATCACCAGATCCCCGCGGCGGAACGGGCCGCCACCAAGGCCGCCTCCTACGCCCACCAGGCAGCCGACGTCGCCCCCCTTCTCGAAGCCATGGCCAAGGTCGCTTGGGAAGCTCCCGTCAAGCGCGGCCGCCGCACCTACGACGACAAACGCTTCTACAAATCCCTCGCCCGCCAGGCTGACGAAGGCCAGGGCGGTTTCAGCGAACCCCAGATGGACGCCCTCCGCCGCCTCGCCGTCAAGTATCACTGCCAGATCCCGGGCTTTGCCGAACTCGCCGCCCGCTTCCAGATCCCCGTTGCCGCCGAACCCGGTGCCGAACCCGTCGCCGGCGCCGGCGCCGCCGCCACCGGTGAAGCCGGTGCCGCCGCATTCGCCGGCAAGGGTGTGCCGCAGATGCTGACGGAGGCGGAAAAAGCCAAGGCCGCCGCCCTCGTCGCCCTCCTGGACGAAGTCAAGGAATGGAAACCCGCCACCCAGCGCCGCGGCTGGACCTTCGATGACCGCAAGTTCGCCGATTCCCTTCGCGACCAATTCGCCAAGCGCCAGTACCTCTCGCCCAAGCAGCTCGACGCGCTCCTCGGCATCCTCCGCAATTACCAAGAACAGATCCCCGACCTGGCCGCGCGCCTCGCCCCCTTCGGCGTCTCCGCCGAAAAGCCGAAGCCGGAAGTGATCGACGCCAAGTGCCCGAAGTGCGGTGCCCAGATGCTCAAACGCACCGCCCGCGGTCGGATCTTCTACGGCTGTTCCGCCTTCCCCAAGTGCCGCCACACCGCCAACACCCTCCCCGATGCCGGCGGCGCGCCGCCGGCAATGGCCTGACGGCCGTCCAGCAGGCTCGTGGTCTGTAGGCCTGTGGCTTGTGGGTCTGCGGGAAGGAGGGCGGGTGTCCACACCCGGCCAAACGGGCCGGCGGGCATCTTGCCCGCCGATTGACCTGGGATCGCCAAGTTGCACTCGGCACGCGTCTATCGCTCTCCGGCCCGGTGACGGCCAGGATTGTTGTCAAAGGGGCGGAATGATCCGGCCCCGCCTCAGCCCTGAAAGTGCGCGACATAAAACACTACCTTGTTTTCCCCGGCGGCGGCGCCTATGGTATATTTTCCCCAGCCACCCCGGACGACACTCTGCAACCAACTGAATGACAATTTTCATCAGAGTAAAAAACATGAAATACGAGTTGCAGATCACATGCGATGACTACAAGGCGGCCATGCGGCTGCATGTGACGCCGCGGCGACGCTTCAAAATCGTCCTGTATCCCTTGCTCGCCTTCCTCGCGCTTGCCATTTTTTTTACGTTCAAAAACCTCCTGGCCGGAGAGGGGCGGGGATTCTACATGCTGGCCGGCGGGGTTGCGTATTTATTTCTGCTTTTCGAGGTTCTGCTTCCGTATCGCTGGCGGAAAATCTACCGGCAGCAGAAGCTTCTCCAAAAATCGTTCCAGTACGAATTCACGGCGGACACCTTCCACACGTTTTCGGACTATGGGAATGCGACGCTGCCGTGGGACAAGTTCCACAAATGGCGGGAGGGCAAGAACGCTTTCCTGGTTTATCAGTCGGACAACCTGTTCCACCTGATCCCGAAGCGGATCTTCGAGAGCCCGGAGGCGCAGGCGCAACTCCGATCTTATCTGACGGCGAAAATCGGAAACCCGGTGACCTGACCCAACACGAGTTGCGCCAAAACCCCGGAGTCCGCACCTAGGCGGACTTGCAGAAGCGTCCCAAGGCGCGGGACTCCAACCTCCACCCAACCTCAGTTCCGTTCATGTTCCCCGTAGCGGAAGAAGGCGTACGCTCGTCCTTGACACAACCCACGATCTGCTGTAATTTGATAAGCAATGAATAAGTGGCAGTGGAGTCAATGAGATGAATACGATATTAAATCTGGCAGAGATGAGCAAGGCCGAGAAAATCGGCGCGATGGAGTCGCTTTGGGCCGATCTCTGTCAAAACGAGAATGAAATCGATTCCCCGGCATGGCATGAGAACATTCTGCAAGACCGGAAGCGGCGGGTCAAAGCCGGCACCGAGGCCATCTCGGATTGGCATGTTGCCAAGGCCATGATCCGTAAGGCCGCCCAATGAGAGTGCGGATTCTCGAGTCGGCTGCGCATGATTTGATCGGCGGCTCGCAGTTCTATGATCGTCAGGAGGCCGGCCTGGGGGAGTATTTCCTCGACTCTCTGTTCTCCGACATTGACAGCCTGCAACTCTACTCTGGCATACACGCACGGCACTTCGGAACCTTCCATCGCCTGCTGTCAAAGCGATTCCCCTTTGCCGTGTATTACGAGTTTGAGCAGGACACCGCCATCGTCTATGCCGTTCTCGACTGCCGATGCGATCCAACTTGGATCAAGAATCAACTCGGCGGCAGGGCAAACAAAACGCTTGCGCCGGACGTGGACACCCGATAGCCTCCCAAATCGATAAGACGGTGAAGACATGGGAGCTTATAACGACCTATTAATTGAAGCGGACCAGAGATCGCGCCATACCGTTGACCCGCCGTCCAAGGTCCCTTCCCTTTATGTTGGTTCCCCCCACAGACCACAGACCATAGGCCCACCAGCCACAGACCATTCCCCAAAAAAATGCCCGAAACCGACCACACCTGCATCTGCTGCGGCCGCGACAATCCCATCGGCCTCAAGCTGACCTTCACCTTTCCCACGCCGGACCAGGCCCGGACGGAAGTGGTTCTGCCCGCCCATTTCTGCGGCTGGAAAAGCCTGGTCCACGGCGGCGTCCTGGCTATGCTCCTGGACGAGGTCATGGCCAAGGCCTGCATCCAGGCCGGGTTCACCGCGGTCACCGCCGAGATCACCGTGCGCTACCTCAAACCGGCGCACGTGAACACCCGCCTGACCGTGACCGGCACCATCACCGCCCGCAAACGCCGCATCCTCCATACCTCCGGCGAAATCACCACCCCCGACGGCCAACGCCTCGCCACCGCCACGGCCGTATTCGTCGCCCAAACCATGCCGGCCATAACTCCATAGGCAGTCAAACGTTGAGAGTCTCCCCTCCCCCTGCGCTTTTCCGCAATCCGGCAGGCGGTATCCATCCCATGGCGTAAGGTGTTTGTCGCGGTTTTTTCCACGGACTGCTACGTTACAGCACAAGACGCCGGAAGGAAAGACTCCCGTCCGGAATTTCCGCATCCATGGCGCTATCACGAGGATCGTGACAAACAGGAACCTTCCATGCAAATCGGCATTTGTACCAGCGTTGACCAGGCCGCGACACTCCGCGAGGTTGGGGTGGACTTCATCGAGGAAAACGTCGGCGGCCTGCTCTGCCCGCTGCAACCGGAAGAGAGCTTCGCGCCGAACCTGATCCGCGTCCAGGCATCGCCCCTGCCGGTGCTCACGGCCAACTGTTTTCTGCCGGGAACCCTGAAATGCACCGGCCCGGCCGTGGATGTGGACGCCATCGCGGCTTTTGCCGAAACCACCTTCCGCCGCGCCGCCCTGGCCGGCCTGAAAAATATCGTCTTCGGCAGCGGCGGCGCGCGCCAGGTGCCGGAAGGGTTTTCCCGGGAAACCGCGTTTGTGCAGTTTGTGGCCGTGCTGAAACGGCTCGGCCCCATCGCGGGGGAGCACGGCATCCGGATCGTTGTCGAACCGCTCTGCCGCGGCGACTGCAATTTCCTCAACACCCTGGACGAGGGACTGGCCGCCGTGAAAGCCTGCAACCACCCCCAGGTCGGGCTGCTGGCGGACATCTACCACATGACCCGGAACGGCGAGACCCCCGACGCCATCACCCGCTGCGGCAGCCTGCTCTGGTATATGCACATCGCGGAAAACGCCAAGCGCACCGCCCCGGGCGTGGCCGGCGATGACTTCCGGCCCTTCCTCCGTGCCCTGCGGCAGACGGGATACGATTACGTCATCTCCCTGGAATGCTCGGACTTCCACATGCCGGGAGATGCCCCCGCCGCCGTTCGCGAACTTCGTCGGCAACTCGCCGATGTCGGGTATTGACACTTCCCCATCGCGATCTGAAGATGCCTGCATCCGGGAGTCCCGGCGGCCCCCACCCGCTTTGCGCCTCCGTGCCTTCTGTTCAACCGCTCACTCATCCATCCCGGGGTCGGTGGAGAAAAGCTGGCGGCGGCAGGGCGGGAGGGATTCGAGGAACGCCTTGCCGTAGCTGGTGGTCCGGATGCGGTGATCCAGGATCACGACAATGCCGCGGTCGGTCCGGCTGCGGATGAGCCGGCCGAAGCCCTGGCGCAGTTTAAGGATGGCCTCCGGCAGGGAATATTCCCAGAACGGTCGCCCGCCGCGGCGTTCGATCAGTTCGTGGCGCGCCTGGACCAGGGGATGGTCCGGCACCTGGAACGGCAGACGGACCAGGATAACGTTGACCAAGGCGTCGCCGGGCACGTCCACGCCGGTCCAGAAACTGTCGGTGCCGAAGAGGACGCTCTTGGGCGTGGAGCGGAAATTTTCCAGGAGTTTCGTCCGCGGCAACCCCTCGCCCTGCATGAGCAGTTTCAGGCCGGACTCCTGGAAGAACTCGGCCAGACTCGCGCCCAGATCCTGCATCATGCGATAGCTGGTGAACAGGACAAAGGCGTGCCCCTGGGTCATGAGAAGGAAGCGCTTGATCTGACCGGCGGCGGCGTCCAGAAATTCGGCCGAGTTCGGAGCCGGCATGTCCATGGGCAGCCAGAGCGTGACCTGGCTGGGGAAGTCGAACGGCGAGTCGAGCATGACTGCCGCCGCGTCATCCGCGCCGATCCGCCGTTGGAAATAGGCGAGCGAATTGCGCACGGCCAGCGTGGCGCTGGTGAGCACCACGGGGAAGTCCTGGTTGAACAGACAAGCCTTCAGCAACGGCCCGACCTCGACCGGTGCCGCGACCAGGGCCAAGCTGCGGCCGCGGGAGCCCTGGCGCTCCGTCCAATAGACATGGTCCGCCAGGGTCATGTTGCAGAATTGGTGGAAGCCTTCGCGATATTCTTCGATCTGGTTCTGCACCGCGCGCATTTCCTGAGCCCGGGCCGGATCGGTGTCCGCCTTGGCGACGCGGGCCACGGCTTCGGCGGCGCGCTCCAGCGGTTCCGCCAGCAGGTCGGGGATGACGCCGGCCTCGACATAGCGCCGGGGATTGCTCTGCGGCGCCTCGTCGAGCCAGGTAAAAATCAGGCGGTACACCCGTTCGGCGTGTTCAGCGGCGCGGACCACGGCGTCACGGGCCTCGTGCAGCTTTGGATCCGCCAGAAGGCCGCGGTGGCGTTCGGGATTATAAAGACGGAACAGGCTCTTACGCAGGCCATAAGATGTCAGGTGCAACCCCAAATGCATGGCCGCGGTGTCTTCGACCGTGTGTGCTTCATCCAGCACCACAGCGGCGTAGCGCGGCAGGATGCCGGCGTCAGGATCTCCGGCGGCCCGGCGCATGCCAAGATCGCTAAAAAACAGCGCGTGATTGGCCACGATCAGATCGGCGGTCAACAGTTTGCGGCGGGCCTTGAACAGGAAGCACGCCTGATAGTGCGGGCAGTTCTGGGCCAGGCAATTGCCGGGCTCGCAACAGACCGTCTCCCAGACGGCGTGCGGCACCTCGTAGGTCAGATCGCTGCGGGAGCCGCCGGCCGTGGTTTCCGCCCAGGGCCGGAGTTTTTCCAGGTCGGGAAGCAACTCTTCGGAAGGCAGATACAGATTCGCTTCCCCGCCGAGCACGGCGTTGAGCCGGCGCAGGCAGAGGTAGTTGGCCCGCCCCTTGGCCAGAGCCGTGCGGAAAGGCACGCCCAGAAGCTTGGCCAGCAGCGGCGCATCCTTGTCCAGGATCTGTTCCTGGAGGCTGATGGTGTGGGTGCTGACCACCACCGGTTTCTTCGCGGCCAGGGCGAAGAGGATGGCGGGCACCAGATAGGCGAAGGTCTTGCCCACGCCGGTCGGCGCTTCCACGCAGAGATGAGCGCCGCCCTCAAACGCCTGGGCCACATGCAGGGCCATGGCGGCCTGCTGTGGCCGCGGTTCGTAAGGCCGGCCGCCGTGCCGTTCCGCCTCCCGCAGCGGCGAACCCTCGCCGAAAAATTCGGCCGTCGCCCGCGAAATCGCCGGGGTCACGGCGACCGGCGCGGGGCCGGTCGCTTCCGCGTCCGGGAGCACCTCGTCCGCCGCTTGGATGTCTGGCCATTCGATCATGGGAAATCACAGGCGTCCCGGAGGGGCGTCCATGGCTGTTTTTTATCAGTCAAATGTAGGGGGGCGGGATCAAAGTTCAAGCCCCGGCCGCAGCGAGATCCGGGCCGCAGCTTGCGGGTCCCGGTCGCGCAGCCAGTGACGCCAATCCTCGAACAGCAGGAGCGGCGGCCGCGTCCAGGGCGCGGCGGCCGCGTCCCCCACGGCCGCCTGACGATCGGCCAGCAGCACGTTCCGCGTCTTGAACATGGGCGCCGGGAAGGGGATTTCGAGGGTGCCGGATTCGGCCGGGAGCCCGCCCGCGGCCAAAAGGGTGAACACGCCCGTTGCGGGCTCGATCCAGCCGGCGTCACCGCCCCCGGCGCGACGCACGAGAAACCTGGGCCGCCCTGCCCCCGTCTGCGGCCGCCAGACCGCCGTCAACCAGCCGGCCTGACGCAGCAACCGGGCAGCCGGCACCCGCAGCGCTTCCAGTTGGCCGCGTCCCGCCGCCAGCAATGCCACCGGTCCGGCCGCACCATGGGTCGCGGCCAGCAATGCCGACGCCTGAACCCGGCGCCAGAACAGCAAGTCTGCCGCATCCAAATTTTCTTCCTGCAAACGTGGCGGCACCAAGCCAGCCCCGGCCAGTTGGAAAAACACCGGATCCGGCAACACATCACCAAGCCCGGGATCACTCCACTCCCGGCCGACGGCCAGGGCCGTAACCTCATCACCGACTTGCAACGCCGCCAGCCAGCGCCCGCGCAACCGCCGGCAGACACCCGTTCCGAGCTTGATCTCGGCCAGGCGTGCGTCCAGAAGAACCACACGATCCGCCATTTCCCGCGCCGCATCCAGCCGGCCGGTGGCCAAGCTTCCGATCAGCAGCCGTCGCGCCGCCAGCGGAGAAAACGGGTACAGTTCGGCCTCCCGGCGGAAAAACTCCCAGGCGTCGCCGTGCCGGCCGAGGGCGCCCAGCGCCGCGCCGATCTCGCCATTGAGATGGGCAAAGTCCGGCTCCAGGCGCCGCGCGGCGCTCAGGTATGGCAGGGCCAGACGCGAATCCCGCAGCGCGTTCGCCGCTTTCATCCCGGCCAGGGTCTGGGCTTCCACCGAATACGGGTTCCACAACCCCGCCCTGGCAAAGGCGGCAAAGGCGACATCTTCCTGCCCGTTGCGTTCCGCGATCCAACCGGTGCGGACCCATGACGAGGCCATCACCAACCGTGCACCCCAGGACAGGCCGAACAGGGCCGCCGCCACCATCACGCCGCGCGCCGTCCAAACGCGCCAGGCGGCCGGCGCGAACGCCGGGACCGCGGAAACCGCACCGCTCCCCGCCGGCAACAGCCGTTCCCGCCAGAGCCAGCCCAGGAACAACAGCCCGGCCAAGCACCCCGGCGGCTGAACCAGCGTCTTATCAAACAACGCGGTGCCGGCGATCATCCAGGCGCCGAAATGGGCAGCGCGCAAAACCGGATCCCGGGGCGGCGGCGCCAGTAGCGGTATCAGCAAGAACAACCAAAGCAACGCCGCGGGAATCCCCAACTCCGCGGCCAGACGCAGCAGTTCGTTGTGGGGATGTTCGGTCACAGGCGCGGCCACGGGCCGAGCCTTGTGCGCCACGGTCTTATACACGACAAATTCACGCCGAAAATTGCCCGGACCGACTCCGGTCAGCGGATGATCGGCAATCATCTTGACGGTGGCAGCCCACATGGGCAGGCGGATGTCCCGATCCACGGCCGCGGCCACCTGGTTCCCCCGCCACAGCACGGCCACGGCCGCGAGGCCGCCGGCCAGCAGCAGAAACAGCAGCCCGCGCCGCAGCGGTTGGAAGCGCGCCAGCAGGCCGTGAAGCACCGCATACGCTCCCAGGCAAAGCCATACCGCCCGGCTCTCCGACTTCCAGGCCAGGGCCAGCGCCGCCGCGCCGGCAATGGCGGCCAAGGTCCACCGCGCGACGTTCCCGAAACGTTCCGCGCCTTTGATCTCCGCCCCCGCCAGCAGCGCCCATGGCGCCAGCGCCAGGGTCAGGGTTCCGGCCCAGTTCCGGTTGCCGGCCAGGCCAACGGTTTCAAAACCGGCATGCCACTGCCACGCCCCGTGCAGCAGGTTGGCCAGCCATAGCCCGGCCAGGAGAAAAGTCCAGCCCCGTCCGGGACCTGTCCACGGCGCCAGCGCCACAGCCAGCGGCACGGCATACAGCGCCAGCGTTTCGAGCGCGGACTGAGGTTCGGCGGTGCGCCGCCAAAAGGCCAGAGCCAGAGTCCAGACCGCCACCAGCAGAAAACCCGCCACCATCCACCAGGCCTGCCGTACCCCGGCGACGGCGACGCCACCGGCATCCGTCCGCCGGAACTCCCGCGCCAGCAACCAGGCGCAGGCAGTCAACCCCGCCCAGAACAGCACCGGCGCCTGCAAGTAAAACACCAGTCCTGAACCGGTCGTGACCGGACACACCAAGGCCAGCGGGTATGCCCCAAACAGCAGCAGCGCCGCCAGCCCCCAGAAAGCCCATCCCGGCAGCCGCGATAAAATCCGTGAAAAGATCATGATGACTTAAGATAAGACCTGATCCGGGACTGACGAACCGATCAGGATTAGACTGCCGCCGGCTGCCGCGGCGGAGTATATTGCTTTTGCTCTTCCCGTTCCTCAACCACGACCTTTACGGACCGGAATTTACGGCATGCCCCAGGACGACGCCGGCCGCAGCCGCCTTTATTCAACCGCCCTTCCCGAACCACCCAAGGCCCTGCTGGTGGCCCTGGAAATGCTGGGCGGGGAACCGGAACCCGGCAGCACCCCCGCCGACCTGCTGGCCGAACTCGGGCAACTCGCCACCACCCTCGGCATGCGCACCGCGGAACCGCTGGTGGTGCGCATCCGCGAACCCCAGAGCGGGTTCCTGGTCGGTTCCGGCAAGGCGCAGGAAATCATTGCCCGGGCCAAGGCCGAGGGCGCCGAGGTGATCGTCTTGACGATCCGCTCTCGCCCTCCCAGCAGCGCAACTGGGAAAAACTCGCCGGCATGCCGGTTATTGACCGGCAGGAAGTCATCCTGGACATCTTCGGCCGGCACGCCCGTTCCCGCGTCGCCGTCCTGCAGGTGGCCCTGGCCAGGGCCCGGTACGATCTGCCGCGACTGAAACGCCGCTGGGTCCACTTTTCCCGGCAGCGCGGCATGCGCGGCGGCTTGGGCGGCCGCGGCGAGGGCGAGCAGCAGATCGAAATGGACTACCGCCAGGTCAAACGCCGCATCACCCTGCTCCAAGCCCAGCTCAAAGAAACCTTCCACACCCGTGCCCTGCAGCGTTCGCTCCGCCGCCGTCGCGGCGCCCCCGTCGCCGCCATCGTCGGCTACCTAATGCCGGCAAATCCTGCCTGTTCAACGCCCTGACCGACGCGGGCGTCCTGGTCCAGGACCAGCTCTTCGCCACGCTGGACCCCACCGTCCGCCGCCTCCGCCTGCCCGGACGCCAGGACCTGCTGCTCACCGACACCGTCGGCTTCATCCGCAAACTGCCGCACCAGTTGATCGAAGCGTTCAAGGCCACCCTGGAAGAAGTCGCCGAAGCCGACTTTCTCATTGAAGTCCTGGACGCCTCCAGCCCGGCCGTCGAAGCGCACCATGTCACCACCGGCGAGGTTCTGCGCGAGATTAAGGCCGACCTGCTTCCGACCATCACCGTCTTCAACAAGAGCGACCGGATTCCCGACCCCCTGGAACTCCACCGCATCCGGCGGAAACATCCAGACGCCGTCTTCGTTTCCGCCCGCACCGGCGATGGCCTCAACCGCCTGCAGGAACGGCTGACCGCCCAGCTCGCCCATGCCCGGCGCTACCTGGAACTGCTCCTGCCTCCGGACCGCTACGACCTGCTCGCCCTCCTGCACCGCTCCGCCCAGGTCGAACGGCTCGAATATGTGGAAAGCGGCATCGAAGTCGATGCCTCCATCCCTCTCCCCCTCTGCCACCAATTCCAGTCCCACCTCCGCCCGCCGGGGAATGGCTCTATTCAGGAACAAAGGGACAACCTTTTTTGATTCCGGATCCATTTTGCTACTCCTGTGGTTTTTCAGGAGAACAAACCCTCGTCGTTTCCCGGCCTCGTCAGCGCTTCCATAATTCGTAATACCCATATTTCCTGATATTACGTTTTAAAATTTATTTTGACAATTCGCCTTGCGCGCTGGCCGAATCCCTTTATTTTTAATTAAACGATTCATTTGATGGCGGCGGACATCCGCCGGTCTCTCATGCGATCCGATCATGTTGCACACTGTTATTACGTATCCCCTTCAACCCAAACAGGAAACCCGTTAATGATCAAGGCAACCGGAACTCGCCTGCGGGCGGCCATCAGGCTGTGGCGCCCGTTTTTACTGCTGACAGCCTTTGGGTTGACTTGGGCATCCAAGGTCAGTGCCGCCAACGAAACGGTCACGGTGTACACGGCGACGCAATACCAGACAATCATGGCATGGGGTGCGGGCGCGGGCTATTTTGCCCTTTCCGAAAAGGATTCGCTGCGGCTGCATCTGCTTGACGAAGCGGTGAATGGCGTGGGCATAACGCGAGCCCGTTTTGAGCCTGGGGCCGGCTCCTCCCCGGATGGCGCCATGGACTGGGAGCTGTGGAATGACGACGGCGATCCCTCCACGACAACCATGAGTCAGATGAACCCGACGAAGATCGACGACGAGGCCACGCGGTTTTATCTGCCCATGAAGTCGTTGGTGGAAGCCAACAGCGAGACCTTCACCACCTACCTGAGCCCCTCCTATTTCACCAACGGCAGCAGTGGCGCGGCCCCCGCCTGGCTGTTGAACAGCCCCGGCGAACATGCCGAATACCTGACTTCAATCCTCCTGTACCTGAAGAACACACACGGCATCACGGCGGACTACACCACCATCCTGAACAAGGCGGGCAACAACAACAATTACACCGCCACCGTCTGCGCCAACACCATCAAAGTCCTGGGCCCGCGGCTCGCGGCGTTGGGACTGCCCACCAAAGTCCAGTTCCCCGAGTGCATGCAGGCGGCGACATCCTACAGCTACATCACGGCGGTGCAGGACGACCCTGCGATCTGGCCGTACATCGGGCTTCTTTCGTATCACCTGTACGGGGGCGCCGACCCGGGCCGATCGAACCTCCGCGATTTCGGACTCGCGCGAAATATCCCTACCGGCCAGACGGAGTATATGGGCCTGACGGTGAGCATCCTGTATGACGACCTCATCAAAGGCGGGGTCTCGGTATGGGAGATTTACGCATGGAACGATGTCCTGCCGCCTGATGCGTCCCATTCGTGGTTCAGCCGCACGGCCCAATACTGGCAGATCCGCCAGGTCACGCGCTACGTGCGCCCCGGCGCCGTGCGGGTGGAAGCCGCTTCGAGCACGACCAACATCCGCCCGCTCGCCTTTGTCCGCAACGGCAAAATGACGGTGGTTCTCCTGAACAACACCGTCAGCCAAGTGCCGAAGACCCTCGACCTGTCCGGGCTTCCCGCCGGCGAATACGGCGCCTGTTACTCGACCACCAACGCCACCGATTACACAGAACTGGGGCTGTTCACCGTCACCGTGGGCGGAACCTTGACCGTCACCGTTCCCGGGTCGTCGGTGCTGACGGTGTATCCCCATGAAACCAATCAGCCACCGACCCTGACCGACTGGAAAGCCACGCCCTCATTCCTGACGCAACCCGCCTCCGCCGCGACGCTGTCGGCGGCGGCACGGGATCCGGAGCTGGACGCCATTTCCTATGCTTGGTCGGTGGCGAGCCAGCCGGCGGGAGCCGCAGCCATCCTCGCAACCCCATCCTCGGCAACCACCAACGTGAGCGGAATGACGGTCGCCGGCGACTATGTCTTCGCCGTCGCGGTCCGTGATGCCACACACACCGTCACGCGCACCGTCGAGCTGACGGTATACGCGGGAAACCAGCCTCCGTATATCGGGAACAGCCACAATCGGTGGCCCGTCGTTGTCACGCTGCCGACCAGCACCACCACGCTGCGCGGCGGCGGAAGGGATCCCGAGGGCGATGCTCTGACCTACCAGTGGAGTCTGGTCAGCCAGCCGGCGGGGGCCAATGCGGCGCTGGCGGGGCAAACCACGAGCACGTGCTCCGTGTCCAACCAGACGGTGGCCGGCAATTATGTCTTCCAGTATTCGCTCAGCGATCCGACGCACACCGTTTCCCAGCAACTGACGGTTCCGGTTTATCCCGCGAACACGGCGCCGGTGATTTCCAGTGCCACGGCCACGGCCGCCACGATCACGCTGCCGACCGCCACCACCTCCCTGGCGGCGGTTACCAGCGATCCCGACGCCGCCGCGATCACGCCCTGGCGGCCCGGCGGCGATGTGCTGACCCACTGGTGGTCCGTCCAGAGCGCACCGGCCGGAGCCTCTCCTGTTTTCGCCAACCAGGGTGCGAAGAACACCGCGGTCGGCGGACTAACCGCGACAGGCACATACGTCTTCCGGTTGACCGCCATCGACCGGACCTTGACGGCGACTAAAGACGTTACCGTGACGGTGGCGCCGCCGCCGTCGGTCCTGACATCCATCACCCTGGCGCCGACGAACACCGCGGTGCTGACCGGCGCGACCAAGCAGTTCACCGCGACCGCCAAGGACCAGTTTGGCGCCGCGATGTCGCCGCAGCCGACCTTCGGCTGGAGCGTGAGCGGCGGCGGCGCCATCAATGGCAGCGGCCTGTTCACAGCCGGCGGCACCGCCGGCGGACCGTACACGGTGACGGCGACAAGCGGCGGCCAGATCGCCACGGCCAGCGTCACGGTGACGCCCGTGCTGGTTCCGGTGACGGTTGCGGCCAACACCACAAGCGGCGGCAGCCTAGGCCGGTACGACATCTACGAACTGACCATGACCGAGAGCGGGAGCTACGCCAACCCGTGGGAGGACGTGACCATCACGGCGGTCTTCACCTCGCCCTCGGCAAAGAGTTACACCGTCGGCGGATTTTATTACGACACAGCCACTTGGAAACTGCGCTTCGCGCCCATGGAACTGGGGAACTGGACCTGGAGCCTGACCTTCGACAACGGCGCGGGCAAGTTCGTCACCGGCGGCAACTTCACCTGCACGGCCTCGGGCAACAGCGGCTTTCTGCGCATGCAACCGGGGAACACCCGCACCTTCATCACCGAGGGCGACAGCCGCCCGTTCTATGCGAACGGCTTCAACAAGCCCGCCTATACCGGCAACGGCGGCGTGGACGCGCCGACCTTTCCGACCTTCATGGCTCCCTTCCGGGCCGCCGGAATCAACATGATCCGGGACAATGCCCAGGCCTGCCACACCAATGCCACGAACAATTATGGCAACAACCTCACGGTCAACGGGTTCAATGTCGGCGGGTCCGGGAAAAACAACTACGACACCGCCCTGGGGAAAGTCGAAGACCAGTATTACCAGTTGTTGCATCAGTCCGGCTTCAAACTCATGCTGGCGTTCATGCTCCACCCGAATCTCATCATCCCCAACTACGATGTGTCCAACCCGGCGGTCAAGGCCGCGGCCGAGAAATACCACACCTACATGCTCAACCGCTTCTCGGCGTATGTGGACGTCTGGGAACTGGGCAATGAACTGAACAGCGTCACCCAGACGTACCTGGACACCGTCACCGGGATCTGCGGCGTCAAAGACCCCTATCAACATCCGCTGACCATCAGCAATCCGCAGGGCCAGCTTGACGAGTCCGGCCTGGCGGTCGTGGCACCGCACCGGTACACGCCGGACGATAACTTGAAGATGGCCGACCTGGCGGCCTCCTGCCAGCGCAATCACGCCACCTATCCCGACAAGCCCCTGCTCTACGGTGAAGATGGGAACTATACGCCCTACGGCAAGTACGATCCCGCGCGCTACCGCATCAGCATTTGGAGCGCGTTTACCAACCAGGCCGGGTGCCTGTTCTGGCTGGTAAGTTTTGACCAGAACTCCTGCGAGGCCGGCGCCGGGATCACCAACCAGTACATCGGCACGGAAGAGCGGGCACTGGCCAAGATCCTGGCCAATTTCACGGCCGATTTCGACCCATCGGCCGTACCCATGACGGCGACCCTGAACCCCTCCAACCAGATGACCGGGTCGGTGCTGGGCAGCGCCGTGGACATCGCCGGATACTTCACCCATGCCACCAGCCATACCACGCCCCTGGCCGGCGCCAGGGTGACCCTGCTCATCCCGGCCGCCGGCATGCAGGGGCAATGGCTCGATCCCGCGACGGGCAACACCGTCCAGACCTTCACCGTGAACAGCGGCTCGCAAATTCTGACCCTCCCGACCTTCCGCTCCGACCTTGTGCTCCGCATCCGCGCCGCCGGCACGGCGCCGAAGCTCGAATTCAGCACGGCCAACTACAATGCGCGGGAAAACCAGGGCGTCCTCACCGGCACCGTGACCCGCTCCGGGTCGGCTGCGGGCGCGGTCTCCGTAACCTATTCGACCCGAGACGGCCAAGCCGTCGCCGGAACCAGTTACACCGCGGTCACCGGGACGCTCAGTTGGGCAGACGGCGACACGGCGCCCAAGACCTTCACCGTCCCCCTTCTGAACGACAACGTCTACGATGGCGACCGGGATTTCGCGCTGGTCCTGAGCAATCCGGCCGGCGGCGCCGGGCTGGGCAACAATGCCGACGCGCTGGTCACGCTCTACAACGACGATTCGGACCTGGTGATGCTGAATGCCACGTCCTACGCGGTCATGAAGGATGCCGGAGCCACCGCCATCACCGTCCACCGCGTCGGCCGCGGGGTCGGCCCCGTCAGCGTCAACTACGACACCCAGGGCGGCAGCGCCACCACAAGCGACTACACGCCGATCCAGGCGGGGGCCACGTCGGTGACGGGCGTCATCAAGTGGGCGGACGGCGACCTCTCGCCCAAGACCGTCGCCATCCCGATCCTGAACAATCCGGGTTCGTCCGGCAACAAGACGTTCCGGTTCGAGCTCCTCAATCCCCAGGGCGTGGATATGGGCATGGCCTACCGGGCTACGGTCACGATTGTGGATCCGGCGGCCACGCGGGCCGGCGTCCTTCAGTTCGGCAGGTACTCGTATTTCACCAATGTCATCGGTGCCTGCGGCGCGACCGACGCCGGGTACGCGGTCACCCGCACCGCCGGGTCCGTCAGCGTTCCCGTTTCCCGCATCGGCGGCGCCGACGGCGCGGTCTCGGTCAGTTACAGCCTCATGGCCGGAACCGCCGTTGCCGGAGCGGATTACACCAATGTTTCTGGCACCCTGTCCTGGGCGGACGGCGATGCGGCCGACAAGACCATCACCATCCCGGTGCTCAACAATGCGACGGCCTCCGGGAATGTCGCCGTCTGGGTGTACCTGAGCAGTCCCGTCGGCGGCGCGCTCCTCAACGGGTACATCGGCAACCGGGCCGCAATCGTGATCGCCGATCCCAACCTGCCGCCGGTGCTCGCCAACCCGCAGACCGCCGCCGGAACCGTCGGGAGCCTTTTCACCTGCACCGTTGCCGCCACCAGCACGCCCACCGCCTTCAGCGCCGCAAATCTGCCTTCCGGGCTCACCCTCAACCCCGCGACGGGCATCATCACCGGCACGGCCTCGGCCGGCATCGAAGGCGCCTATGACGTTGTGCTCGGCGCCGCCAACGCCGGCGGCACGGGCTCGGCCCACCTGATGCTGACCCTCGGCCCGACCACAGCAACGGCCCCGGTCATCCTGTCCCAGCCCGCCGACACGGGCGTGACCGTGGGGCAGAGCGTCACCTTCTGCGTGACCGCCGCCGGCACGCCGCCCCTGAGCTACCAGTGGCGGCGGAACGGCGTGGTCATCGCCAACGCCGTCGGCTCCGCGTACAACATCACGTCTCCCGCGCTTACCGATCACGGTGCCCAGTTCAGCGTGGTCGTTACCAACAGCGTGGGAAGCCTTGCCAGCGGCACGGCCACCCTGGCGGTTACCTCCTCGGCAACAGCCCCTTCCATCATCGCCAGCCCCGCCAGCCGCACCGTGAGCGTCGGGCAGACCGTGATCCTGAGCGTGACCGCCGCCGGTTCGGGGCCGCTGGATTACCTGTGGACCCGGAACGGCGCGAACATCGGCGGTGCGACCGCTTCCACATACACCATCTCGCCGGTGACCGCCGGGGAAAACGGCAACGCCTACGCCGTAACCGTCCAAAACACCATCGGGACCGCGACCAGCAACGACGCGGTACTGACGGTGAACGGAGGCACGCCGATCCTGAGCACGGTCAGCGTCGCGCCGGCCAACGTCAGCGTACTCACCACCGACACCCGGCAGTTCACCGCGACCGGCCGGGACCAGTACGGCGCGCTCATATCGCCGCAACCGGCCTTCGCCTGGGGCGTCAGCGGCGGCGGCAGCATTGACACCAACGGTCTGTTCACCGCGGGCGGCAGCGCCGGCGGCCCCTACATCGTCACAGCCTCCAGCAGCGGCTCGAGCGGCGCCGCCAGCGTCACCGTGACCCTGCCGCCGCCTGTCCTGACCTCGATCATCGTCTCCCCCACGAGCGCCGGCGTGGCGACCGGCACGACCCAGCAGTTCAGCGCCTCCGGCCGGGACCAGTACGGCGCCGCGATGTCACCCCAACCGACCTTCGCCTGGAGTGCCAGCGGCGGCGGCGGCATCGACACCAACGGCCTGTTCACCGCCGGCGGAACCGCCGGCGGACCGTACACGGTCACGGCTTCCAGCGGCGGAATTGACGGCACCGCGAGTGTGACGGTGGTGGACCCCGCCATCCCGGTGCTGACCTCGATCGCCGTAACGCCGGCCGCCGCAGGCGTCGCCATCTCTTCGACCCAGCAGTTCAGTGCGGTCGCCAAAGATCAGCACGGCATCGCCATGGCCTCGCAGCCGACCTTCGCCTGGAGCGTTAGCGGCGGCGGCAGCATCGACGTCAACGGCCTGTTCACGGCCGGCGGCACCGCCGGCGGACCGTACATCGTGACGGCGACGGGCGGCGGCAAGAGCGGCACCGCCAACGTCACCGTGACCTCATCGCTGATCCTGTTCGACGATGCCGTCCATAGTTGCACCCTTTATGGAGCCAAAACGGTCCTGGCGTACTCGTCCACCGCGCCCGTCCACTCCGGCACCGTGGCCTATGGTGCCACATCCGGATCTTCTTACCAGGGCGGTCTGGCCGGCAGCAACCTGGTCATTCCCGTCGGCAAAACCACGGTAAAAACCTACATCTACATCCAGTCGGCCACCGCGATTTCCGGGTTCATCGCCCAGTTGGGTGCCCCGAACTACACCTCGACCACCTTCAGCAACAGCTCGAACACCGCGTATTGGAAGGTCGACGGTGTCGCCGGCCGCGTCGCCATGACCGCCAACACCTGGCATGAGGTGACCCTGGACCTGGGCGGAGCCTTCGGCGCCACTCTGACGCCCGGCACGACCAAGTTAAACAATGTGACGGTCCTGTTCACCAGTGCGTCCGAGACCATCTATCTGGACGACACCAGCCTGACGGCCCCGGCCCCGGTCTTCACCACGCTGGTCGTGACCCCGACGGATGCGAGTGTGCAAGCCGCTCAGGCCCAGCAGTTCACGGCCGTTGCCAAAGACCAGTACGGGTATGACCTGTCACCCCAGCCGGCCATCGCCTGGAGCGTCAGCGGCGGCGGAACGATCACCGGCAGCGGACTCTTCACCGCGACCGGCGCCGGCGGCGGACCCTACACCGTCACCGCCACCAGCGCCGGAGTGATCGGAACCGCCAACGTGACGATCACGGGAACTCCCCATGACACTTGGAAGAACTCCCAGTTCGGCGCCAACGCGGGGAACCCGGCCGTCAGCGGCGACGCCGTGGTGAACAACGCGGCGGGCATCCCCAATCTGACCACCTATGCGCTCGGGGTGAACCCATACACGGCCGCGGCGACCGACCTGCCGGCCGCCGCCACGGTCACGACCTCCGGCACGAGCTATCTCGCACTCTCCTTCACCCGCAACACGGCGGCGACCGACCTGACGCTCACCGTGCAAAGCAGCAGCGACCTGACCAATACGGCCGGGTGGACGGCCGTGAGCACCTGGCACGCCGGCGCCTGGTCGCCCCCGGACCGCGTCCAGGAAAGCGGTGCCCCGCCGCAAGTCCAGGTCCAGGTCAAGGACACCGCGCCGGTGGGCTCGGCGCCCCGCCGTTTCCTGCGGCTGAAGATCGACCCGTGATCCCTCTGATCCCGTGATGAACCGAGTGAGATGAACGGTACTATGCGACAGTTTCTTTCCCGGCCTCTTTTCTTGCTCTCCCTGGCATTGGTGCTGGCGATGGCCCTGAACGGCCATGCCAATCCGCCGGCCCCGGGCTGGACGCTCACGTTCGAGGATGAGTTCCTCGGCGTCAACCCGGACGGCACCGGCCTGGACCGAAGCAAGTGGACGCCCGGCCTGGGCACCTTGCGCTCCAACGGCGAGCAGGAGTGGTATGTGGATTCCCCCAACAACATCGCCATCTCCAACGGCACGCTGAAGCTGAATGCCATTCACGACCATCCGCCGGGCGGAGTCGGCCAGGGGCCGGGCCTGTGCGGAGACGGCATCACCCGCCCGGATTGCGACTATTCCTCGGGAGAGGTGATCACAAAGAGCTCCTTCTACCAGCGCTTCGGATACTTCGAAATCCGCTGCAAGATGCCTGCGGGCAAGGGGCAATGGCCGGCATTCTGGCTGCTCCCGGCCGATCCAGGCGGGTGGCCGCCGGAATATGACATCTTCGAAAACCTCGGGGACAAGACCAAAACCCTGTACTTTTCCAGCCATGTGAGCCCGCTCTATCCGTATGTGGGCGGCGGCGTCCGCAAGGAGGTCGGGCAGTATGTCACGTCGGGCACGGTTAATTACTCCGCGGGGTTTCACACCATTGGCTTTCTCTGGAAGCCCGGCCGGATCAGTTGGTACCTGGACGACGTCCCGCAGGGAACGCTCCGGCGCTATGTCCATTACATGTCGCCAATGTATCTCCTGGCGAACCTGGCCGTGGGCGGGAGCTGGCCCGGTTACCCGGACGGGTCTTATCCTTTTCCGACGACCCTGGAAATCGATTACATCCGGGCTTGGGAACTGCCCCAACCCAGTCCCTGGCAGACCGCGGACATCGGCAGTCCCGGGCTGGCAGGCCGGGCCTCCTGGTGCGACGGCGTCTTCGACGTCACCGGCGAGGGCAACGACATCTGGGGCTGCAGCGACCAGTTCCGCTATGTCTACCGCCCCCTCAATGGCGACGGCGCCATCACCGCCCGGGTGGCCAGCCTGAAAAACGGCACCACCACGGGCGGCGCCCAGAATCCCTGGGTCAAGGCCGGCATCATGATCCGCGAAACCCTGGACGCGAATGCCAAAACGGCCATGGTCGGCGTCACCCCGGGCGGAAACGGAAGCTTCTTCCAATCCCGCGCGGCCACCAACGGCGCCACCGCCGCCGTGGTGCCGTGGAACGCCCAGACTCCTTACTATTGGGTCAAGCTTGTCCGGAACGGTTCCGTCCTGACGGGCTCAACCTCGCCGGACGGTTCGGCCTGGACGCCGATCGGCACCGCCACCATCGCCATGGGCGCCTCCGTGTATGCCGGGCTTGCCGTCACCAGCCACAACCCCGGCACATTGGCGGACGCGCAGTTCGACCAGGTCGCGGTTTCCTCAGCGGCGCCGGTTCTGACCTCGATCGCCGTTTCCCCGACCGGCACAACCATCGCCGCGGGCGGATCCCGGCTGTTCACCGCGACCGGGTATGACCAGTTCGGCGGCGCGCTGTCGCCGCAACCGGCCATTGACTGGGACGTCACCGGCGGCGGCGCCATCGACGACAACGGAGTGTTTTCCGCCTGTGCCGTGGCCGGCGGCCCCTACATGGTGACGGCCGCGAACGGAAGCGTCCAGGGCGCCGCCACGCTGTCCGTCCTCGCCCCGCCGGCGGGAGGCAGTCTGGTCCTTTTCGACGACACGCTGCGGAACGGCTGCACCTTCACCGGAGTCGCGGCCCAGGCCGGGACGCCGGTCCATTCCGGCACGGCGGCCTACGGCGGGACGGCAAGCGCGTACGCCCAGTTCGGGTTGAGCTGCCACGGCCTGGTGGTGCCCGCGGACAAAACCGCGGTCCAGTTCTGGTTCTACATCTCCGGCACCGCCACCGGCATCGGCGGGTTCATGGTCCAACAAGGCTCGGGCAGTTACCCGACCGCAAGCTTCTCTTCCAGCACCGGCGTCTGGACGGTCGACGGGTTCTCCGGAACCACCACCAAGGGCAAGCCCGACGCCATTACGCCAAACACGTGGCACCTGGCGACGCTGAATCTGGCGGCCACCTTCGCCGCGGCCGGCAAGACCTTCACCCCGGGCGTCACCAAGCTGAACACGGTTGTGGCCCAGGTAACCAATGCGGCGGAAACGATTTACATGGACGACGTCAGCCTGGTGCCGGAGTTGTCCGCGCCGGTGGTGGCCAAGCCGGACGCCCTGTATCCGGCGCGGGTCTCCACCCTGCCCGCGCCCGGGCCGGTCCTGCCGCCGCGGTCGCTCCTGCCCCCGCCGGGCGTCGCCGGCATGGGCGGAATCTGCCTCTTCGACGACCTGCCGCAGAACGGCTGCACCTACTCGGGCAGCATCGCCGCGCTCACCTCGCCGGTCCACTCCGGCACGGCCGCCTATGGCGCGACCGCCGGCGGGTCGCCCCAGCTCGGACTGTCCCTGAACAAGCTGGTCGTTCCCGCCGGACAGACGACGTTGAAAATGTACGTCTACGTGAAAAGCCCCGCGACCGGCGTCCTCTCCTTCATGGTGGCGCTGGGACCGCCGACCTACCAGAGCTTCACCTTCAACAACTCCAGCACGGCGTATTGGACGGTCGACGGCGCACCGGGCAGCGTCAACATGACCGCCAATACCTGGCATGAGGTGAAACTGAACTTGGCCGGCGCGTTCGGCGCCAGCCTGGTCCCGGGCACGACCAAGCTCGGCTCCGTGCTGACCCAGTTCACCAGCGGCTCGGAATCCGTCTATATGGACGATGTGTTCCTGGTTCCCCCGGATGGGTTCACGCCCGTCCTGGCCTCCATCACCCTGGCCCCGGCGGCCGTCGCGCTGCCACCGGGTTCAACCCGGCAGTTCGTCGCCATCGGCAAAGACCAGGGCAGCACAACCCTGGCCCTGCCCTCCGTGGCCTGGAGCGCGAGCGGCGGCGGAACCATTGACGGCACCGGCCTGTTCGCCACCGGCACCAACGCTGGCGGGCCGTACACCGTGACCGCGTCCAGCCTGGGTCAGACCGGAACCGCCAGCGTGACCGTGGTCGGCGGCGGCGGCGCGCCGATATTGACCACGATTGCCGTGGCCCCGGCGGGCGCCAGCGTGCAGGCCGGTGCGAACCAGACCTTTACCGCGGTGGCCAAAGACCAGTACGGCGCCCTGCTCTCCCCGCAACCGGCCTTCACCTGGAGCGTGAATGGCGGAGGCGCGTTCACCGGCAGCGGCCTGTTCACCGCCGGCGGCACGGCCGGCGGACCGTACACCGTGATCGCCGCGAGCGGCGGCATCTCCGGAACCGCCGGCGTGACCGTCACCGGCGGAGGCGGCGCTCCCCCGGTCCTGACCTCCATCACGGTTTCGCCGGCCAGCGCCAGCCTGCTAACCGGCACCACCAAGGCGTTCGTGGCCACAGCGATCGACCAGGATGGCGCCAGCATGTCGCCGCAACCCGTCTTTGCCTGGAGCGTGACCGGCGGCGGCACGATCAACGGCAGCGGCCTCTTCACCTCGGGCGCCGCGGCCGGCGGACCCCACACAGTCACGGCCGCCAGCGCGGGCATCGGCGGAACCGCAACCGTGTCCGTCACCCTCCCCCCGCCGGTGCTGACCTCGGTGACTGTGACCCCCGCCAGCAACACCATCCTGACCGGCGCGACCCAGCCCTTCACCGCCACCGGCATCGACCAGTATGGCGCCGCCCTGGCGCCGCAACCGACTTTCACCTGGGCCGTGAGCGGCGGCGGCACCATCAACGGCAGCGGCCTCTTCACCTCGGGAACCGCGACCGGCGGACCGTACACGGTCACCGCCGCCGGCACGGGGAAAACCGGCACGGCCCTGATCTCCGTGGCGGCCCCGGTAATCCTGTTCGACGACGCACCCCGGAACGGCTGCGCCTACTCGGGAACCAAAACGTTCCTGGTCCTCTCGTCCACCGCGCCCGTCCACTCCGGCACGGCGGCCTATGGCGCCACAGGAGACAAGTATTATCAGTGCGGACTGACCGCCAGCAACCTGGTCATTCCCGTCGGCAAGACGACGTTGAAAACCTACATCTACATCCAGTCGGCCTCCACGATCTCCGGGGTCATCGCCCAGTTGGGCGCCCCGAACTATACGTCGACCACCTTCAGCAACACCACGAACTCCGCGTATTGGAAAGTCGACGGCGGCGTCGGCGGCGTTACCATGGCCGCCAACACCTGGCATGAGGTGACCCTGGATCTGGCCGGAGCCTTCGGAGCCACTCTGACGCCCGACACCACCAAGCTGAACAGCGTGACCGTCCAGCTCACCAACGCTGCCGCCTCCGTCTATTTGGACGACACCAGCCTGACCCTTCCTTCGCCCGGATTGACCACCGTCTCGGTCACGCCCGCGAGCGCCGCCGTGCAGGCCGGCGCCACCCGGCAGTTCGCCGCCACCGGCCTCGACCAATACGGCGCCCCGCTGTCGCCCCAACCCGTCTTCGCTTGGATCGTAAGCGGCGGCGGAACCATCACGACCGGCGGCCTGTTCACCGCGACCGGATCGAGCGGCGGCCCCTACACGGTGACCGCCACCAGCGGCAGCCTCAGCGGAAGCGCGACCGTCACCGTCACCGCACTGCCGGCGCCGGTGTTGACCGCGGTCGCGGTCTCGCCGGCAAACGCCAGCCTGTTGCCCGGCGCGACGATGGCATTCACCGCCACCGCCCTGGATCAGTACGGCGCTCCCCTGTCCTCGCAGCCAGCCTTTACCTGGAGTGTCGACGGCGGCGGCATCACCGGCAGCGGCTCCTTCGCCGCGGACAACACCGCCGGCGGACCGTACACCGTCACGGCCGCCAGCGGCGGCAGAAGCGGAACCGCCGCCGTGACCGTTGCCGCCCCGCCGCTGGACACCTGGAACGCCGCCCAGTTCGGCGCGAACGCGGCGGACCCGGCCGTAAGCGGAGGCGCGATGGTGAACAACGCGGCCGGCATCCCCAATCTGATGGCCTACGCCCTCGGTGTCAGCCCGTACACGGCCGCCGCGGACGCGCTCCCGGTCGCCACCACGGCCATCGCCTCCGGCACGAGTTACCTGGCCCTCTCCTTCACTCGCAACACCGATGCGACCGACCTGACGCTCACGGTGCAAGGCAGCAACGACCTGACCAACCCGGCCGGGTGGGCGACCGTGAGCACCTGGCACGGCGGCGCCTGGTCGCCGCCGGGCTGCGTCCTGGAAAGTGGCTCACCTCCACAACTCCAGGTGCAGGTGCAAGATGCCGCGCCCGTAGGCTCCGTCCCCCGCCGTTTCCTGCGTCTGAAGGTCGGGCCATAAGCCGGTTCTCCCCGCAACGCGAACCCATCCACCGCTAATCCTACCGCCGGCGCCAGAGAAGAATTTCCCGTCGCCAAGGCTCTTAGACATGAAGGCACTGGGCATTGTGTACTGTGGCGGCGTGAGCGTGCCGATGGTCAACCAGGCGCTGGTGCCCGACACCTGCAACCCTTCCCTTCCCACACCACACCTTGACAAGGACCGGCCACTGATGCCGGTCTGAAGGAACGCAAATCCTCGCGCGCCTTCAGCCATTGCAAATCCCCGGGCCAGCGCTTATGGTGATGCTATCTCTTGCAGGTTCACGGTTGCCGGACAAAGGAATCCCCGTATGAGCGAGATCATGCCTTCAAAAGTGTCTCCGGAAGGTTCCGACAAAACCATGGCCACGGCCGCAAGCTCGGCCGGCCAACCCGGAGCGGAAGCCGCGGAAGCCGCAACCATGCCCAGCGCCCCCGGCGCTCCTCCGCCCGCGGCGAACAAACCACAGGCCGGCGGCCAATTCCAAGGGCTTCAAGCCGGACAGATGCTGGGAAAATGCAAGATCGGGCGGGAACTCGGCCGTGGCGGCATGGGCGCCGTCTACCTGGCCCAGCACCAGACCCTGGACGTGCCGGTCGCTGTCAAAATCCTGCCGCCAGAAATCGCCGCCAGCCATCCGCAGTTCGCCGACCGATTCATGCGCGAAGCCAAGCTCGCCTGTCGTATCAAGCACGCCAATGTCATCTCCGTCATGGACGCCGAACGCGACGAAAAGACCGGCCTTTACTACATCATTCAGGAGTTTGTCGACGGCGGCAGCGTCCGCGACCTCATGCGCAAGGGCGCGTTGACCGAGGCCCAGGCGCTGGACATCATCGCCGGCGTTGCCGAAGCCCTGGCCGCCGCCGCGGATTTCCAAATCGTCCACCGCGATATCAAACCTGAAAATATCATGCTCACCCGCAAGGGCGAGGTCAAGCTCGCCGATCTCGGCATTGCCAAGGAACGTTCCGAGGAGGACGCCGGCCTGACCATGTCCCAGGTCATGATGGGCACACCGGCCTACATGGCCCCGGAACAGGCTCAGGACGCCAAGAACGTCGACGCCCGCGCCGACATCTACAGCCTCGGCGCCACGCTCTACCACATGCTCTGCGGCGCCCCGCCCTTCTCC
>CAITSE010000205.1 GCA_903894975.1 uncultured Lentisphaerota bacterium
GGAGGCCGTCCGCCTGTTGGGGCTCGCCAAGAAGACCCGCTTCTACCAGGCCTCCACCTCGGAACTCTACGGCCTGGTCCAGGCCATTCCGCAGCGGGAGACGACGCCGTTCTACCCGCGCAGCCCCTACGCCGTCGCCAAGCTCTACGGCTACTGGATCACCGTCAACTACCGGGAAGCCTACGGCATCCATGCCAGCAATGGCATTCTCTTCAACCATGAGTCCCCGTTGCGTGGTGAAACCTTTGTCACCCGCAAGATCACCCGCGCCGTCGCCCGCATCAGCCTGGGCCTGCTCGACAGTCTCTACCTCGGCAACCTCGACGCCAAGCGCGACTGGGGTCACGCCAAGGACTATGTCCGCGGCATGTGGCTGATCCTGCAACAGGAGAAGCCGGACGACTATGTCCTGGCCACCGGCGTCACCACCACCGTCCGCGACTTTGTCAACGCCGCCTTCGCCGAAGTCGGCATCAAAATTGCATGGAAGGGCAAGGGCGTGGAGGAGACCGGGGTGAATGCCGAAACCGGCGCCGTGATCGTCCGCGTCGATCCGCGCTATTACCGGCCGACCGAAGTCGAACTGCTGCTGGGCGATCCGACCAAAGCCAAAACCGTCCTCGGCTGGACCCACGAATACAACCTCCAGCAACTGGTGAAGGAAATGGTCGCATCCGACCTGGACCAGGCCAAGCGCGAAGTCCATCTCAAGACCGGCGGCTTCGACGTCCGCAACCCGCAGGAATAAGGCCGAAGCACACGGTTTTATCCACGAATTCCACGAATCGGCACGAATGCGGGTTTCTCCGCGTTCGTGACATTCGTGGATCATGCAGGATTCACGGGAAATTTCATATGGATAAGCAGAGCAAGATTTATCTCGCGGGGCACACCGGGCTGGTGGGCTCCGCTCTGGGCCGCTGCTTCCGGGGCAACGGTTTCACCAATATCGTCACCCGCGAACTCGCGGAGCTGGACCTGACGCGCCAGGCCGCCGTCGAGGCTTTCTACCAGGCCGAAAAGCCCGAGGTGGTGGTGGTCGCCGCCGCCAAGGTCGGCGGCATCCACGCCAACAACACCTACCCCGCCGAGTTCATCTACCAGAACCTGATGATCGAGGCCAACCTCATCCACGGCGCCTGGCAGAACGGCGTGAAAAAACTGCTGTTCCTTGGCAGCACCTGCATCTACCCCAAGTTCGCCCCGCAGCCGATCAAAGAGGAATCGCTGCTCACCGCCGAACTGGAGCCGACCAACGAGGCCTATGCCATCGCCAAGATCGCCGGCATCGAACTCTGCAAGTTCTACCGCCGCCAGTACGGCTGCAACTTCATCTCCATGATGCCCACCAATCTTTACGGCATCAACGACAATTTCGATGGCCAGAACTCCCACGTCCTGCCCGCTCTGATGCGCCGCTTCCACGAGGCCAAGGTCCGTGGCGACGCGAGCGTGACCTGCTGGGGCACCGGCTCGCCCCGCCGCGAATTCCTCTACGTCGACGACCTGGCCGCCGCCGGTCTCTTTCTTCTTCAGAACTACGATGGCGAACAGCACCTCAACGTCGGCAGCGGCGAGGACCAGACCATCCGCGAACTGGCCGAGACCGTCCGCGACGTCGTCGGTTTCCGCGGCGAGATTCTCTGGGATGCCACCAAACCTGACGGCACCCCGCGCAAGCTCACCGACGTCTCCCGCATCCACGCCCTCGGCTGGCACCACCGCACCTCCCTCCGCGACGGCCTCCACACCGTCTACGACTGGTATTGCCGCAACAAGGCCTGAAGGGAACGGGGCTCTGTGTGTGCCCGTGGGCGGTGGCGATGGAGAACCAGGCCGGGGGCTTTCGAGGGCCATCGGCACCCGTCGCGGGCCATCGAGAGCCCTCGATGGATGCCGACGGCCCCCGAATTTTCGGACTCGCCGCCCCGCGGAAGCCGCAGGTGTGGCCGCCCGGCCGGGAAGTATAGTTTGCCTTTCTATCTCACGCTCCGGGCAGATCCGCGCCACGGCTTCCGCGCCGTCAGGCGGCCGGGAAAGGACATCCGATGAAGTACATCGAAAAGAACTACGACCTCCTGGTTGCCGGCGGCGGCGTAGGCGGGGTGATCACCGCGGTCACGGCAGCGCGGAAGGGCCTCCGGGTCGCGCTCGTCGACAACAAGGCCGGCCTGGGCGGAAACGCCTGCTCGGAAATCGGCGTGTCCATCGACGGCGCCGCCTGCTTCGGCTTGTTCCCCAACATGCGCGAAGGCGGCCCGGTCGAGGAACTGAAGGAACAGTTGGTTGCCTTGGACCCCTTTTTTCGCAACACCATGAACAGCTCCGTCATGCTGTTCTGGTGTGAAAACGAGAAGGTCGATGTCTATTCCGAATTGAATCTGCATGCGGTCGACGCCTGCGGCCGCAAGGTTGCCGCGGTCTACGGTTCGCAGGCCGGGACGGAGCGGAACTACAAGTTCATCGCGGAACAGTTCGTCGACGCCACCGGGGACGGCACCGTCGCCGCCCTGGCCGGCTGCGAATCCCGCACCGGCCGCGAGGGCCGGGCCGAGTTCGGCGAGCTGCTCGCCCCCGACCAGCCGGACCAGGGGATCATGGGCGCCTCCGTGCTCTTCCGGGCCAGCGAGAAAAAAATCCCGACCCGGTTCGAGCGTCCGGCCTGGGCCTATGAATACACGAAGGAAGAGGATCTTCCGGACCGCCTGACGATGTATAAAGGCCCGGTTGATATCGGTTTTTGGTGGGTCGAATATGCCGGCGACCACAACGATCCCATCGGCGAATACGAAAGCATCCGTCGGGAGCTGCTCAAGTGCACCTATGGCGTCTGGGCCTTCCTGAAAAGCGATCCCGCCCGCAGGATGGAATGCTATTCCCTGGACAATGTGAGTATTACCCCCGCGAAACGCGAAAGCCGCCGCATTGTCGGCGACTACATCCTCCGCGAGCGTGACATCGTGGAACGCACTCCCTTCGAGGACGCCGTCGCCTATGCGGGCTGGAACATCGACATCCATGTCCCCGGCGGCTTCAAGTCAAAGCTCAAACCCAACATCCACGCCTGTTTCCCCTGGGTCTTCACCGTGCCTCTGCGCTCGCTCTACGCCAAGGACATGGACAACCTCTGGCTGGTCGGGCGCGACATGAGCGTGTCCCATGTCGCCCTCGGCGCCACGCGGCTGCAGGCGACCATCGGGAGCATGGGCCATGCCGTCGGCATCGCCGCGGCGTTCGCGCACCGCCATCGGCAGAGTACGCGTGAGACTGCCGCGGCCGGGTGCCGGGAAATCCAGCAGGAAATCCTCAGGGACGGCTCGTTCATCCCCGGCGTGAAGAACACCGACGAAAAGGACTATGCCCTGACCGCGACGGTCACGGCGAGCGGCGAACAGTTTCTCGCCTTCACGCGTTCCGCTGAATACCTGCCGGTCGGGAAAGGGCTGGCACTGTCCTTCCCGGTCACTGAAGGCCGCGTGGATCGGCTCGTCCTGCCGCTCCGGAATGCCGGGGCGGCGCCGGTGGAGGTAAAACTGTTCTTTGCCTCCTCCGAGCATCCGAACCATTTCTCGCACCGGCAGCCACTGGCCGAAAAGACCGTCGTCATCCAGCCCGGCGGCCAGGACGTTTCCTGGGACATTTCCCTGTCCGCCCTGACTCCCGGACTCTATGCCGTCCTGATCCTGACCGACGGCGAGGTCGCCTGGCTCCGTTCGGGCGTCGAACCCTACGGCTGCTTCACCGGCAGGTATGCTCCCGGGCATGCGTTCACGCCGAAACCCGGCATGACCGAGAACCTGTATGCGCTCCGCAAGCCGATCCTGGTCACGAAGAACTCAGAACCGGTCGAATGGGAAAAACTGCGCCGGAACCGCGGCATCCAACTCGGGCGCGACTGCAACCGGAACCACATCCCCCTGCCGTTTGCCGGGATCACCCCCGTGCAGCGACCGTACCGTGCGGAAAACGTGACCAGCGGCGTTTCGCATTCGGATCTCCTGCCGGATCTGTGGATCGCTGATCCCGCCGCGGAAATGCCGCAGGCGCTGACCCTCTCCTGGAACGAGGCGAAAACGATTTCCTCCGTGCGGATCGTGTTCGACACGGACTTGGACATGAACCATCCCGCCGCCCTGCCCGTGGACTATCTCGTGAAGCGCTATTCCGTGGCGGTGCGGAAAGACGGCGCCTGGGAGACCGTCGCCGTCTGCGACGACAACCGCTCCCGGTTCAGGATCCACGAGTTCGCGCCCCGCGCCGCGGACGCCGTGAAACTGGTGGCCGAAGAAATCCACGCCGGCGGCCGGAGCGCGCGGGTCTTCGAAATCCGCTGCTACTGAAGCGGTTGACGGTTCCGGGAACGTCCCCGGAAGGCGGCGATAGTCTGCCCGCAAATTCCGGCACACACACGACGAACACGGACTTTCACAGACCGGCACGGACGGAGAATGCCAGATTCGTTCTCGTCTTCGCCGTTCGTGGTCGTCCGTGTCGGTCCGTGAAAGTCCGTGTTCGTGCCACGTTAGGCCGGCGACCATTCCCGCAGGAACCAGGCGAATTCGGCCGCGAGCATGGCGGCGACACCGTCGCGGCGGATGGGTTCCGGAAGTACGGAAAAGGTGTAGGTTTCGAGTTCGATGTGGCGGGTGGCGCCGGCGCGGAGGAGGGCAAAAAAAACAGCATCCAGTTCGTCGCGGGTCGAACGCAGCCGGCCGAGCCGTTCCAGGCCGAGCGGGATATGAAAGTGGGTGCGGATTTCACTGGGAGAGGGGGCCTCTTGCCCCCCTTTTGACGACGGAGCATCCCGCCTCTCCTGCAAGTGAGGGATTTCTGCCCGGCCCACGGCCGCCAACGCCGGTTCCAGGTCGGCAAAGGCCGTGACCGCGCCGTCCGCAGCCCGGACCCGGGTCTGGTGCAGGTAAACCGGTTCCGCCAGCGCCGCCAATTCCGCCACGGTTTCCGGATCGGTGCCACCGGCCGGGGCCGCGCTGATCTGGATCTTGGCTACGGGAATGCGTTCGGCGGCAAGGCGTTTCAGAACCTCCGCCGGCCGTTCAAAATTGACCGCGGCATGACAGGCATCCATGCACACGCCCAGGTGCCGTTCCAGGGCGTGGCGCAGGTCCGGCGTGCGCAGTCCGCAGAGCGGGGCCAGTTTCGGGGTCAGACCGGGCCCACGCAGGAGACGCCATAGCCGGACCAGGTCGCCGGTACGCTCCCAGAGACAGTCGGGCTCGGGCTCGATGGCGAGCATGATGGTGCGCCCGGTCCGGCGCCGGATTTCGGCCAGGCCCGCCGCGGCGCGGCAGAGCCCCGTCAGCACGTCCGCCTCATCTGCCGCGGTCCGGATCCAGGCCCGGTACGAGCCGGGCAGGGTGCTGATGCTGCCGGGTACGCCGCGCGGCAGCAGGGCCGCCAGGATCCGGCCCAGGCGCAGGGTGTACTCCAGACGCCGCGGATCGCGCCAATCCGGGGCATAGACTTGTTCCTTGACCGGGACGCCGTGAAACCGGCCATAAGGGAATCCGTTGACGGTGAAAACGTAAAGGGTATTTTCTCGGAGAAACTTCCGGAATTCGGCCAGGGCCTTCCGGTCACCGTCCAGTTCCGCGGCCGCGCCGGCGCTGAGGCGCAGGCCGAGTCCAAACCTTTGACCCGGCGCCACCCAGTCCCGCACCGCCAGGGCATGCACGCGGATGGCCGCGAATGCCTCCGCCCAGCTTTCGCCGGGGTGCACGTTCAGGCAGTAAGTCAGGTGCGCCGGGTGGCGGGAGACGGTATCAAGACGCATGGGACTTTATTCTCCGATCCGTTTTGCCCGCTAAATACGCGAAAGCTCGCGAAAGTGGGATTGGAGTGGCTTAGGTTGGAGCCCCGGCGGGGCGGTCGTGCGTAGCCTGGTGCGTGAGCCCCAGGGAAAGGAAAGAAAAAGGTTTGAAGCCCCGGAAGGGGCGACAGTGTGGAGTGGTGGTGAATGCAGGTGCCGTTTATGTCGCCCCGCCGGGGCTTTCACTGTTCACGGTTCGTCGGTTCCGGCCAGAAGTCGTTGCAGGAGGGCTTCGTCGAGTTGGTCGATCTCGATGCGGGCGCCCAGCGGTTTTGGCAGGGTCACGGCCAGGCGGCCGCCGAGGTGTTCACGGAATTCTTCAATCCCTTGCAGGACAAACGGTTTCCCCGCCAGGTCAAGCCAGCCCAGAGCTTCATGCCGAATCGGGAGCCCGGCGGCGGCCAGGCCGGCGATGACCCGGAGCGCGTCCGCCCGGGGGATGAACCCGATTGCCGCGGCATAGCGCAGATCCAGGGCGATGCCGAGGGCCACGGCCTCGCCGTGGTTCAGGTCGTGGCGGGTCAGCGATTCAAGTTTGTGCGCCGCCCAGTGTCCGAAGTCCAGGGGGCGGGCCGCGCCCTGTTCGAACGGATCGCCATTAGTTGCAATGTGTTCCAGGTGCAGGACGGCGCAGCGGTGGACCAGGGTTTCCATGGCGGCCTGGTCCCGGCCGCGCAGGGCGGCGGCGTGCTCCAGGAGCCAGTCCAGAAAAGCGGCGTCTTTGATAATGGCGACCTTGAAGGCCTCGGCCATGCCGGCGCACCAGTGCCGTTCCGGCAGCGTCCGCAGCAGGTCGAAATCATTGAGCACGGCCGCCGGCGGAGCAAAGGTGCCGAGGAAATTCTTGACGCCGCCGAGATTGAGCCCGTTCTTGACGCCGACGCCGGAATCATTCTGGGCCAACACCGTGCTCGGAATGCGGATCAGGCGCATGCCGCGGTGGACGAGCGCGGCGGCGAACCCGGCGGCGTCCAGGAACGCGCCGCCGCCCACGGCCACGAGATGGCTCTGGCGCGGCAGGCGCAGCCGCCGGGCCAGGCGCAGGAGCTGGTGCGGGACGTCGAACGAATTCTTGGCGGCCTCGCCCCCCGGCAGGACCAGCGGCGGGAAGACCAAGTCCAAGGTTCCGGCATGGGCGGCGGCATAGGCTTCGATCCGCGTGGCCAGATCCGGTTGCGCCGCAACCAGGCCGGCGTCCAGGGCGCAGATAAAGCGTTGCGGCGCCGGTTCCGGCCCGGCCGCCAGCACTTGCTCCAGCAGCGGGTTTTCCGGGGCGAACACGCCGCGGGTGAAATGCACAGCATACCGCAGCGGCGCGGCCGCGGCGAAATGGAAGGCGGGAAAGACCGCCGGGGGCGCGGCCGCGGCGGGCGTAAGGTCGGCGGTGGGCGGGGTTGTGGATAGCGGATGCATGCGGGAACTATAATTCCCGCCGTCGTCCCGGCGAACGACACCACCGGCTACCGGATTTTAGTTCCCGCGCGGAGTTCAGATAACGCGGGTGCGGCAGCGGCGGGTGCAGCGACGCCGGGGGCTCCGGGTTTCCGGGTTGGGGGCGGCGGCCTTGCGCCGGGGGCGACGCGTGGCGAACCATCCCAGGCTGCCGAGGGCGATCAGGGCCACGCCGGGTTCCGGCACCACCGCCCAACCCATGTCCTGCATCATGGCCAAGTCCAGGGCGGAAGGGTTGCGGTTCATTTCACCCGCACCGATGGAGGGACTCATGATGTCGTTGACCAGCGCCGTTTCGTCCACATGGACCAGGCTGGAGCCCTCCTGCCAGGTCGTGGGGGAATAGATCGGAACCAAGCCGCCATAGAGGGCTGTGGCATTGGGGCCGGTCCAATAGACCGAGCCGCTGGTTTCCAGGAAGTCTCCGGGGGTGCCGGAGGACCCGTTTTGCGGGACATTTCCCAGGGAGTCCTGCAGGTTCCGATCCCAGTCGGTGATTCCCGCGTAGATGCCGGTAGTCGGACTCGTGAGGAATACGCCAAAGGTGTCAAGGCCTGAGTAATAAGAGGAGTCGAATCCGAGGGAATGACCGATCTCGTGGGTGACGACGGAGCGGAAGTCCACCTGGTTTGCGGTCGGCGCGGCGGCGCCGAAATTCCAGGTATAGCCGACGTCCCCGGCGCCCATGTCATACTGAATGACGGTGTCGAACGGAGTGGAGATGCCGTAGTTCTCGGGATTGTCCTGATTTTTCCAGGTGTATTCGCCAATGTTCCACTGGCTCTGGCTGACCTCGTCATATACCCTGTAGCTTGAGGACCCGCCCAGAACGCGGGAGCCCAGGTCGGCCGCCCAGAAGGCGTGCATGGTCAGGGTGCGCCCCGGGGTGTTGTTGATGACGCTGCTCCAAGCGGTTATGGAGGCGGAAACGTCCTGCTTCTGGACATCCGTCCAGTTGCCTTCACCGATCAGATAGCCGTCCGAATCGCCGATATCATGGAACACCACCTGAAACGGCCCGGAATTCACGGTGGAAATTGCCTGGGTGGAAGTGGTTGTGGAGGCGGCCAGAATGACAGCCCACAGGATCAGCCATCCCGGAGCAGGTTTCAGGAATCGGTGCATGGAAACTCCGCAGTGCGGTTAGACGACGGGCTTTTTTTTGCCGGAGTGTGGCAAAGAGGCAAAAATAAAGGCTGCCGTTAGAAAAACAAGCGAGGATCGCAGCGCTAACCTGAATAATTCAGGCTAAATCTGGGTGAACAAAAAAAATTCCGGCCGTTTTAGTGGACAAACCAGTGGGGAGGGGTGTATACTGAGAATAGGAAAAGATCCAATCGAGGCCTCCCGCTGAGAGTTCCGGGGCTAAGTGAGGTTGCAGGCGAATGAGTCGAAGTTCCGATCGAACCGGCAAGTGAGAGACGATCCGAGTTCCGAAACGTTCGGTCGAAACCGTCAAGCCCGGATGCAGCGGGAGTCCTTTTGAACGGGGACACGAGGAATTGGGACGGGTTGGAGGACGAAAAAAAAGCCGGATGACCAAGTGGCCATCCGGCTTTTTCCGTTTTGTGGCGGTCCAGCCGCCGCACGCACCGCGGTTTAGCGGGCGTAGAATTCAACGACCTTCATGATGTCGACGTTGGCCGGGATTTCTTCCATGATCGGTTCACGGGAGAGGACGACCTTGTTGTTCTGCTTGTCGACTTCCAAATAGGGCGGGGGGACGACGTCGGTCTTCTGGGCCGCGGCGACGATGGCGGGGGAGCGCTGCGCGTCCAGGGTGAGAACCATGTTGGTCTTGACCTGGAACGAGTTGCGGTTCACGATCTTGCCGTTGACCAGGACATGCCGGTGCAGGACGAACTGGCGGGCGGCGAAGATGGACGGGGCCAGGCCGCTGCGGTACACGATGGAGGCCAGACGCGTCTCCAGCAGGCGCAGCAGGGCTTCGCCGGTTTTGCCGGGAGCCTTCTTGGCCTTGGAGAAGTAGTACTGGAGCTGATGCTCGGAGAGGGAGTAGTGGACGCGGAGTTTCTGCTTTTCGAGCATGAGTTGAGCGAACGTAGAAAGCTTGGTGCGACCGCCCTTGCCGCCGCCCTTGCTCTTGGTGTTGCCGTGCATGCCGGCGGGGAAGGGGCGCTTGGCGCTCGGGCATTTCGGGTTACCCCAGATGCAGGATCCGAGACGGCGGCAGAGGGTGTGCTTGGGACCTTGGCGCATGGTGGTTTCTCGCGTTCCGTCGTGTTCTTCGACCGTTGTTGCCGCCGAAACTGCGGCCTGCCCGGGGGCCGACTGCAATCTGTTTTCAGGGTAAACAGTCCATGCCTTCCGGTGTCGGCGGCTAGCCAACACCACCGGCGGCATAAAGGGCATACCATAGCCCGCAGATCTCCGCCTGCAACGGGGGCGGGAGGGTCTGTGGTCTGTGGGCCTGTGGCTTGTGGTGATGAGGATGAGCCTCGTGCCAGCGTCCCTTTCGCCTTCCCGTCTTTACCCCACAGGCCTACAGACCACAAGCCCCCGGCCGCCTATTATGGTATGATCATATGGAAATCCGCACCCTTCCCGTCGGCATGCTCGAAGTCAACTGTTACCTGCTCTGGCATCCCCGCACCAGCCATGCCCTGATTTTGGATCCGGGCGATGAAACAGATGTCATCCTGGACGCGGTGCGCCAACTTCGGCTGGACGTGCGCGGCATTCTGCTCACCCATACTCATGTGGATCATATCCGCGGCGTCGGCGTGGTGGCCGTCGCCCTGGGTGTGCCGGTCTGGGTGCATGCCGCCGACCTCCCGATGTACCGGAGCCCCCTCAATGCCCTGCCGCCCTGGCTGCCCGCGGCTGCGGACCTGCCGGAACCGGTGGCACAGCCGCCGCAGGTGGAGGGGCTTCCTTTTACCGTGATCGAAACTCCGGGGCACTCGCCCGGCGGCGTTTGTTTCTATTTCGCCGGGGCCGGGGTCCTGTTCAGTGGCGACACCCTGTTCCAGGGTTCCGTCGGCCGTACTGATCTGCCGGGCGGTGATGCCGCCGCGCTGCAATGCTCCCTGGCCCGGCTGTTGCGGGAATTGCCGCCGGAAACCCGGGTTTTGCCCGGCCACGGCCCGGAAACCACCATGGCCGCCGAAGCGGCGTCCAATCCGTATCTGACCTGAATTGGTGTGTGTTGCCACATAGAACACAAATTAGGAGGGGAGACGTTCATCCTGCCGACGGCATTCACCGGGTCTCGGGGATTTCGGCGGCGACGGTTGGGACCAGGTGCTGGCCGCCGTCGAGGTACAGGATCTGGCCGGTGACTGCCGCGGCTGTGGCCAGAAACCAGCAGGCCGCAGCGATTTCCTCCGGCTCGGTCTTGCGGCCGAGAGGAATATTGGCCAGCAGGCGTGTCATTTTTTCCGGGGCGACGCCCGGCGGCGGCAGGACATAGCCCGGGGCGACGCCGTTGACGCGGATGTCCGGCGCCCATGCGACGGCGGCCACCTCGGTGGCGTCGCGTAGGGATTTTTTAGCAAAGCCGTAGCCGCCCGCCGAGGGATCAATGGCGGCCACGCGCTGATCAAGCAGGTTGAGAATGACGCCGCGCCGGCAATGGACGGCGAACGCGCGCATCAGTTCAAAGGGCGCCAGGAAGTTGACTTGCAGATCCGCCCGCAGCCGCTCCGGGTCGAGGTTGGCCAGATGCGTGCGGCGGTAGGTGGAGGCGTTGTTGACCAGGCAGTCCGGAATGAACCCTGCGGCGACGAGGCCGGGAATGAGTTCGGCGACGGCCTCCGGGTCGGCCAGGTCCGCCTGGACCAGGCGGTGCGCGCCGGTGCGCGGGGCCGGCAGTTCCGCGAGCAGTTCCCGGGCGGCGGTCTCGGAATGGCGGCAATGCACGGCCACGGCGGCGCCGGTGGCGGCAAAACGCCGGACGATGGCGCGGCCGATGCGCACCGCGGCGCCGGTGACCAGAACTCGGGTTGGCGTCCATGAAGAGGTCTGCATTCTCACAATGTAGCCGGTTAGGGCCTGGGAATAAAGACGGGAGAGGCGCAATCCCAAGTAAAAATCAATCAGGGATACTATTCGCGTTCATTTGCGTTCATTAGCGGTTAAACAGAAAAATGTTATATAATTATTGCGGGATAAGTCGGTTCCGATTTTTCGAACCGTGAATGAACGCCAATGAACGCGAATGAAATCTTGAATTAAAAGGCGGCTTTGTGAATAGTATAGGGTAGATAAGCTCTAAATCTGCGGTGCGCCTTGACGCGTGGCCGGCGGCGGCTACGGTGAACCACACACGGAGCGGCGCGGCGTCATGAACAAACAACTCTTGCTCGAGAACATCCGGGGCGTGCTCATGCGCCTGGAGGAGACGATCATTTTCGCACTTATGGAGCGGGCGCAGTTCTGCGTCAATGCGCCGGTGTACGAGCCCGGCCGGTTCGGCGCAGCCACGGGCGGGGAAAGCCTGCTCGGATACCTGCTCCGCGAGACCGAGCAGATCCACGCCCGGATGCGGCGCTATACCAGCCCGGACGAACATCCGTTCTTCCCCGCCGTCTTGCCCGAGCCGATCCTGCCGGCGCTGCGCTTTGACGAGAGCCCGCTCTCCGGGCCCGCAATCAATCACAACCAGCTTTTGCGCAAGCTGTATGAGACGGAAATCATACCCTGCCTCTGCCGGCCCGGGGACGATGCGCAGTACGGTTCCTGCGCCGTCACCGACGTGGCCTGCCTGCAAGTGCTCTCCCGGCGCATCCACTACGGCATGTTCGTGGCCGAGAGCAAGTTCCGCGAAACCCCGGAGTCGTTCCGCGAAACCATACGCGCCGGCGATACGGCGGAATTGCTGCGCCTCATCACCCATCCTGAGATTGAGGAGCGGGTGCTCAAGCGCGTGGAACTCAAGGCCCGTACTTACGGCCGGGACTTCGACGGCCGCGCCGGCCAGGACCGGATCCAGGCGGACGCCGTGGTCGAAATCTACCGTCGCTGGGTCATGCCGCTGACCAAGGAAATCGAAGTCGAATACTTGCTGCGCCATCCCAGGTGACGCAGGCGCCGGGAAGCCGGGCTGAAGGAAGTCGAACCTTCGGTGTTTGTCTTATCAAGTAAAAATCAAACACGAATAAGTTTTAACCCAAAATGCCACGTTATAAATAGTATGCGATCAATTTGATCTGTAATTGGAATGTGACGCCGGTCACGCCTTTGCCGCCGCCGGCGAGCGGATCAGCCAGTTGGCCAGGAACAGTTCGATCAGGGCCAGGAACATGGCGGCGGCGAGAAGCTGCGGCCAGAAGGGGCGGCCGAAGCGCGCCAGCCGCAGATTGGATTCCAGTTCATCCAGGGTGCGGGCGGTCAGAACCTGAGCCGGCGCCAGCTCTCCGGCCAGTTTGCGCACGTCGAGATACGTCAGATCCATTTCTTCCGGCGGGAGATTGACGGCAATGAGCCGCGCCGCGGCGGTGCCGGCGCCGCGGGTCAGCCGCCAGATGCCGGGTTCGGTGAAGCCGCTGATGGCAAAGGGGTCGGAGGCAGATTTTCGCCTGGGCAGGAGCCGCGTTGTCTGGTTGCCGGGCGCGATCAGGTCGAAGCTCGCCTCGGTCACATTCTCGGGCCAGGGCAAGGCGACGGTGCCGCCGACCTCGGTGGTCAGGGGCGGCCGGGCTCGGGCGGCCGCTTCACGCAGCAGTTCCTGATAAAGCACGACAAAGCCTGGGGTCAGGGGGAAGTCGGACCAGGATCGGTCAGCGGGAATGCTGCACAGCCAGAGGCGGCCGGGGCCGACCGGCAGGCCGGCCAGGAAAGGGGAGCGATCCGGGTATTCGAGTACGGCCGTGGCGGTTTCCGGCAGACGGGAAAGCGCCAGGCGCCGGGTCATGGTGAAGGCGGGCGGTCCGGGGAGGACGGCGCGCAGCCGTTTTTCCAGGTCTGGCGCCCGATCGCGCGGCAGCAGCAGGCAGCGTTCCGCTTCGGCGGACTGGCGCGGCACGGCTTGGACGCCCTGCGCCGGCGGCCAGGCGCCGTCCAGGGCGGCGGCAAGACCGCCGCCGTCGCCCGCGAAAAGCACCACGGTGCCGCCGGACGCCAGCAGCGCCTCAAGCTTTTGTAGAAGGTCGCGGTTTCCCGCCGGCGGGTTGCAGAGCAGGACCAGGGCGCCGGGCGGCGCCTCCCGCCCCGCGAACTCGGCAAAGGTGAGGGATTGGGGGCCGGCGCCGCCGGGGCGCAGGGCGGCTTCGAGGAACCAGCCGTCGGCGGGAGTGTTGCGGACAATCCAGACCGGCAATCCCGCGTCCCGCTCCAGGATGAGGTGGTAGAAATTATCCAGGGGAAAGGCGTCCTGGGGAAGTTCGATGCGGCAAGGCACAGGATCCGTTCCGGCGGGAGCGGCGCCGCGCAGGATGAGCCGCGTCGGATCTCCCGGCGCGGGGGTGAACGGCTGGGAGTCCGCCGTGATGCCGTTGATCTTGAATTCCACGGCGCCGCCGTGGTCGCGGTCGACCGAGAACGCCAGTGTGACTTCCGTCTGGACCGGGTCGGGACCGAGCACGGCCGGCGGCTTGAGAGACGCCTTGCGGATACCGGCATTGGCGAGGCGTTCCGGCCGGATCTGGTTAAGGAAGAGGGTGACATCCCCGGACTTCAGCTTCCCGGCCAGGGCCGGCGCGGCGGCAGGGGGCCAGCCGGAGCTTTGAAAATCGCCGCAGAGATGGAGTTCCAGGCCGCGCAGGGCCAGGCCGGCCGGGGGCTGGCGCAGGAGTTCCTGGAGGAAGCCGGAAAGGTCGCAGCGGCTGAAACCCGGTTGGAGTCCGCCCAACGCGCTGCGGAGGCGGGCTTTGTCGGAGGTCGGGGGAAAGACGATCCGCGGCTCGGTCAGGCCGGGGGCGAGAATGGCGGCCTTGTCGGTCTCGCCTAGGCCGGCGATGACATGGCCGGCGAGTTCCCGGGTCAAATCAAAGCTGGAGCCGCCGCCTTGGCGGAACTGCATGCTGGCGCTGGCGTCGAGCACGATCAGAATGGTGCGGTTGCCGCCGCCGGAGCCGGCGCCCAGCGAGACTTTGGGCCGGGCGAAGGCCAGGGCCAGGCAGAGCAGAATCAGCACCCGCAGCAGCAGCAGCAGGAACTGGGTAATCCGGCGTGCGCGCCGGGTGCTGACCATGGCTTTCTGCAGGAATCGCAACGAACTGAACGGCATCGGTTGCGGCCGGCGCTTCCAAAGCAGATGCAGCGCCAATGGCACCAACGCCGTTGCCGCGACCATCAGGAACCAAGGTGCGAGAAACACAGGCATGGTCTATAACATACTCCACCCCGGCGCAGGCAATCCCGCCGGTTTTCCGGCGCTCCGCCCCGCGCCTCTTTCCTGCGACCCCAACCGGGCATCCCTAACACGGCGAGGTTATTTCAACACGATCAGGTAGACTTCGCCGGGGTTCAAGGTCAGCATGCACTGGTGTACGTTGGTCAGTGATGCGATCGGGGTCAATCCGGCTTGGATGTTGTACACGGTGACCGTCGCAAAGGTGCGGCCGAAATCGACCGTGTCCGATTCCTCGTGCGCGTTCTCGTTCATCAATTGCTCGGACCAGTCGGCGATGACGAATTCGCCGGTCGGTTTCTGCATCACGAGGTGGCGGGTGGTCGCATTGGCAAACGTCGGCGCGAGCGCGGCCGGCTTGAACGTCGGTTTGGCGCCCGGACCGTACCTGCCGGTGGCGCTCTGGAGCAGGGTGGTCATGGTGTGGTAATACCGGGCCGCGGGATGCGCGACGCCGCCGGGATAGGTGAAGAATCCATAGGTTTTTTCAGGCTTGCTGTCCTGAAGGCCGTACATCAGGTAGCCGACGTCGCCCGCCGCCGCGCTGTCGAAGGCGCCCATGACCAGGTATTGGCCGAAGATCGCGGGAGTGACGTGGAGGCTGGTGTACGCCCCGACCTCGGTATGCGCGACCGGCTTTCCCGGCGTGCACAGCCTGGCGTTGGCGCGCAGGCGGTCGAGCACGGAAACCGGGGTTTGTTTCGGGTCGCTGAAATAGGAGTGCGCGCCGCCGAAATCCGCCGGACCGGGCGTGTAGTTCTGGTGGCTGCCCGTGTTTTTGGGATTGTAGTTCCCCTGCCAGTTGTTCTCCGCCGTCCAGCCGGCGCCGAATTCCATCTGGCTCACCAGGATGCCCAGCGGCTGCATGGCGCGGTAAAGGTCGGCCTGGACCAGGGCGGAGTCAGGCAGGGTCGCCCCGAGTTTTTGCGGGTACGGATCGTCCTCTTCATTCGGCCCGCCCGCGACGTAAATCAATCCCGGGTAGGCTTTGGCCACCGCCAGCGTGGCCGCTACGCCGGCGCGCTGCCCCGCGGGGCTGTCCTCCGCGATCGACGTCCAGAACCGGCCGTCGGGCCGCCACGCGTTCTTCACACTCATGAAGAGTTCCCCGTCGCTGGGCCTGGAAACCCAGTCGCGGACCAGGCGGACGCCGAGGTAATTCAGTTGTGCGCCGACTTCCGCGACATTCGTGTTCCACGGGTCGTCCTTGGTCAGGCCGCGGAGGTGTGTGTTGACCCCGAGCGTGTTGAGGAAATCCTCGGTGGACAGGACCGTCGGCGCCTGGGCCCGCACGGGTTGGGTCAGGCCGGCGGTGACCAGCGCCAGAGCCGCAAGATAAAGAGGCCGATGGTTTGACATGGATTCTTCACCCAATGGAACGTTCATTTCACGGGTCGGTTCCGGCGGAGTCCGGCCTGACTATAGCCCGGCATTGCCGGGAGGGCGGGAATGGCTACATTGTGCGATCATGCACTTTCTGAAAGCAGTCCAGGCCGGATTGACGCGGATTGCCGGGGCGACGCACCGTGGCGCGCGGGCGTTTTCCCGGCGTTTGGCGGAGCTTCCGGCCGGGGTCCGGGCCGCGGGCAGCCGGGCGCTGCTGCTGATGGCGCTGGTCACCGCCGGCGGCCTGCTGCTGATGTTTGCGGGGGAATTGGGCAAGACTTTGCGCACGGGGCCGGCCGCGTTGTCCGCCGTGACCCTGCCGCCGGCCCTGCCGGCGGCGGCCGGCC
>CAITSE010000206.1 GCA_903894975.1 uncultured Lentisphaerota bacterium
CCGGCTCACGTTGGGAGTTCCCACTTCAGTGGGGGCTGTTCAAGTCTTTCCTGTCTAAGAAATAACGGTTCTTAAGGTTACGCGCATGCCCGGCGCGGGTGCCGGAACGTGCAACGTCGCGGTCTCCGACGACGCCGCGGAAACGTGGTGCAACCACGTTGCTACATTTTCCCGGCCGGGGAAATCAGCCGGCGGCGGGGGCGGTGGCCTTGCGCACGACGGCGCGGTCGAAGTAGTTGATGGACATGCCGGCGTCCACGACCACGGTCTGGGCGTTGATGCCGCCGGAGAGGGGGCTGAGCAGGTAGAGGGCGGTGTTGGCGACCTCCTCGGTGGCCAGAGCCTTTTTCCGGGGGATGACTTGTTCGGCGAAGAGGTAGGCGTCGATGTAGCCGGGGATGCCGGCGGAGGCGCTGGTCTTGAGCAGACCGGCGCCGACGGCGTTGACGCGGATCCGGGTGTCGGCGCTCAGGCTCTTGGCCAGGAAGACCACGGTGGAGTCCAGGGCGGCCTTGACCGGGCCCATGTACCCGTAATTCTCCGCCGCCATGCGGGTGGTCGAGATCGAGAGGGTGACCACGGCGGCATCGGGGTTCAGCAGCGGCTTGAGTTCGCGGACCAGGCCGATGAGGGAATAGCAGGAGATGCTCATGGCTTCGAGGAAGTCCTCGCGCCGGGTGAGGTGGAAGGGCTGGATGCCGTCGCGGTAATTGGCGAAGGCGATGGAGTGGACCAGGCCGTCGAGGCGGACGCCGTCGCGGGTCAGCTCCGCGGCCAGGGCGGCGAGATCTTCGTCGCGGGCGACGTCGCAGGTATAAATCGGGGCATCGCCGAGAATGGCGCGGACGCTGTCGCGGACGGCGGCGTCACGGACCGCATGGATGACCCTGGCCCCGGCCTGTTTCAAGGCGTTGTGGATGGCGAAGGCGACGCTGCGGCGATTGGCGACGCCGGCCACGAGCACCGTCTTGTTTTCCAGGCCGAGAAGAGGATTCATAGGGGTGATACCATAGTGAATTCGCAGGGAATCGGCAACGCCGGCAGGACGGATTCACACAGAAGTCACGAAGGAAGTGCTCCAGGCCCGCTCTCGCGCCGGAACCGCGTCTGAATCGCTCAAGGCAACTGGACGGTGGCGGCGGGCAGGATGATGAACCAGTGGAAGACAATGTAGACCAAAGCGGAGCAGGCGGCCGTCAGGGGGATGGTCATGAGCCAGGCCCAAATGATGGTCCGGGCGGTGCCCCAGCGGACCTTGGCGGCGTGCTCGACGGCGCCGACGCCCATGATCGAGCCGGCGATGACGTGAGTGGTGGAGATGGGGATGCCGAGGCCCTTGATGATGCCGTTCAGGAGCAGGACGGTGGAGCCGGAGATCTCGGCGATGAACCCTTCGAACGGGCGGATTTTGGTGATGCGGGTGCCCATGGTTTTGACGATGCGCCAACCGCCGAACATGGTGCCCATGCCGATGGCGGCATAGCAGGCGAAGACCGGCCATTGCGGCGGGTGCTTGAGCATGGTGGCGAGCTGGCCGTCGGCCGGGACATACGCTTTGGCCGCAAACAGGGCCAGGAAGATGACGCCCATGGTTTTCTGCGCGTCATTGAGGCCGTGGCCGATGCTGTAGAGCGTGCAGGAGAAAATCTGGAGGCGGCGGAAGACATAGGTGACGGTTTTCGGCCGGGCGCCCCGGCAGATGTTCATGATCATGACGGACAGGATCGCGGCGATCAGCATGCCGATGAGCGGGGCGATGAAAATGCCCAGCACGATGCCGCCGACGCCGCCGTGGAAGGACCAGTGGGCGGATTGCGTGATGGCTTTCCAAATCAGGTCCGCTTTTCCTCCCAGGCTTTCCCCCGCCCATTGCGGCGCGCGGAAGGCGAGCTGATGGATGCTGGCCGTGACCCCGCCGCCGACCAAGCCGCCGATCAGGGCGTGACTGCTTGAGGTGGGCAGGCCCAGCAGCCAAGTGAGAATGTTCCAGAGCGCGGCCCCGGTCAGGGCGCTGAAAATCACCAGCAGCTTGATCTCGGCCGAGCTGAAGATGTTGATCGAGATCGTTTTCGAGACCGTGTCGGCCACGTGCAGCTCGAAAAAGAAATACCCGACGAAATTGGCCAAGCCCGCCAGGATCACCGCCTGAACCGGAGTGAGGGCCTGAGTCACCACGGGCGTGGCAATGGCGTTGGCGGCGTCGTGAAAGCCGTTGAGAAAGTCAAAGAGAATGGCCACGGCCACGACAATGACCAGAAGGACGAGGATGGTGCTGGTCATCGGCTCACCCTTGCTTCACAACAACGCCGCGGACGAGCTTGCCGATGTAATCCGCCGAGTCCACCACATCCTCCAGGTGCTCGTAGAGATCCTTGAGCCGGATGACGTCCACCGGATCCATGTTGTCCCGGAACAGCTCGGCCATGCTCTGGTGGAAGAGGTCGTCGGCCTTGTTTTCCAGGCCGTGCATTCGCGAGGTGATGTCGCCGATGTCCCTGCGGGTGCGGAGGGCGTCGATGAGTTCGCCCATGATCGTGCAGATGTCAACGATGATGTCGGCGAAGCGGCGGGCATTGGCGGGGACGGTGCGGATGGAATAGATGTCGATCTTGCGGGAGATGCTGTAGAGGATGTCCAGGGTGCGGTCGATGTTGATCGCCATCGTGTGAATGTCTTCACGGTCGATGGGGGTGATGAAGGTGAGGTTGAGTTCCTTGATGATCTTGAACTCGATGTTGTCGCCGCGCTGCTCGCACTCTTTGATTTCTTTGAGGCGGTTCTGGATTTCCTCGGGGGAGAACGACTCCAGATTGGAGATCAAGGCCTTGAAGAGTTTGCTGCCCTCGATCAGGACGTCAATCTGTTCGGTGAAGTAGGTGAAGAACTTGGTTTCGCGGGGGAGTAGCAGGTCCAGCAGATTGAACTTCATGATGGCGGGTCTCCGGCGGTTGAAGACAGGCGACGGCGGGCGTCGCGGATGCAGTTCATAGCATAATCCGCCAACCGCCGCCTGACAGGCGGCTAACCAAATTCTAACACCCCGGCCATGGGGGTTGGTTAGGGTTGGGTTGGTTCGGCCTTGCCTGGCAACGGTTATGGCGGCGGCAGGGGCGCAGTGGGCGTCGGGGTTGCGGCCGGGGGAGGGGCGCCGGATGGCGCGGAAAACGCCGCCAGGAGTTGCTCGGTGCGCGCCGCGGTTTCGGCCTGCAGGCGGGTGAGTCGGATCTGTTCTCGCCGGGCGGCGTCGAACCGGGCGGCGAGGGCGGTTTTGTCGGCCTCCATGTCTTTAATGACGCGGCGGGCGCGGGAGGTATTGACGTATTCGGACATGCCGGCGGGCAGGTTGCTGACCGGGTACAGGGCGCGGCCGGGGCCGTCGCGGTTGAACGGGTCGCGGCCGGGAGCGGTATAAGGGAGGTTGCTTTCGGCGCGCATGGCGAGTTCGGCGGCCTGGGTTCGGGAGAGGAGATCAGCGAGGAAGTGGATTTCAACGTCCAGGTCGGTGAGCTGCCGGGCGGTGACGGTCTGGTTCAGGCGGCTTTCCTCTTCGAGGGCGGCGCGGGAGCGGAACTCTTCGGCCCGGGCCTCGCAGATCTGCCCTTTCCAGGTGGCCCGGAGCCATCCCGGATGGTTAGGATGCGGTTCGGCCGGGAGGACGGTCAGGCGCGGCAATCGGGCGGCGACTTGTTTGTCGGCGGTGAGTTCGGCGCCTTCGCGCACGGTAATGTAGGGGGCCTGACGGTACCCGGTGGCGGACTGGCGGAAACGGTCAAGCGCCTGCTGCCAGGCATTGGCGCGGATCTCGCTGCGCTGGCGATCTTCCAGGCCGCGGAGTCGGCCGGCTAGCTTCTCCCGCAGGGCGGTCTCAACCTTGGCCCGCTCCTCGTTCCAGTCGCGGATCATGCGCTTGGCCATGCTGGGATCGAGCTTGTCGGAAAAAGTGACGGAGGGTGACGGCTGGATGGCGCCGCCGCCATTCTGATAGGTGTATTGCTGGACGTTGCGGTAGACGATGACCGAGTCGTAGCGGGCGGCCGCGATGGCGTAGGCGATCTCGGCGCGGCGGGCGAGAAGGCCGTCGATGTCGCGCCCGCTTTCCTGAACTTGACGGTCAAGCTCGGCCAGGCGGGTGCGGGTGTTGCGTTCCAGGGCGCTGGCGGCGACCAGGCTTTTGGCTTCGGCCTCCCAAGGTTGTTGGTTCCAGGTGACCAGCAGCCAGGCGTGATCCGCCTCGATGGGCGCGGCTTCCACAATCTGGCCGGGGGCGAGGTGTGCCGCCACGACATGTTTGCGAAAAAGCTCCACCTCGGCGGTGGTCAGATACGGTTCGGCTCGGATCGCGGCGGCGGTCAGCAGCAGGGTCAGTCCGGCCAGCAGGGCGGGATGGCGGGAAAAGAGAAGATCGGTGATCATACTGTAGACCATATCCCGGCCCGGGGGGAAAAGCAATGTCCGACGTAATGGCTTAGCCGTGACGAATTTTCTTTGATCTTGCCGTTGGCGTCGGGCTGCATGGGTGTGTCTCGTCCGTGCCAGTCCGTGATCCCAACCGTCTTTGGTGGTTCAGGTGCCGGGGTCGAGCTGGATGCTGCGGCGCTGGAAGGTGGGGATGTCCAGGTTTTCGCCGCGCACGGTGGTGGGCGGGCAGTTGGCGAAGATGCCGAGCGCCTGTTCCTGGAGCAGGAGTTCGCCCTGGACTTCGCGGCCGGACTTGGCACGTTTGGGGGTGGCGGGGTCCGCGGCGCCGGCGGTTTTGGCGGCGAGTTCGTGGGCGGGGCGGTTCCGGCCGGTGGCGCGGGTTTCTGCGCCGAAACGGCAAATCAGGCCGGTGAGGCGGATCTCATCCTGAAAGCGTTCGTCGGTGAAGGCGCCGACCAGCAGTCGTGAGGTGGGCGGAAAGCGCTGCTGGATGGCGGCGAGGCAGGATTGCATTTCGCCCACGGACAGCCCTTGGCCGCCGATCAGGGTGAGCACGGCGGCATCGGCCTTGGCCAGATTGTCGGGGCCGCCGACGAAGGGGCAGTCGAAGAAGCTGCGGATGACTTCGTGCCAGCGTTCCGGGCCGGCGCCGCGGCCGACGCCGAGGGAGCAGAGCCCGGGGCGGTCCTTGAGCAGGTTGCAGACGGCGGCGAAATCGACAGAGAGCAGGGCGTCGGCGTGCGGGATGCAGGCCAGGCCGTTGAGCCCCTGGGCCAGGACGGTGTTGGCGATCTCGAAGGCGCGGGTGGCGGGAGTGTCGGCGGGGAGGGCGCTGAAAAGGAGGTCGTTGGGAATGGCCAGGACGGCGTCGGTGAGGGCGCGCAGGGCTTCCAGATCCTTTTCCGCCTGATGGCAGCGCCAGTTGCCTTCGAAGGCGAAGGGCAGGCCGGCCAGGAACAGGCTCGGGATGTTCATGAGCCGGAGCTGGCGGGCGAGGACGCGGGCGGCGCCGGCGCCGGTGCCGCCGCCGAGGCCGGCGGCGACGATGACCATGGCGGCGTTGTCCACGAACTGGGTGAGGTCGGCCAGGGAGGCGGCCGCGGCTTTTTCGCCCATGGTCGAATTGCCGCCGCAGCCGGAATCCTTGGTCCAATTGGGGCCGAGGGGGATCTGGATGAGGCCTTGGAGGTGATCGAGGGCCTTACGGTCGGTGTCGGCCGCGGCGATCTCGACGGTGCGGCCGAGAGAGGCATCGGCGGCGAGTTCGGCGGCGATGCGGCCGCCGCCGCCGCCGAGGCCGATGATCGCGACGCGCTTGGAAGTTTCCTGGGTCATGGGAAAGGCCAGATCCGGTTGGGGAGTCGGGAGGTCACCAGTTGAAGGGGCGCCAGCGCATGAGCAGGCGGAAGATGGAGAGGATGTCCTGGCGCAGTTGTTCGAACAGGGAAAGCACGGGCGGCTGGAGGTTGGCCATGGCCGTGCGGCCGAAGCGGAGAATGCCGATGGGCGTGGCATACCGCGGGGAATTGATGATTTCCTTGGGGCCGTTCACCAGGCGGGGGGTGCCCAGGGTGACGGGCATGTCAAAAATCTGTCTGGCCAGGTCCAGGATTTCAGGAATCAGCGCGCCGCCGCCGGTCAGGCGGATGCCCGAGCCGATGCGCTTGAGCATATCCTTGGACTCCAGGTCGTGGCGGATGATCTGGAAAAGTTCCTGGAGGCGCAGTTCCACCACATGCTCGACGGTGGCGACAGGGATCTTGCGGAGCGGCTTGCCGGGCGTGGGTTCGACGTCCAGCATGCGGGTGCCGCCGTCCTGGGTCATGCGCGCCTTGGCGCCGAGATCTTTCATGCCTTCCACCAGTTCCCGGCAGCGCTGGACCGGTAATTGCAGGGCCAGGGACAGGTCGTTGGCCAGGTGTTCGCAGCCGACGGTGACCTGGCCGGAATGCAGGCAGCGGGCCTCGCCGGTGAAGACGGCGTATTCGGTGACGCCGGCGCCGAGGTCGATGACCATTGCCCCTTTTTCCGTTTCCTCCGGCCCGAGTACGCCGAGGGCGGCGGCCACGCCGGAGAAGACCACCGCCTTGGGCTCGTCCTCCTCCGTGCCGATGGCTTCGGTGATCAGGTGCCGGGAACTGTTGAGGCGGTTCTGCTGGCCGAAGATGATGTGGCCGTCGGCCTCGAGCTTGCCGCCGAAAAGGCCGACGGGATTGTCCACCTCCCGGCCGTCCACCAGATATTGGCGGCGGAAGCGGTGGAGAATCTCGCGGTCCGGGGGCAGGGTGCAGTTCCAGACGTTCTGTTCGGCCAGTTCCACGTCTTCCGCCGTGATGTGCGGGTCATAGGAGTGGATGATGGTGCTGCCGATACTGTTGACCGAGCCGAGGTGCGAGCCGGTGACGGCGAGGAAGACGTTCTTGATCGGTTCGCCGGCGGCGTCTTCGGCGGCGACCAGCGCCTTGTCCAGCTGTTTCTGCACGGTCTGGGGGTCGCCGATTTCCCCTTTCATCACTTTCATGGACGGCTCTTCGCCGATCCCGAGCAGGGTGAGGACATGATCCTCGTGGAATTCGCCAATGACAACTTTGATGGAGCGGGTGCCGATCTCCACCGCCGTCAGCACTTCCCGTCTGCGCCGCCGCTTGCCCATGAGTGTGTCCGCCCGCAGGTATATCGCCGCGGCCGCCTCCCGCGCGGGGGGCGCGGGCGACCTGCCGGATTCTGGTGTATACGAAACAACAGGCGTAACGTAGCCGGCCATTGGCAAACGGACAATGGCGCGGCCGTTCTTTTCCGAAGAGGGCAAGAAGAGTCAGGGGATGGCGTCCTCCCGCTCCCTGAATCCCCCTGGAGTGTGGCCGCGACCTCCTTTTTATTGGGAAACCGGAGTTGCGAAGTCCGCCGGCGGATGAGGCATTGGCAAGTTGACCATGCGTTGGCCCGCCGGCGCACTTCGCAACTCCCGGCGGTTCCAAAAGAAACGGGTCGAAGACCCTCTCCAGAGAGGCTTGGGGAGATGGGAGAATGCCATCTTCCCAACTCTTACCTCCCCGGTTATGTTATGCGGCATGGACTATGACGTACTCATCATTGGCGCGGGGATGTCCGGCTTGGCGGCGGGCATCCGGCTGGCGCATTTCGGCAAGCGTGTGGTCATCTGTGAAAAGCACGCCCTGGTCGGCGGGCTGAACTCTTATTTCCGGCGGCACGGCCGGGAGTTTGACGTCGGCCTCCACGCCATGACCAATTTCGCCCGGTCCGGCGACCGTTCCGCGCCGCTGAACCGCCTGTTGCGTCAGCTCCGCCTGGAATACACTGACCTCCGGCTCCAGCCACAGGGGTACTCCGAAATCCGCTTCCCCCAGGAAACCCTCCGCTTTACCAATCACCCCGCTGACCTGGAAGAAGCCGTGGCCCGCAGTTTCCCCGGCCAGGCCGACGGCTTCCGCGCCCTGACCGCACGGGTCCGCGCCACCGACCGCTTCGCCCTGGCCGACAGCGGTCTTTCCACCCGTGCCGTCCTCAAGGAGTGCATCACCGACCCGCTCCTGGTCGAAATGCTGCTCTGTCCGCTCCTGTTCTATGGCAGCGCCACGCCTGATGACATGGACTTCAACCAGTTCTGCGTGATGTTTCAAAGTCTTTATCTGGAAGGCTTCGCCCGTCCGGAAGGCGGGGTGCGCACCCTGCTCAAGCTGCTGTTGGACCGTTTCCGCGAGGCCGGTGGCGAACTGCGGCTGCGCGGTGGCGTGGCCGGCATCCGCGACCTGCCCCACGGCGAGGGCAAGGCCGTCCGGTTGGATGATGGTGCGGAAGTGACCTGCGGAGCCGTGCTTTCCTGCGCCGGCTATCACGAGACCCTCCGGCTTTGTGTCCCGGATTACCGGCCCGACCCCGCGCATCCCGAGGGACAACTTTCCTTTGTCGAGACGATCCTGGTCACCTCCCGGCCCGTGCATGAGGCCGGGTTCGGGGCGAGCATCCTCTTTTTCAACACCGCCGAACACTTCCACTACCGTCGTCCCTCCCGTCTCACCGACGCCCGCAGCGGCGTGGTCTGTGCCCCCGGTAATTTCGCCGGCGCCGGCCCCGGGCACAGCGGCGAGGACATGCTGCGCATCACCCAGCTCGCCGATCACGAGCCCTGGATGCGCATGGACGATGACGAATACCAGGAGGCCAAGGACAAGCTGCTGGCTGAGACCGTCACCCTGGCGGAGAGTTTCGTGCCCGGCATTCGTGACCGCCTGGTCTGCACGGACATGTTCACGCCGCGCACCATCGTCCAGTTCACCGGTCATCTCAACGGCGCCGTGTATGGCGCGCCGGTCAAGGCTAAGGACGGCGTGTTGCCCGTGCCCGGCGTGTTCCTGTGCGGAACCGACCAGGGCTTTCTCGGCATCACCGGCGCGTTGCTTAGCGGCACCTCGATCGCCAACCGGCATCTGCTGCGGGCATCTCCCTGACTTTTTGTCCAGGCAACGGAGCGGTTAGGTCGGGGCCAGCAGGGTTTCCCGGGTGCGGTCGGCGGCGAGGCGGTATTGGATGTGGACGGCTTGGACCAGGCCCAGGCTGATCAGGCAACAAAGCAGGAACGATCCGCCGTAGCTGACCAGGGGCAGGGGAATGCCGATGATGGGCGCGGCCTGGATGTTCATGCCGATATTGATGTAGGCGTGAGTGAAGATCAGGCCGGCCACGCCCAGGGCCAGGTAGGCGCCGAACTCGTCCACGGCCCGCCAGGCGGTGCGCAGGCAGCAGCCGATGAGGGCGAGAAAGGCGGCGACCACCGCCGCGGAACCGAGAAAGCCGTTTTCCTCGCCGATGACGGAAAAGACAAAATCCGTGGGAGCGACGGCCCGCGGCAGAAAGCCCAGGACGTGCTGGGTGCCTTTCATGAAGCCCTTGCCCGTGAGCCCGCCGCTGCCGACGGCCAGGATGGACTGGTGCGCGTTCCAGCCGGTGTCGGAAATGTCGCGGGATGGATTGACAAAGGTCTGGATGCGATCGCGTTGATGCTGTTTGAGGACGTATTTGTAAGCCAGAGGCGTGGTCAGCGCCAGCGCCAGTATCACCATGAGGATCATCCGCCAGGGCAGGCCGCCGAGAAAGAGAATGGGCAGGACCATGCCGGCGAAGACCAGGGCCGTTCCCCAATCCGGTTGGAGGAAAATGAGAAAGACCGGCAGGCCGAACACGGCTCCGAGCGGCAACAGCGGGAAGAAAGAGGACGGTCGCAAGCCGGGGCGGGACGCGACCCAGGCGAAGATCAGCAGCGTGGCCGGCTTGGCCAGTTCCGCCGGTTGCACGGTGACACCCAGAAGCGGCAGCCAGCTCTTGGAATGGTTGACCGTAAGACCGAAAAACAACACCAGGACAAGCAATCCCAGGCCGATGAAATAAAAGAGCCAGGATATCCTTCCGAGCCAGCGGTAATCACAGGACGCCACGCCCAGGAACAGGAACATTCCGACCCCGGCCCAGGCCGTCTGCCGGAGCCAGTGGCGGGCGAACGAGCCGCCGGCTTCCTGCCCGGTGCTGTAGATCGTCTGCAGGCCGATGAGCAGCAGCAGCAGAACACAGAACAACATCATTACGTCCATGCGCACCAGGCGGCGGCGGACGGTGTAAAAGAGATTCCGGATCATGTCAGCCGCCGGCGTCTTTTTTCGCGCTGCCGCCGGTGCCCCAGTCGAGGATGGAGTCGCCCTCTTTTTTCTCGTTGAGATCGATCTTGTAGGTGGGCAGGAACCGGTAGTAAACCTCAAGCATGAGGCAGGCCAGTGAGGTGTTGTAGAAGGGGTCGTAGTTCGGCGCGGCCTTGCCACCAGCCTTGGCGCTGGGGGGGCTCTCCCAGTGGCCGTCCGGTTTCTGGTTTTTGGGGAGTTCGATCGACATGGCGGCGTTCCACGGCTTCCAGTAGACGATACCGGCATAGAACATGGCCTGGGTCTGGTAGTACCAGGCATAGCAGACCTGGTTGCCGTCGCCGCCGGTGGCGCGGGTTTCATCCACCCAGTTGATCGGTTTCTGGCTGATGGCGGTGATGGCAGCTTGCACTTCTTCGTTTTTGCCCAGGCCCATGAGCTGCATGCACAGGGCGCCGACGCCCTGCATGGACAGGCGGGCGCCGCCGTCATTGCTGTAACAGAAGGAGTTGGATTTTTTGCTGTAGGCGTGCTGCTGCAGGTAGGTCATGCTTTTTTCCAGCGCCTCGGCCAGTCCGGGGGCTTCGGCGCCGGCGATGAAGCCGGCCTTGAGCGCCTGAATCTGCCAGCCGCCCACGGAAAGATCCCAGCGCTGGCCCTTGGCATAATTGTAGTCCCAGCCGCCCTTGTCCTGCTGCCCTTTGATAATGACGGCGAGCCCCTTTTCCATGGCTGGTTTTAAGGCGGGGATCTTGGTCATGCCGTAGGCTTCGGCCAGGGCGTAGGTGGCGATGGCGTTGGTGTAGGGCTCGCCGATGGGGGCGGCCATCATTCTGGTCTGCAGCCACTGTAATCCCTTGTTGACGGTTTCGCCGAATTCTTTGCACTCCGGCGACGGCGTCTCGCCATGGGCCAGGAACGCCAGCAGCGCCAGCCCGCTCATGGCCACGGGTTGCGACGGCGCCCAGGAACCGTCCGGACTTTGATTCTCCTTCAGCCAGCGCAGTGCGCGGAGCACCGAGGCTTCGGTGATCAAGGTCGGGCCGTTGCCCCGGCCGCCCCCGCCGCCGGGGCCGCTGCCCATCATTTTGGCCCGGCCTCCCGCGGTGCGGCCGCTGTAGACGCCGGCGATTCGGATTGGCGAGCCGTCCATGAAATTTACGTCGGACATGCCTTCGACGATGGAATTGTCCGCCGACGCCATGCTCGTGTCAAAGTTGTTGGTTACATCTCCGCCCTCGGAATCGCCGGCGGCGGCCGGCGGGGCGACCGTCGGCACCGGCATATTGTCCTGGGTTTGGGCGACTTTCTGCATGATTTCCTGGGTTTTCACTTCCAGTTCTTTGACTTGAATGTCCTTGATTTCGACTTCGTAATCCCTGGGCGTCACATCCACCGGCGCGACCATGAAGAAAAAGCAGATCACCAGGATGACGAGATGGACGATGACCGAGACCATGGGGCCGGTCATGTGCTCGATCATCTGCCGGCGGCGGTACTCTTCGAGCACCTCCTCCACGTTCAGCGGCAGGGCCGCGACTGGTTCTTCCGGCGGGGTCGCAAGGGTTTCATCGGACATGTCGGGAAGCTCCCGGATGACGCGGACGCCAGCGGCGCCGCGATGGATATAAATAAAATTCTACAGCCGCGCCGTGCCGGCCGGCCTGCTGTCAGGGAATTTACCCGTGCGGACTGTCCGATACAAGCCCCCGGGCCATTCATTGGATGGCAGTGCGCCAGTAGGCGCACTCGTGCCTCGGGCGTGAGCCCGTGGCAATTTTTGTTAAGTTTTCTGTAGTTTTAATCATTTACAAGCCTATTATGATTCAATTATGGTAACTTCCTATCAAATCAATATGTGCAACCCGGAAAACCGCCCTGACTATTTGGCCGGGTGCGGGCCGAATATAGGCGGAACCACGGAGAGATCCCGTCATGGATACGGATTTGCAAAGTGCTTGCGAAGGTTTTGTCCGGCAGCGTTTGGAACGGCTGGCGGGACGGTTCCTGCCCGCCTGGCGGGTGCCGCCGGTTTTCAACGGCTACCGCATCGGCCCGGCGGAGCATGCCCAGTTGTTGTCTGTTCTGAAGGGATTGCAGCAACTGGGGGTGAAGGAAATCGGGAGAACCTCCTTGACGGAGGCCATGCGCCGCGTGCTGCCCCAGGTCGACGGCCGCCAGGCCATCAACTTCGCCTCCTACGAAATTGCCGAAATCCTTCTTGCGCAGGGACCTTTTGCCGGAAACCCGTTGCTGGCGGGGTTGGATGAGGCGGGGCTGGCGAACCTGGCCGAGGCCTGCGATTCCACGGCCACATACCAGACGTTGACGGAAGGCCGGACGGCGCGCAATTACTGGGCGGTCATGGCCCGTTGCGAACGGGCGCGCCGGTTGCTGGGCCTGCCGTATGAGGAGGCGATCTATGCCCGCTCTCTGGAGGAAACGCTGCGGCTTTACGGCCGTAATCCACTGGGCTTTTACGACGATTCCGTCGAGGGCAGGGGGCAGTATGACATGTACAGTTTTGATGTCCTGCTCTTTCTGGAGCCGTTCTGGGAGCAGATGGATTCCGCTCTGCTGGAGAAACTGCTGCGGGCTCATGTGCGGGCGGCGGAGACCCTGGCGCTCGAAAACGGGGCGACGGTGGGCTGGGGACGTTCCGGCGGCGTGCTTTCGATCTGTATGACCCTGGAACTGGCGGCGCTGGCACTGATGAAGGGAATGGCCGTAGATCCGGAGCGTACGGCCGGACTGCTGCTCCACGCCCTGGAACGGCTGGAGGACTGGTTCGAGGATGACCTGATTGCGGCTCACCGGTGCCGGATCACCGACGGCTACCGCGGCCCTCAGCGGCTGTTGGAGTTGACGTTGAACGTGCTGAACAAGGTGACGAAAGCGGCCGTGTGGCTGGCCCAAGCCGGGAGCCTGCCGGTTGCGGCCACCGCCCGGGCGCGCCTTTTTCCGCCCGTGGACCGCTGGGTCGAGTTTGAGCCGGGCCGGGCCGGGGTCTGGATGTTCCGCAACGGGCACTACGCCTTTCAGTTTCCCGTGGTCGGCGGATATGTCACCGCCGATTATGCCGCGTCGCCCAAGTCTCCGGGAACCTGGGAAAATCCCGCGGACTCCCCGCGGCTGGTCTGGACGCCGGGGCTGAGCCACGGCGGCGTCCTCTGGGCGACGACACCCGGCCGGGCGGCGGCCGTGGCCAAAGCGGTGGGGACGCTGGAAGTGGAGTGGGACGTCTGGCAGCCCATGGACACCCGCGGTGCGGCGGGCGGCGCCGCTCCCGCGGCGCGGCGGCGGCTCCGACTGCGGGCGGAGGAGCACGGACTGGCCGGCGAGGAGGAACTGGCCGGCGCGCCGGTGACGTCGGTGCATTTCATGATTCCAGAAAGCCACGGTCGGCCGTTGGCGATCCGGATGGCGGCGGGTGGCGGGGGCTCGCACCACGCCCTGGCGGTTTCCGGCATGGACGGCTGGCGCAGCACCTGGGGCGAGTTTGACCGCGTCCAGGAATGGAATTTCGACGGCGCCTTGCCCAGGCGCCTGCAGTATGAGGTGCGCCCGGTGCCGAAAATTCTGGTGGTCCCCGGCGACCACGATTACACCCGGGCGCTGTATGCCGGCACGCCACCGGAACAGGCGGTGATCCTGCCGCGCCAGCAAGGACGCCCGCCGGATCTCATGGCGGATGTCCGGGCCTTTTGCGAAGGTTGCGACATTCTGCACCTCGGCTGGCCGGAGCACTTGTTTGCCCGCGGCGATTTGAGCGAGGCGGAATACCGCCGGCGTTATCTGGAATTTATTGCCGCCGTGGGGCGCAGTCCCGTGCGGGTGATGTGGACCATGCACAACCGGCTGCCGCATTTCACCGCGCCGGACTGGGGCCGGGAGCTGTACCGGGCATGGGCGGGGGTGGTGGACGCCGTGTTTCATCACAGCGCCTGGGGAATGCGGCTGATGCGCGCGGAACTGCCGTACCAGCCGGCGGCGCGGCATGTCGAAATCCGCCACGGGCACTATGGCGGACAAATGCGCTTGAATTGTTCCCGCGCCGAGTTGGAACGGGAACTTGGGCTGTCGCCCTGCGCCATCCGCCTGGGCGTGCTGGGCCGGGCGCAGAAGGAGAAACAGGTGGCGCGTATCATGGCGGGGTTTCAGGAGTGTGCCAGGCCGGACCTGCAGTTGCTGGTCACCGCCCTGGAAACCGGCGCGCCGGTGCCCGCCGACCCCCGCATCCAGGCGCGGCCGCGGCGCGGCTGGCTGGACCGGGAAGAGATTGCCGCCCAGGCACATGTCTGCGACGCGCTCCTCTGTTTTCATGAAGGGGGAAGCTATCTGACCAGCGGCGCGGTGGCCGATGCCGTCGGCGTCGGCATCCCCATGATCGTCAATGACTGGCCGTTCTTCCGGGAGGTGCTGGGAGAGGCGGGTCTTTTCTTTGACGGCACCGACCGCGGCCTGCGGGAATGTTTGGAGCAACTGAGCTCGGCGCGGCTGGCCGTCGGCCGACTGGCGGCCGCAGCCTTGCAGGATCCGCAGAGCTGGGAACGGCAGCGGGCGGCAACCTTGGAGGTGGTCGGCCGACTGGGTTGCACGGTCTGGTGACCGTCAACACAGGCAGGATTGCCTGCGGCGTGTTGGGCACAGGCAGGATTGCCTGTGTCACGCTCACCTCCCCACAGGCCACAGACCACGGACCACAGACCGTTTTCAACGGATATGGTCGATCTTGCGCTGAACGGCCTTGGTCTTGGCCGCGTCGCCGGCGTTCTCGCAGGCCTTGAGCAGCAGTTCGTAGAAGTTCCGCTCGAAGTCGGCGTTGACGCTGATCTTGCGGTTCTGGCTATTCAGGGAAGTGAGGTAGCCGTCCAGGAATTTGAGGGCTTCCTTCTGTTGGTTGGACTCGGCCGTGAGTTTGAGGTAGCGTTCGACGAGGGGCAGAACTTTCTGGCCGCCGCTTTTGAGGTCGACGAGGAGTTTTTCCAGGCGCAGGCGGGCGCCCAGGGGGTTGTTCCTGGCGAGGATCTCGTCCACTTCCTTGAGGCCGAGCTGAGCGGTGATGTCGTCGCGGGAGTCTTTTTTTGCCTCTTTGGCGGCCTGATCCATGACCTGGCTGGCCTCCTGGTCGCGCCCCTGCTTGCGGAGGACTCCGGCCTCGTTTTGCTGGACGTCGGCGACGATGTCGGAGTATTCCTTGAACGCCATTTTCTTTTCATGGTAGAAGGCCAGGAGCGCGGCATTGTCACCGCGTCCGGCGAGGATCTGTTCCTGGATGATCCAGGCGGCGGGGATGACCTTGGCCAGGCCGCGGGCTTCACCGGCGAGGGCGAAGGCGGCGTCTTCGCGCTTGTTCCGGGCCAGGAGGGCGGCGAGCTTGCAGTAGAGGGTGGCGGTTTGAAAAGAGGGGGTGGAGAAGGTGCGGTCGCACCAGAACTCAATCTCGTGGTTGCTGAGAGGCTGGCGGGTCTGCGGGTTGAGGGTGACGCCGGTGGCAAACTTGTCGAAGGTGTAGCGGCCGATGTCCATCTCCCAGCGGTTTTCGCCTTTGAGGTAGCCGAACCAGGCATGGGGGCCGCGGCGGCCTTCGCCGACGAAGATCATGGCGGGAATGCCGTTGGCGCGGGCGGTGAGGGTGGCGAAGTAGGCCTGGTCGACGCAGATGCCGCCTTTCTGCCGGATGGTTTCCAGGAAATAATCGCCGTAAGGCCAGTCATATTGGCCGGCATCGAGCCGTTTCATGTCGTATTTGATGGAGGTGTAGGCGGCGTCCCAATTGCTGAGGGACCAGCGGCAGTTGTCCCGTGCCCATTCGAGTTCGGTCACAGTGACGGGGGTGTCGACCACAAACACCAGGGCGGCGGGGGTGAGCTTGTGGAAAGCGATTTTAGCGCGGTTTTTGGCGTAGAGAGTTTTGAAGAAGTCGTAGCGTTTTTCCAGGTTGGGCTGGTAGGGGGACGGCTTGTACTGGTGGTGGAGGGCGGGGCAGGGCTGGTCCCAGACCACGGCCATGGCAAAAATGAGGGAGGCGAACTCGTCGCGGCCGGCGGGATCATAGTCGTACAGGGTTTCCAGGATGCGCCGGACCTCGGGCAGTTCGTCGTGGTCGGAATAGAGGTCATTCCAGTTCTGGACGCGCTGCGGATCGCGGAGGATCCAGCGGGCGACGTCCGGGCGCAGGCCGCCCTGACCGTCTTTGCCGAAGGTTTCGTTGCGGGCGAGAAACTCCAGGGCATCCATGGCGGCGTCGAGGGTTTTGAAATTGGTGCCGGCGCCGATCTTGGCGCCCGTGGCCCCGGTGTTGTCCACATGCCGGATGAGAAATCCGGCCAGGGTTTGCATGGCTGCCGGGGCCTGGTTGGCGACCAGGCTGGCTGCGGCGAAATCCGCAAAGAAAAAGGGCGGCGAATTGCGCAGATCGGCGGCGGTGCGGGTGTTTTCCAGCGTGGTCCGGGTGACCGCGGGATCCGGCAGCGGCCGTTCCTTTTCCGGCGCGGCGCTGGCGGTTCCTCCCGCCGGCGCCAGCAGGGTGATGGCGGCGAGGGCGGCGAGAAGGCGATGGCGTCGGAGGTTCATGCGGGGTCACTTTTTTGCCGCGAAAGAACGCAAAGGTCAGCGGCCGTAGGGGGAAATCTGGCGGAGGCGGTGGATGATGGGCGGCAGTTTTGCGATGATCACATCCATCTCGGCGCGGGTGTTGAACCGGCTGAGGCTGAAGCGGATGCTGCCGTGGATGGCGATCTGCGGCACGCCCATGGCGCGGAGGACGTGGGACGGTTCCAGGGAACCGCTGGTGCAGGCGGAGCCGGAGGAGGCGCAGATGCCGAAGGGATGCATGAGGAAGAGGATGGACTCGCCCTCGATGTACTTGAAGCTGATGTTGGTGGTGTTGGGGAGGCGGTGTTCCGGGTTGCCGTTGACCACCGGATCCGGGCAGCTCGCGAGCAGTTCACGCTCCAGGTGGTCGCGGAGGCCGGCCACATAGGTGCGTTCCTCCGCCATGTGCGCCCGCGCCAGGTCGGCGGCCTGGCCGAGGGCGACGATGCCGGCGACGTTCTCGGTGCCGGCGCGCAGGCCGCGCTCCTGATGTCCGCCGATGATGAACTGGTTGAACGGAACGAAGCGGCGCTTGAACAGGGCACCGACCCCTTTCGGGGCGTGCAGCTTGTGGCCGCTGAGGGAGAGGAAGTCGATGACGCTGTCTTTGAGGTTGATGGGAATCTTGCCCGCGGCCTGGACGGCGTCGGTGTGGAACAGGGCGCCCTTGGCGTGGGCGATGCGGGCGGCTTCCTCGACGGGGTAGAGGTTGCCGGTCTCGTTGTTGGCCCACATGATGGAGACGATGGCGGTTTCATCCGTGACCAGGCCGCGGAGCTGGTCCAGGTTGATGCGGCCGTGGTGGTCGACCGGGAGCAGGTCCACATGATAGCCGCGGCGCCGGAGCACGTCGCAGAGGCTGAGGATGGCGGGATGTTCAACGGCGGTGCTGACGATGCGGCGGCGCTTTGGGTCAATCTCCAGAGCGCTGAGGATGGCGGCATTGTCGGATTCGGTGCCGCAGCCGGTGAAGATGATTTCATCGGGGTCGCAGCCGAGAAGGGTGGCGACCTGGCCGTGGGCGTGGTCGACGGCACGCTTGGCGTAGTCGCCGAAGGGGTGCGGACTGGAGGGATTGCCGTACCAGGTCGTCATAAAGGGCATCATCGCCTCCAGCACTTCCGGGGCGACGGCGGTGGTGGCGTTGTTGTCAACGTAGATGATTTTGGCGGGATCCATGGAACAGTTCCTTTGGAACAGGAAACGCGGGGTGCGTCGGTTATGCGGTCAGATTGGCGATGTCGTCCAAGTCTTTGGGTCGGTTGGCGGCCCGCTTCATTTTCAGCAACCACGGCAGGGACGCGAAGCGCATGCCGTCGCGGAGTTCGCTGTCGGCGAAAAGGGAATCCACCGGCTCATCCGGGAATCCGGGGATGTAGTCGAACAGATCCAGGAATCCGGCGCTGGTGATCAGCATCATCATGTGCTGAGTCCGCAGGTAGGTTTGCGTAACAGGAACCAGTTTTTCCACGCCGGTGGCCGGATCTTTTTCATGGGAAATCCAGCAGGCCTTCAATTCCTGGAGCGCGGCCAGCAACCCTTTTTCTGACATGGGGGTTCGGCGAAAAATCAGATCGGTATCTTCCGTCGCGCGGACATGGCCGTGTTCCACCACGGCCAAGCCGCCGATCAGCACAAACGGTACTTCGTGCCGCGTCAATGCATCGATTATAGGGTTTTCAGGGCTCATGCCAGGAGATTGCCCGTTTTTTTAGATTGCGTTGCCAAAACCGTTGCCAGGCATCCGGGGAGGCGCGAAGCTGCTCCATAACCCGGTTTTGGAGATGCCAGAATTTTTCCAGCCGCGCCTCCGGCGTCAGGGCGCGGTTCTGCCGCCGCAGAAACGCCCGCTTGCGGGCCATGGCGGCTTCCAGTTCGGCCGGGGTTGGGATCGGGAGAGTGGTCACGTTCCAGCCTGATCTGTTTCTGAGATGGGAAAATTCGTTTTGCCACAGAGAACACAAAGAACTCAAAGAATGCCATTTTTGTGTTCTATGTGTTCTTTGTGGCTATATCAAAAGGGTTGCGGATCCGTCAGGCCTAGCGCACTTCCTCAACCGTGAGGGAGGGGCTGACGGTTTCGCGGAGCTTGGCCTCGATGTACTGCTTGAGCGTCTGGTGGGCGGACGGGCAGGCGGCGCAGCGGCCGCAGAGCTTGACTTGGATGCGGTCGCCGGCAATGTCCACCAACTCGGCGTCGCCACCGTCCTGCTGCAGGGCCGGGCGGATTTCCTGATCGAACGTCTTCTGAATAAGGTTGATCCGCTGCAGGTTGGTGAGCGGTTTCACGACGGCTGCGGCCTCGGGAGCGCCGGCGGGATGGGCGTTCCCGTTCACCTTGGCCAAAATCTCCTCGATGTCCGGCTTGCAGCCGCCGCAACCGCCGCCGGCCTTGCAATAGTGGGTGACCTGTTCGACGGTTTTCAGGCCGTTGGCCAGGATGACCTCGCGGATCTTGCGTTCGCTGACGGTGAAGCAATGGCAGACAATGCGGTCCAGTCCTTCGGGATCGTACCCGGCTTCGGTGACGGGATCGGTGATCTTGGCCGCGGGATTCTGCTTTTTGATGTGGGCGAAGGCCGCCTGGAGCGCCTCCATGCCCATGACCGAGCAGTGCATTTTCTCCTCGGGCAGTTCGCCGAGGAAGTCGGCGATGTCCTGGTTGGTGACCTTGGACGCTTCGGCGAGGGGTTTGCCCTTGACCATTTCCGTGAGGGCGGAGGCGCTGGCGATGGCGCTGGCGCAGCCGAAGGTCTGGAACTTGACGTCGGCAACGAATTCCTTCTTGTCGTCAAGCTTGATGTAGAGCTTCATGGCGTCGCCGCAGACGATGTTGCCGACTTCGCCGATGCCGTCGGCGTCGGGAATTTCGCCCACGTTCCGCGGGTTGAGGAAGTGGTCCATGACTTTGTCTGTATAGTTCCACATGAAGGGAGGCTTCCTGATGGGTTAGGGTGAAATGAACTCTGCGCCCGGGGCGCGGTTCCGGCTGATTTCTGCAAACGGGATTCCGATTCGTCCGTCGGCTTGTCCCGCCGGGCGTTGTCTTCATAGTATAGCAGGACAAGGAGGGGGACGGCAAGCCCGGGCCGCCATGCCTGCTCCCAGCGCAAGGGAAAATCGAACCTCCAATCACGAAATGGAATCATGATTTATTTCGCGCCGTTTCGCGGAATTTCGCGGGCAAACGGTGTTGAATGTTGAACGTTCGTCATAATAGTTCCTGCCGATGATCTCGTTCACGTTAAACGTCGCGGAATTGGAGGCGCAGGCGGAGGCCTGCGCGGAGGCGTTACGCCGGGGCGGCGTGGCGGCCTTGCCCACGGAAACCGTCTACGGCCTGGCCACGCTCTGGGGGAATGACGCGGGGCGGCAGCGGATCTTTGAGCTCAAGCACCGTGCGGAAAACAAACCGTTGCAGATGTTGGCCGCCGACATGGCCATGGCGCGGGCGGCGGGAGTGCTCGTCGACCCGCGGCTGGAACGGCTGGCGGCCGCGTTTTTCCCCGGAGCCCTGACCGTGGTCTGCTCTGCCGCCGGCAGCGTGACCATCGGCCTGCGCATCCCCGACCACGCTTTCACCCTGGCGGTCTTGCGCCGGCTCGGCGCGCCCCTGGCCGCGACCAGCGCCAACCGGTCGGGCGAACCGCCGGGCGCGGACGCAGCCGCCGCCGTGGCCGGCCTGGACGGATCGCCCGACCTGCTGGTGGACGGCGGCCCGATTGCGGACGCCCAGGCCTCCACCGTCATCTCCCTCACCGGCCCCACCCCCCAACTCCTGCGCGCCGGCCCCCTCCCGTTCGACCGGATTCTGGCCGCGCTGGGATGACCGGACTAGAAAAGTCAGGGGCGCAGTTCGCGCGCCCCCGACACCCCCGGCGAGGGTCTTTGACTCGCCCCCGCCTGGGAACGCCGAGCCCCAGCTCGGCAAGTCTGCAAGATCGAACGATGCTCCGGTTTTTCCCGCGCCGCCGTCCCATTCGTCCCATACGTCCCATACGTCTCATAGGTCCCATAAGTCCCATTTTTCCGATTCGGCGGCGCGCATTCGGGGCATAGGACGTTATAGGATGCGTCTACGTCGCCGTTGGAACCCGGCCGTCACGCACGGGATGAACGGGTATGGTATGGTTTGTGGTTTGAAACTTGTTACTTGAAATTCGAGATTTGGACTTTGGCAATCCAAAATCCAAAATCACAAATCCAAAATCCCCCCCCCCCCCAATCCCCCATGCCCATCTACGAATACCAATGCTCTGCCTGCGGGCATGCTTTTGAAAAGCTGATCCGCAATCCGGCCGATCTCCCGGAAACCTGCCCGGATTGCGGCAAGAAGAAACTGAAAAAACAGTTTTCCGCCTTTGCCGCCAAGGTTGCGTCTGCGGCCGGCGTTTGTAAGATGGCCGACCGTTGTCCCGCCGCCGCCGGCCACCGGCATTCCGGCGGTTGCTGCGGCGGCGCCTGCGGCGGTGGGTGACACAACGGGTGGGTCGGGATGTCGCCGGCGGATGCGCCGGAGTCCGGCATGAAGGATGCGGCATCGAGATGGCGTTATAGTATTTCCTTTTCCCGGCGCAGGAACGATTCCGGAAGTTTTCCCCATGAAACGGTTGTTGTCCTTACGGTTCGGTCTGCTGTTGCTCCTGCTCGGGGCGGCTTGGGCGGTTCAGCTTACCGCCTTGCGGCTGAACGGCGTGGTGCGGCAGGCGCCGGCCCCGATGCGGCTGGGCAACCGGCCGGAGACCGTTTCGACGCTGACCGCCGGCGACCCTGGCCGGGAGGGAGTGTTTTCCTTTGTTGTGCTTGGCGACATCAATACCGGCCAGACCGATTTTGAAGAGGTCTACGGCCAGATGCGGCGGGAGCCGGCCGCATTTCAGGTCCTGCTGGGCGACCTGGTGCCGCGCACCGGCGAACTTAACCGGCGCTATTTTGCCGCGCGCCTGGCCGCCATGGGGCTGGAACGGCCGGCTTTCGTGGTGGCGGGCAACCATGACCTGGATCATGTGAAGTTTCCGGTGCCGGACTTTGAGGCGGAATACGGCCCTGCCGATTTCAGCTTTACCTACGGCGGCTGCCTGTTCGTCATTCTCGGCCGCCTGGCCGACCCCGCGCAGACCGGCGACAGTCTGGCGTTTTTGGAAAAGACCCTCCGGGAACAGGGGGCCGCGGCGCGGTGGCGTTTCGTTTTCCTGCATTATCCGCCGCCGGCGGGCCCGGGCTATCCCGGCGATTACCTGAAAGACGGCGCCAAGTTTGTGGACTGCCTGGAGCGGTACCATGCGGATTATGTGTTTTCCGGCCATGTCCACCGGTTCATGGTTTTCCGGCGCGGCGTTACGCGGTATGAGCTGGTGGGCAATGCCGGGGCGCGGTTGCGGAATGAGGACGGACTCGGGGACGACGGAAGGTTTCACCATGGAGTGAAGCTCACCGTTTCGTCTCAGGGCGTTTGTGAATTTGTGTGGCAATTTCCGCCGGCGCCGTGGTGGCGTGCGGCCGGGCGGGAAATGCACGCCTGGCTGGCCCGTTCCGCAGGTGAAACGCTGCGGACGCACCGGGCGGCCGCGGCGGGTGTGAATGTCGGGCTGGCTCTGGTGTTGCTGGTGTGGGGCTGGCGCTTCGGTTCGCGGCCGGCCGGCTCATCAGGCGGGGTGTCGTCATGAACCAGGCCGGAGCTTTGGCCCCCCCGGCCTTCAAGGGAATCTGGAACGTGACGTTGGCGTTGACGGCGCTGTGGGCGCTGTTCGTGGCCGTCCGGCTCACGGCGCCTTCGGATTTTCTGGACCACGATCAGGAGCGGCCATCCTTGTATATGGTGGACGCGTATGTGAACGGTCACTGGCTGGTGCAGCGTGACGACAATCCCGATCCGGTGCTGGCCATCACCTCCAAGCCACCGTTGTTGACTTGGTGCGGCGCTGGGTTGATGCGACTCTCCGGCGGAGTTTCCGAATGGGCGGTGTTCCTGCCGGGAGCGCTGGCGGTGCTGGCGATCATGCTGTTGTTGCGGCAGACCGGTGACCGTTGGTTCGGCACGGGCGCCGGAACGTGGGCGGCGGCGGCGTTCCTGCTGTCCGTTGCCGGCACGAAGATGCTGCACTTGGCGCGCACGGATGGGGTGTTCACGTTTTTTGTGTTTCTGACCGGCGTGCTGGGATTGCGGGCCTGGGAGCGGGGCCGGGGGTGGAACTGGTTCTGGTTGGCGGCGGCCGCGGCCACGTTGACCAAGGGGCCGTTCGGCCTGATGTTTGCCGCGGCGGGCTTTCTCGCCGCCCTGGGCGCCGGCCGCGGCGGAGAAGCGGAGGCGGGTGACCGGCCCGGGTTCCGGCTGGCTTCGCAGTGGCCGGGAATTCTGATTTTCCTGATCCTGTCCGGCGGCTGGTTTCTGCTGGCCTGTTCGGAAGCCGGCCGGCCGCTGGTGGAGAAGATGCTCGGCCGCGAACTCTTCGGGCATTTTACCGGCCAGGCGGAGGCGAAGCGCGAGTTTTTCTTCCCCGGGCTTTATTTCTACAAGCCGGCGGGTTATGTCCTGGTGCGGTTTGCGCCATGGAGCCTGGCCACGGTCCTGGCGGTCTGGACTCTGTGGCGCCGGCCGGCGCCTGCGGCGGCGGAGCGGCGTGCCGAACGTTTCTGGTTCTGGACCCTGGCTGCCGGGGTGCTGGTCCTGGGCTTGCCCCGGCACCAGCGCGCGGACTTGGTGTTCCCGTTGCTGCCGGCGGCGGCATTGCTGGCCGGGCGTGAACTCAACCGCCTGCGGTGGCCGCTGCACGTTTCGCACACCGTGATTCTGACCGGGTTTTCCCTGCTGGCGCTGACGGTGATGTGGCTGATGGATGATGTCATCAATCCGCGCAAGGAGAACGCGATCCGGCAGACGGCGGCCGTGCGCCGGTTCGTCATGGAAACCGACCGGCTCACCGGCCGGCGCGCCGCCTGGATCTTTGTCGATGTGAAGGCCGGGGTTCAATTTTACCTCGGCCTGAATCAGACGCGGGTGACGCCGGAAGCGGCGGCGCAGCGCCTGGCCGGAACGGAGCCGGTGCTGGTGGCGGTGCGGGATCCGCAGGCCGTCATCGCCAAACTGCCGCCGGGCGCGGTATGGTATGAAGTGGCGCAGCTTCCGGATCAGGGCGCGGCCTCGGCATTCGTTCTCTCGAACCGGTCGCGGGATTGGTTTACAATCTGGGCAGGCGTGGGAAAACCACACTAATTCATTGAACAGAAGGCCGCAAAGAGCCGTAAAAGTTGGGAATTTTCATGGTCCTGTCATCTTGACCACCTATTTTTCTTTGTAATAAAGTGAACCCATCGGCAAGCAGGCAGAAGGTAATCCCCGGAGGCGCGATGAGTCCGTTCCCGCTTTCTCGTTTCAGCCTGTCGCTGTTCCTGCTCGGGGTGGTCTGGGCCGTCCAGCTTGCGGCACTGGGGCTGAACCTGGCGATACGGCGGACTCAGACCCCGGCGTTGCTGGGCAACCGGCCGGCGAACGTGTCCGCACTGGCGGCCGGAGATCCCGGGCAGGAAGGAACCTTTTCCTTTACCGTGTTCGGCGATATTGATGGCGGCCAGATTCCTTTCGAGGAAATCTACGATCGGATGAGGATGGAACCGACGGCGTTCGAAGTGTTGATTGGCGACATTGCACACACGGGCGAGCTTTATCACCGTTATTTTGACGCGCGTCTGGTCGGAATGGCGTTGGACCGGCCGGTGTTCGTGGCGGCGGGCAACCATGACATCGACCCCGAGCAATCCTCCGTCCAAAAGTTTGAAACGAAATACGGCCCGGCCGATTTCAGCTTCATCTACGGCGGCTGCCTGTTTGTCATTCTCGGCCGCCTGGCCGACCCTGCATATAACGCCGAGAGCCTGGCTTTCCTGGAACGGACGCTCCGGGAGCAGGGGCCCGCGGCGCGGTGGCGTTTCGTTTTCCTGCATTATCCACCGCCGGCGGGGCCGGACTATCCCGGCTATTACCTGAAAGACGGCGCCAGGTTTGTGGACTGCCTGGCGCGGTACCATGCGGATTATGTGTTTTCCGGCCACGTCCACCGGTTCATGGCCTTTCAGCGTGATTCCACGCGATACCTGCTGGTGGGCAGCAGCGGTTCGCGCCTGCGCAAGGAGTACGGACTCGATGACGCGGGTAAATTTCATCACAGCCTGAAACTGACCGTGTCGCCTCAGGGCGTACGGGAATCCCTGTGGGTGTTCGAGCCGGTGACGTGGTGGCATGTGGCCAGGCGGGGAGTGCGCGCCTGGTTGACCTTTTTTGTGGGTGAATGGCTGTTGAAACACCGCGCCGCCGCGGCCGGCGCCAATGCCGGATTGGCGTTGGCGGCGCTGGCCTGGTGCCGGCTTGGCAAGCGGCGGCCCGGGCATCAGGATTTATAGTTCATCCCTCAATCTGATGGCGCGTTTTTTCGCAATGCAGACAAAGGCATCCGCCATATGAATCCGTTCCCAACAAACGATAACGTCTCCGTCTCCCGCCCCCTGCCGGCCTGGCTGCGACCGTGGCCCGTGGCCGGCCTGATCGTTCTGCTTTGGCTGGGATTGTTCCTGGTTCGTCTTGCCGCTCCGCCGGATTTTGTGGACAGCGACCACCAGGAGCGTGAGGCCGCCTATGTCCTGGATGTGCTTGCCAACGGACACTGGGTCTTCCAGCAGAACCAGACCGGCGAGCTCTCCGGGAAGCTGCCGCTCTTTACCTGGCTTTCCGCCGGCTTTTCCTGCCTGTTTTCCGGCGGTCGCCTCACCGTGCTGAGCTTATACCTGCCCTCAGCCCTGTCCGTGCTGGGGGTGATGTTGCTCCTCTGGCATTCCGGCCGGCGCCGGCTCGGCGTCTGGGCCGGGCTGTTTGCGGCGTTGTTTTTCCTGGTCTCCCCGGCCGGAAGCAAGATGATTTTCCTGGCGCGCAAGGACGTGCTCTTCACCTTCACCGTCACTTTGGCGATGCTGGCGGCATACCGTGCCTGGGAACGGGGCGGCAGCGCCTGGCTGGGTTTCTGGCTGGCCGGGGTGCTGGCGTCGTTCGCGAAATGGCCCATCGGCGTGGTGCTGGGTGCGCTCGGGCTGATCGCGTTCTACTTTGACCGGCTGCCGGCCGCGGCGCCAAAGTCGGATGCGGCGGAAATCGGAACCGGTGCTCGCAGCGGTTGGTGGTTCGCCGCCGGGCTGATTCTGTTCCTGATTCTTTTCGGCGGCTGGTGCTGGCTGGCGTGGCAGCAGTGGGGGGAGACCTTGCATGACCGCCTGATAAGCAACGAGTTGGCGGACACTGTTCAGTCGCAACCGGGCCGTTCCCGCGGCCTCCTGTCCGAGTGCTACAAGCCCGGGCTGTACCTGGTCTCACGTTTCCTGCCGTGGAGCCTGCTCGGGTTGTGGGGCGCCTGGCGCGCCTGGTTCCGACCGGACGTCGATCCCGGCCGGCGCCGGTTCACCCGTTTCCTGGCCGTGGCCGTGGTGCTGGGCGCGTTGGGTTTCAGTCTGTCCCCGCACACCCGGCCGGATCTGCTGTTCCCGTTGATGCCGCCCCTGGCGCTCCTGGCCGGCCTGGAAGCCGCGCGCCTGTTGCGGCCGGAACTTCGTGTGCGCCTGACGGTCGCCGGGCTGGCCATCGCGGTTGCGGCCTTGCTGGGCGGCAGTTTCTGGTATCATCACCTCAGCGAACCGCGCAAAGACCGGAACGTTATCCGCACCCGCGGCGTGGCGGAGATCCAGCGGCAGTTGGTGGCGCGCTACGGTGCGAAGCCGCCAGAATTGATCTACACGGACTGCGCTCTGGCCCTGCAGATCTTCCGTAACACCCTGCAGCAGAATGTAAAATTGGCGGATGCCGCGGCCCGCCTGGCCGGGGACAACCCGGTGCTGGTCGTCACCAAGGATGCCGGGGAACTGCGCCGGTTGCTGCCGCCGGGTGCGGCCGTAGAAGAGATCATTCCCTGGCCGGAGGCGAAGTCGAAGGAGAAGAATTTCCTTTGCGTGCTGACAAACCGCCCGGCCGCGGCTGCCGTGAAAGCCCCCTAATCGTTCCGGCCGATTCCGGCGCCGCCTGCCCCCCTGGGAACGCCGAGCCCCAGCTCGGCAAGTCGATTTCACGAACCGGTTTGCCCGCGAAATTTCGCGAAAGGGCGCGAACGGTGGTGTCGCTCGCGGGGCCTCGCTCAACCACCGGCTACTGGCTGATATCCCTCCGGGATTCCGGCAACCTTGGCGCGCTCCCACACAAGGTTTTTCCCCCGCCCCGCTGAATCTGGTTTTTTAGCAAAATCGGTTCCCCCTGTCCCCCTTCGTGCCTTTTGCGGCCTTCTGTTCAATAAATTCTGTGGCGGAGCTCAGCTTGAGGCGCTGGTGTAATGGCGCAGGGCGAAACGCCAAAACAGGCGGCTGGCGGTGAGCAGGCAGACGGCCAGCAGGGTGGCGGCCAGCAGCAGGGGCCAGACTGGTTGCCCGAGCATGGCCCGCGCCGGAATGGTGGTGAGAAACGCGACCGGCACCAGGAAGGTGAAAACAAATTGGAGCCGCGCCGGATAGGCCGTGGCCGGGTAGCGCCCGGCCTCCAGCAGGCTGCGCAGCACCGCGGTGACGTTGTAGATCTTGACGAACCAGATGCTGAAGGTGCTGAGCAGGAACCAGAGGCTGTACAGGATGCCCAGGGCCGGGAGGAGGAAGAGCGCGCCTATCAACAGTCGGTCCGGGGTCAGGTGCAGTCGCGCCGCGGCGAAGCCCAGTACGGCCAGGCCGAAGAGCAAATTCGGCAGCCCCCACAGCGAGATCTGCCGCGCCGAAACCTGGAACTGGCTGTCCACGGGCTTGAGCAGGACGAAATCCAGCGTGCCGTCCTGTACCTGCTGGACGATGCGGTTCAGGTTGGGCGCCAGCAGCGTCGCGGTCACGCCGTCCAGCAGGGTGAAAAAGCCCAGGACCAGCAGCGCCGCCTCCCACGGCCAGCCGCCCATGGGCGCTCCGGCGCGGTAGAACAGGAACAGTCCGAACAGGCTGCCGGCCAGGTTCAGGAAACTGTTGAGAAAGGACAGCACGAAATTAAGGCGGTATTCTGCCTCGGCCGCCAGCGCGGCGCCCCAGAACAGCCGGAGAATGGAAAGACGGCGGGACATACGGAACCATACACCCGGACAAAAAGAATGAATCGGGGATTTGGGTGAAGCGTTGAACAGAAGGCCGCAAAAGCGCGTGAACCCGGGATGCCGACAGGTGGCTCAGCGGACGCAGCGGCAAGGCCCGAGGGGGCGCCAGACGGCGGGGGCGGTGACGGTGAAGAAGAGCAGGGACGACACGCCGTTGGCCGCCGCCAGGTGGGAGACGCCGGAATCGTTGCCCGCGTAAAACCGCGCTTCGTTCCGCAGCCGGGCCTGCAATTCCGCCGGGGTCAGACCTTCCGCCACGCGGAAATCCACGCCGGCGTCCGCCAGCGCCGCCAGGGCGGGGCCGCGCACCGCGGCGTCCGCTTCGCCGAAGGAAACCGTTATCGGGCCGCGGCCGCGAGCCTGCCAGCGCACCGCGAGCCGGACGAAGCCTGAGATCGGGGCATGCTTGCGCGGGCTGCCGCTGCCGGGATGCAGCCACAGCGCCTGGCCCCGGCCGGAGCGTGGCGGCATCTGCGGGGTCCGCAGCAGGTCCGGGGGCGCCGGCAGGCCGGCGTCTCTGAGAAAGGCAAGGGCGGCATGGGTCGGGCCGGCCGGGCGCGGCTCAATCCAGCGGACTTCGCGGCAGCCGGCGCGGCGCAGGCGGGCTTCTAATTCCGCGTCCGGCCGGTTGAAGGCGAGGAACGCGGCCTGCGGCAGGATAGGCGCGAGGAGGGCGGGGAGATTTGTGATTTGTGATTTTGGATTTTGGATTGGAGAGGACGGGGAGGAGAACGCGGGATCCTCGTCCGGGGAAAAGAGGCGGGCGGCTTCAAGGCCGGTGGCGTCGAGGAAGATGTCCGGCGTCAGTTCCGGCGGGAGCAGGGCGGCGAACTCGGGGCGGGCCGCAAGCAGAAGGCGTTGGCCGCGGCTGCGGAGTCCGCGCAGCAACGGCAGGGTCAGGAGGAAATCCCCGAGGGCGCCGGCGCGCCAAACCACGGCCCAGGGCGGCGGGGGTGGAGCTTCAGGGCGGGATTGAGGAGGAAGGGGCAAGGGGATTTTTATGGACTTTTGTGGACGAAATGGACGATATGGACTTGATGGACGAAATGGACGGGGTGGTTGTCCATATCGTCCATCAAGTCCATCCCGTCCATTACGTTCGGGCCGGGGCCGTGCGGCGTTCGTTGAGGAGCAGGGCCACGATCAGCAGGCTGCCGCCGGCCAGCAGGCGCGGCAGGTTGGTGGTTTCATGGAAAAAGAGCAATGAGCAGGCGACCGCCAGCGGGATCTTGAGATTGTTGAACGCGGCCAGCGTTCCGGCATTGACCCGTCGCGCCCCGGTGTTCCACAGGAAAAAGCCGAGGCCGGAGCCGATGAACCCGAGATAGAGCAGGGTCAGCCCCTGTTTCGGGGTCAGGGCCAGGACGGCGGCGACGGCGGCCGGGCGGGCGGAAAATAGCACCGTCGCCACCAGGGCGGTCAGGGCCGCGCCGAGGCAGGGCAGGGCGAAGATCTGGTGGTCGCGCAGGTCCGGAGTGGCGGCCAGCAGGTTGCGGTAACGAACCTGGCCGAAGGCGAAGCAGAGGTTGGAGAGCTGAACCAGCCAGAAGCCGTACAGGATTTCCGCGCTGTCGGGCCGCCGGTAGAAAATGACGAGCGCGCCCAGGGTCGCCACCAGCGCCGCCAGCCAGAAACGCGGATGGAAGGCGCGTTTTTCCAAGCCGTCGAGGAGGGTGACGTAAAGCGGGGTGAAGACGGTGAAGATCGCGACTTCCCACGCCGCCAGGTGGAGAAAGCTCGCGTTATAAAAGAGGTACATAAGGCCGAACTGCACGGCGCCCACGGCCAGGAGCTGGACGACTAAACCCGGGCGCCGCAGCAGCCGGCCGGGGCGGAAAAAAGGCAGGAACAGCAGCAGCGCCAGCAGCAGTCGCAGGGCGGCCGCCAGCCCGGGGTCGACGCCTTTCAGCAGCCCCTTGGTGAGGCCGAAAGAAAAGGCCCAGATACACGAGACCAAAATGAGATAAAGCATGACGGGAAAAGTGCGGCGGTGGGGAGGGCGATGGTGGGCGGGAGGAGCAAAGCTTACATCCGCATGAGGGACATGGCAAGCACAAGCCCGGGCCGGGTTGTTATGCCTCAAGTTATGGGAGGGGGAGGAGGTTCGACCGCCAGAAAGGGGGCAAGAGGCCTCATCTCCTATGTCAGTCAGACCGGAACGAAATCCCCGCAGGGGATGACACAACGTAGCCTCGGGCGTAAGCCCGTGGAAATTTTACGAAAGAAAAACCGGTTTGAGCCCCCGCAGGGAGGCGGCACATCATGGAGTATGCTTTCTCACGAGTAAGGTGTCGCCGCCCTGCGGGGGCTTGCAACCTCATTTATGGCATCCTGTTCCACGGGCTCACGCCCGAGGCTAGGCGAGTCCCATCCCCTGCGGGGATTCCGGTTCCCATCGTACCTGAGGCATTACATCGGGCTGTCTTTCGCCGCGTCGACAAAGCGGCTGGGTGCTATCTTATCCGTATCATGAGTTCATCCGTTCCCATCCGTCATGATCCCGCCGAGAAAATCCTGGCGAGTCTTCTCGTCGGATTTTTCTTCGCCATCAGCCTGGTGGGTTCCTGGTATTACCGGGCGCAGCGCGCGGAGTCGCTGACGGCGATTCGGGATCAGCTTTCGGCGGTGGCGGATTTGAAGGTGGCGCAAATTGTCCGCTGGCGCGGGGAGGCGCTGGGCGACGGCAAATGGATTCACGAGTCCGGATTCATGACGGACGAGGCACAGGCGTTCTTTACGCAGGGAGGAGATGAGTCCCGCGTCCGGGAGCAGATGCGGCGGTCGTTGGAGAGTTGGCGGCTGCAGTATGAGTACGGCCGGATCCAGCTTTTGGATAAGGAATTGCGCGTGCGGCTGGCGATCCCGGCGGCGGCGGAACAGGCGGATTCGACCCTGATCCCGCTGCTGCAGGGCGTCCTTCAGACCGGGACGGTGGCGCTTGCCGACTTGCATCTTGATCCCGCGGATGGGCGCATCAAGATGAGCCTGGTGGTGCCGTTGGGGGCACGCCCGGGCGAATCGGCCCCGGCGGAAACGGTCGGACTGCTGGTGTTTGAGATCAATCCCGAAGATTTTTTGTTTCCGAGCATCCAGGAATGGCCGACGCCCAGTCAGACAGCGGAAACCTTGCTGGTCCGGCGCGAGGGTGACGAAGTGGTGTACTTGAATGAATTGCGGCATCGTTCCGGGACTGCGCTGAAACTGCGATTTCCAATGACAAAGGAGAGCTTGCCCGCGGCCCGCCTGATGCGGGGCGAAGAAGGGGTCGTGGAGGGGATGGACTATCGCGGGAAACCGACGGTGGCGGCGCTCCGCCGGATTCCCGGCTCGCCGTGGGGGATCGTGGCCAAGGAAGACCAGGCGGAGATTTATGCGCCGTTGCGCCGACAGGCATGGGTTATGGGCGGAATGGTGGCAGGGTTGTTGCTGGCCGTGTTGTTGGGGCTGGGTATGCTCTGGCGCAACCGCGAGGTTCGCTTTGCCCGGCATGAACTGGAAAAGCAACGGTTGAGTGACCAGGTGGTGCGCGACGTCTCGGCGCGGCTGACCCACGCGCTGGATTCGGCGCAGATGGGCACGTTTGAGTACCTCCCGGCTACGGGCGAAATGTTCTGGGACGAGCGAATCCGCCGGATCTGGGGAATGACGCCGACGGAAACGGTGGACATTGCCGTCGCGATGCAGCGGGTCCATCCGGAGGACCGGCCGCGCGTGGAACAGACCCTGCACACGGCGATGGCGCCGGCAGGCGCTGGCGATTTTGCGACGGAATATCGCATCCTCCTCCCGGACGGCGCGGTCCGGTGGATCGCGGCCAGAGGACGGTTTTCCTTTGAAGGGGAAGGCGCCCCGCGCCAGGCCGTCCGCATGACGGGGGTTCATCTTGACATTACCGACAGCAGGCGCCTGGCGGAGGAACGCGAACGTATGCTCCGCGAGCTTGAAAGCAAGAACGAGGAGTTGGAGGCAATCCTCTACGCCTCCTCCCACGACCTTCGCTCGCCGCTGGTCAATATCGAGGGGTTCGGTTTGCGCTTGGAGAAGGCGTGCGCCGAACTGGAGGCCCGGTTGCGGCCGCCGGCGGTTTCCCTGGAAGTGCGTGAGGCGGTCGCTCCGATTCTGCTGGAGCAGGTTCCCAAGGCGCTGAAGTTCATCCGGTTCAGCACGGCCAAGATGGAGGCCCTGATCAGCGGCCTGCTGCGGGTGTCGCGCTTGGGGCATGTCTCGTTGCATTTGCAGCCGGTTGAATTGGACCGGCTGGTTCACGAAGTGGTTTCGGCGCAGGAATTTCAGATTCAGCAGGCCGGCGCGGACGTGCAGGTTGAGCCACTGCCGTTCTGCACTGGCGACGCGACGTTGCTGAACCAGGTGTTCTCCAATCTGTTGGATAACGCGCTGAAATACCGCGACCCCGGCCGGCCGTTGCAGATCCGGATTTCCAGCCGCATGGAAGGCGGGCGGGTGATTTGCCGCGTGGCCGACAACGGCCGCGGCATTGCCCCGGAGCACCAGGCGAAAATCTGGGGGCTGTTCCATCGTCTTCATCCCGAGGAGAGTATTCCGGGCGATGGGCTGGGTCTGAACCTGGTGCGCCGTATTCTCAACCGCCACGGGGGGAGGGTCTGGGTGGAATCCGTTCCTGGTGAGGGAAGTTGTTTTTATCTGTCTTTGCCGGTATAATGAGAATAGGAAACAAGAAGGGACCCTTATGAGCACCCAGGAAGTCAAACATTCCGTGACGATTCTCATCGCCGAGGATGACGACGGCCATGCCGAATTGATCCAGGACCTGCTGGTGGAGACGGGGGTGAAAAATCCCGTCCGCCGTTTCCGGGACGGGCAGGAGGTGCTGGATTTTCTCGGAGAAAACGGGGAGTCCAAGGTCCAGAACGGCGAGCGGTATCTGCTGCTCCTGGACATCCGCATGCCGCGTGTGGACGGCACGGAAGTCCTGCAGCGGATGAAGAGGCATCCCCGGCTCAAAAGCATTCCCGTGATCATGCTGACCACCACCGACGACCCGCGTGAAGTCCAGAAATGCTATTCCGCCGGCTGCAGTTTCTACATCACCAAACCGGTGGATTTCAGCCGGTTCGCCGCCGTGCTGCGTCAGGTCGGGATGTTCCTGCTGGTTGTGCAGCTTCCCAAGGTCGGCGAATAAATCCAAGTTTCAAATTTCAAGTTTCAAATCTCATGCCTTCCGAACCCAAAAGCATCCTGATTGTCGAGGACGACTCCGGCCTGGCGGAGTTGTTGCGTTCGGGGCTGGCCGAGCACGGGTTTGCCGCCGAGGTGGCGCATTCGGGCCGCGCCGGCCTGGCCCGGCTCGGAATCGTCACTCCGGACCTGCTGCTGCTGGACTATTCGCTGCCGGACATGCAGGCCACCGCGATGGTGGACGAACTGGCGCGCGCCGCCCGGCTCCCGCCCTTCCTGGTGATCACCGGCCACGGCGACGAGCGGGTGGCGGTGCAGTTGATGAAGCTGGGCGCCCGCGATTATCTCGTCAAGGATGCGCTGCTGCTGGATCGTCTTCCGCGGATCGTGGAGCGCATCTTCCAAGACCTGGAAAAAGAGCGGCGGCTGGCGGCGGCGGAACAGGCCCTGCGCCAGAGTGAGGATCGCTATCGCTCCCTGGTGGAGGCCAGTCCCGACCGGATCTTGCTGTTGGACCGGGATCGCCGGGTCGCCTTTGCCTCGCCGCCGTCCCGGAGCCCGAATAGCGTCTATATGCCGGAGGATTTGGTGGGGCGCGACGCCTTGACTTTCATTGTGCCGGAAGATCGGGAACGCATTGCGGCCATTCTTGCGGAACTTCTTACCGGGGGCCGGCAACAGGCAAACTTCGAATACCATGTCCTGAAACCGGATGGCGGAAAGTATCCGGTTGAGGCCAGCACCGCCGCGGTGCGGGACGGTGCCGGCGCGGTCACCGGGTTGATGGCCGTCATTCGCGACATCTCCGGGCGCAAGCTGGCGGAGGAGCAGATGCAGTTGCAGATCCACGCGCTCCAGGCCGCCGGGAATGCCATTGTCATCACCGATGCCAGGGGCGTCATGGAATGGGGCAACGACACGTTTGAAACCCTGATCGGTTACACGCAGGCGGAGATTATCGGGAAACCCCTGCTGATCCTGAATTCCAAAGAAAATGCGTATGACGGTCTCACGGACCGCATCTGGGAGGATCTGCGCGCCGGCAAGTCCTGGCATGGCGAATACAGGACCTGGCGCAAGGGGGGCGGCGAATATCGCGAAGAGTCGACGATCACGCCGGTGCTGGACTCCCGGGGCAGGATTGCCAAGATCATTGTCATCAAACAGGATGTGACCGAGCGGCGTGCCTTGGAGGATGCCCTCAGCCAGTCCCGGAAGATGGATTCCATCGGCCAGTTGGCGGGGGGGGTGGCCCATGACTTTAATAACGCGCTCATGGTCATCCTTGGGTACGGGGATGATCTGCTACGGTCGCTTCCCCCTGAACATCCGCGGCGCCAGGATGTGGAGGAAATCCTCAAGGCGGGGCGGCATGCCACGAACCTGACCCGGCAGTTGCTGGCGTTCAGCCGCAAGCAGATGCTCCAGCCGGTGGTGCTGGACCTTAACGCCACGATGCGGAACGTGGAGGCCATGCTCCGGCGGTTGATCGGGGAGGACATTACCCTGAATGTGGAGCTGGCGGCGGACCTGGGACGGGTCAAGGCTGACCCCAGCCAGGTTGAACAGGTCATCATGAACCTGGCCGTCAATGCCCGGGATGCCATGCCCGTTGGCGGGTGCCTGACCCTCGGCACGGCCAATGTCCATCTGGCTGGCGGGTTTTCCTGGAACCATGAACGCCTCGAGCCGGGCGCGTATGTAATGCTTGCCATCACGGACACTGGCTGCGGCATGGATGAAGCGGTTATGGGCAAGATTTTTGAGCCGTTTTTCACCACCAAGGAGAAGGGGAAGGGCACGGGGCTCGGCCTGTCGATGGTGTACGGCATCGTGCGGCAGTCCGGCGGCGGCATCAACGTGGTCAGCATCCCCGGCTCCGGCACCACGTTCAAGATTTACCTTCCCCGCACGGAGGAGCCGATTCCCAAACTGGCGGAACTGCTTCCCGAGCCGCTGCCTGTCGCCAATCCTGCTCCCCCGCGCATCCTGGTTGTGGAAGATGAGCCCGCCCTGCGTTGCATCATGGAACGGATGCTCACCAGCATGGGCTACCACGTGACTCTGGCCGCCAATGGCCGGGAAGGGGTCGCGGCCGTCGCGGAAAAGGGATTGACGCCGGATCTGCTGATCACCGACGTTGTCATGCCCGGCATGAGCGGGGATGTGCTGGCCGGCCATCTCCGGACCCGGCTGCCCGGCCTGCGCATTCTTTTCATGTCCGGCTACTCGGACGATGTGATCGGACACCACGGGGTGCTGGGAGACAATATCTCCTTGCTCAACAAGCCGTTCAGTCGTAACGAGATCGAACAAGCGATCCGGAAAATTCTCAGTTCTGGTTGACGCGCCGGCGGCCGGCGCGTCAAGGGGTTGTCACCCTTTGGGAGGTTCCTCATGACTGACTGGATGCCCCGTTTTTTCTCTTTTGCGCGTAACTTGGTCTGGTTCCCGGGCGGGGCGCTGGCCGTCACGATATTGTCTGCCGGTTGCGCCTCCTGGCCGTTCACGGGGGGGGAGACGACCGTGGCCGGACAGCCGGCGCCCACGTCCTTGGAGATGCGTGCGATCGCCGAAGAGGCCTTTATCTACGGCTGGCCGATGATCGAGGTCTACCGGACGATGCAGGACGGTTGCCTGGATCCGGCGTCGCCACGCTATAAGGGGCCGGTCAACACGCGCCTTTCCGGGGACGGCGCCTTTCCGCCGGCCGATGCCGCCGCGATTCCGCAGGATCCCGGAACGCCGGTGCTTTTTTCCGTGCTGGATCTGCGTGCCGAGCCGGTGATGATCACCATTCCGGAAATGCCGGTCGAACGCTACAACGTGTTGCAACTTGTTGATTTGTATTCCTGCAATTACGCCTATGCCGGCACCCGCGCCACCGGCAATGCCGGGGGGACTTTCCTGGTGGCCGGCCCGGGCTGGACGGGCGAGACGCCGGCGGGTATCTACCAGTCATTCCGGTGTGAAACCCAGTTCAGTCTGGCCCTGTTCCGCATCCAGCAGTTCAATCCGGGGGATCTGGACAACGTGAAGCGGCTCCAGGATGGGGTCCGGGTGCAGACGCTTTCCGCGTTCCTGCGGCGGCCGCTACCGGCCGCGCCGCCCGCCGCCGTTTTCCCGAAGGTTACGGAGGCGGCGGTCGGGACGGATTTTCCCGCGTTTTTGGATTTCCTGCTGTCTTTCTGTCCGGAAGTGAAGGCGGACGCGGCGCTGCGGGAATGTTTCGCCGGGATCGGGATCGGCCCGGGCCGGAAGTATGCGTTTTCCGATCTTTCGCCCCGGCAGCAGGCGGCTGTGGAACAGGGGCTCGAGGCGGGGCGGGAAAAAGTCCGGCGCAAGCGGGAAACCCTCGGCTGGGCGGCCAACGGCTGGCGCGCCCTGTTCCAGTCCGGCAACCGCAGCTATTACGATGGCAATTACCTGCTCCGCGCCGCCTCCAACGCCGCGGTGAGTTTCGGCGGCGGCGAGGCCGAGGAGATCTGTTACTTGCTTGAGGCGGATGCGGACGGCCGCCGCCCCGATGGCGCCAAGACGTACACGCTCACTTTCTCGACCGGAAGCCTGCCGCCCGCGAACGCGTTCTGCTCGATGGAACTGGCGGAAAACCGGCCGTCGTCCCCGGCGGCCGCCGGCCGAAGCCTCATCCGCTCCACCATGCTGGCGGAGATGAAAAAGGACGAAAAAGGAAATCTGACGCTGTATGTCCAGAACGCCTCGCCGGGGCCGGACAAAGAGTCCAACTGGCTGGCCGTGCCAACCGGCGAATTCCGTCTGGTCATGCGCCTGCACTGGCCCAAGCGCGGCTCCGTGGGCGGATCCTGGATGCCGCCGGCGCTGAAACCAGTAAAATAACTGAGGCTCTTGCAGAAGTGCCGCAAGGCAAAAGCGGGGTTCAGGGTTCAGGGCCGTGAAAGCAACTGTCAGATTGTGAAAGTGTTGTACATCCAGCAGACTCTGC
>CAITSE010000207.1 GCA_903894975.1 uncultured Lentisphaerota bacterium
CTAACAGCCTACAGCCTAACCGCCTACCTTCAGAACAGCCAGCGCTTGAGCCAGGCCTTGCCTTCCGCCCACATGGCCGGCGTGACCTCGTGCTTCACCGGCTCGTACACGCTCAGCTTCAGGCGGTCCGGAGTCTTTTTATAGAGTGGCGACAGCACGGCGTGGAAGTTCCGATTGCACTCCAATTGCACCACGTCGTCGCTGCCGCCGTTGACCATGAGCAGCGGCCGCGGCGCAAACACCGGGCCGTGCTCGATCGCATCGAACCGCTTGACCAGCGGCGCCAGCGCCTTCTTGAAATATGTCTCGAAGTTATTTACACTGTGATGGTTCTGCATGGTTCTCAGCTTCATCAGCGTGTAGAAGTCGCCGCCCCCGATAAAGGGCACCCCGACGTCCAGGCGCGGCTCCATCGCCATGGCCGCCAGCGTCGCATGGCCGCCCAGCGAAAACCCGGTGACGCCGATCCGGCGAGGCTCCAGCCCCAGGCGCGCCGGCAGCGCGTCCACCAGCAACCGCACGTCCGTCGCCGTGCCGAGAATGATCTCGTACATGTTGTTCATCATGAGGAAGAACTCATCCTCTTTCTTGCTGCCCCACCAGAGGTTGCAGCGGGCGTCGGCCAGGCGGCGGCCGTGGTTGCGCTGCTCGAACGCCACCGCGATGCACCCCATTCGCGCCAGCTCGCGGCAGTACCCGGAAGAGGAATGAATATTGCCGCCCGCGCCGTGCAGGACAAACACCAGCGGGGCCTGCTTGTCAGCCAGCGGCCCGAACAGGAACAGCTCAATTCCCGCCACCGCGGTCTGGACGTAATCCGGCTTGGTCAGTTTCATCCGAGCTCTCCGCTGTCATTTTTGCATCGTTGCGCGGGCAACACAGGTTTTCGCGGATACCATACCCGATCCTCTTACGCTTGACGTCCGGATTCCGGCTATAGTACACTTTTACCGTTCGTTCCCAACCCGCACCGGAACGACGCGGCGACGGGACGGGTGCTTTTCTTTGCGCTGAAAATCAGTGAATAAACAAGAGTAGGAACGACATGAAAGACGTGAGCCTGGAAATGTTGATGGCAAATGCTTCGGCGCCCGTCCACCATTTGGTGGCGCGGATGGAGACGGAACTGACGTTTTCCGAACAGCTTTGCGACTTGCATCCCGGCAAGGCGGCGGCGTGGCGGACTCTGATCCGGCAGGCCCGCGGGAAGATGGCCGCGGTACTCTCCGGCGAACGTCTCGACGCAATCCCGGCCGCCGTCGCCGTCGCCGAAGCCATCCTGGCGCCCATCGGCAAGGTCGCCAAGACCTACACCATCCACTGCGTCGGCCACGGACACATCGACATGAACTGGATGTGGTCCTGGCCTGAAACCGTGGCCATCACCCTCGACACCTTCTCTACCGTCCTGCGCCTGATGGACGAGTATCCGGATTTCACCTTCTCCCAGAGCCAGGCCTCGACCTATGCCATCGTGGAGAAATACAACCCGGAACTGCTGCAGCGGATTGCCGAGCGCGTCAAACAGGGCCGCTGGGAAGTGACCGCCAGCCATTGGGTGGAAGGCGACAAGAACATGGCCGGCGGCGAAAGCCTGTGCCGCCACCTGCTCTACACCCGGGCCTATCTGCGCAAGATCTTCGGACTGCGCCCCCAGGACGCCCAAATCGACTGGGCCCCGGACACCTTCGGCCATGCCGCCACCGTGCCGACCTACCTGGCCCGCGGCGGAGTCAAATACCTCTACCTGCACCGCCCCGGCGTCCAGACGCCGAGCAAACCCGGCGCCTTCTGGTGGGAAGGACCGGACGGCTCCCGCGTCCTGGTGCGCAACGACATGGAACAGGGCTACAACGGCCAGTTCCGCCCGGACATGCTCGCGGGATTCCTGACCCCGAAGTTCTGCAAGTTCGTGCAATTAACCGGCGGCCGCGACTCCCTCTTCGTCTACGGCGTGGGCGACCACGGCGGCGGCCCGACCCGGCGCGACATCCTGCAAATCCTGGAAGTCAACGCCTGGCCGGTGTTCCCCGCCCTCAAATTCTCGACCGCGCAGGCCTTTTACGAACGGCTCGAAGCGCAAGGCAAACAGTTGCCGGTGGTGACCGGCGAACTGAACACCGAACTCACCGGCTGCTACACGACGCAATCGCTGATCAAGAAGGCCAACCGCGTCGCCGAAAACCGGCTCGTCGATGCGGAACTGGCTGGCGTTTTCGCGTGGGCCGCCGCCGGCGTGCCGTATCCCGCCGACATCTTCGTCGCGGCCTGGCGCGACACGCTGTTCTCGCAGTTCCATGACATCCTGCCCGGCTCCGGCGTCCATGACACCCGCACCTACACGCACGGCCTGTTCCAACAGGCGATGGCCGCCACCAGCCAGGCGGAACTGCAAGCGCTGCGGCGCCTGGCCGCGCTGGTCGACACCTCCCGCGCCGGCGACCCCGCCCTCCCCGCCCTGCCCCCGGCCAAGATCACCAGCAGCCTCGGCGCCGGCGTCGGATTCCACGCGATGGACGGCGAACTGACGGCTTCGGACCAAAGCGCCGGCCACGGCCCGCGCCCGTTCGTCCTGTTCAACCCCACCATCGGCGACCGCGCCGAGGTCGTCGAGGCCACCGTCTGGGACAGCGCCCTGCCCGGCGGCGCGCCCTTCAAGTCGCGCCCGTTTGCCGTGCACAACCCGGACGGCACCGTCAGCGCGCCGCAAGTGGTCAACACCGGCCACTACTGGGGGCATGATTTTGTCACTCTGGCCTTCCCGGCGCAAGTGCCCGGGCTGGGGTATGCCAGCTACCTGATCACTGAGGAATCAACGCCCGTGCCGCCCCCCGCGGCCCGGCAGACCGGCGTCATCCACCACTGCGCGTACATCCCCATCGAACGCAGCGTGGAAGGGCTGGAAAACGAGTTTATCCGGGTCGAACTGGACCCCGTCACCGGCGGCATCCGTTCGCTGGTGGACAGGCGCAGCGGCCTGGCCGTCATCGACGCGCCGCCGGGCGCGGCGATCCTGGAATACGCGGTCGAACGGCCCCACGGCATGACCGCCTGGTGCATCGAACAGACCGGCCCGGTGGAGATTCCCGCCGTCACCGCCATCCGCCGCGGACTGGCCGGCCCGTTCAAGGCGACGCTGGAGGTGGACCTGCGCATTCACGAATCGAACCTGACCCTCACCTACGAACTGCGAGCCGGGGATACCAAGCTCCACCTGCGCGTCAAGGGAGTCTGGTTCCAGCGCGGCACGCGCGAAACCGGCGTACCGTCGCTGCGCCTGGCCTTTCCGCTGGCGCTCACCGGCGCCCGGGGCCGCTATGAAATTCCCTTCGGCGCCATCGACCGTCCGAACTCCCGCGGCGACGAAGTCCCGGCCCTGCAATGGGCGCAGGTCACCGGCCGGTGCGGCGGGGAAACCGCCGGCTGCCTGCTGCTGAACGACGGCAAGCACGGCCACTCCCTCGACGGCAGCACGCTGCGCCTGACCCTGATCCGCAGCAGTTACGAACCGGACATCCTGCCGGAGATCGGCCAGCACGACCTGCGCGTGGCGCTGCAGCCGCTGACCGGGGATCTGCCGGTCGCGGACGCCATTCAGGCCGGCCAGGAATTCAACCACGCCATCCGCATGATCGGCACCGACGTCCACGACGGCCGGCTGCAGGCCACCGCGCAGTTTGTGAACGTCGCCCCCGCGTCCGTCTCCCTCAGCGGGATCAAAAAGGCGGAGGACGGCGACGCCGTGATCGTGCGCCTGTTCAATCCCGGCGCGAAGCAGGTCGCCGCCCGGATCACGCTGAACGAAAAACTGTTCGGCAAGATTTCCGCCGCGCAGGAGACCGACCTGATGGAGCAACCGCTGCGGCCGTCCGCCGCGAAAATCGCGCGCAACACCGTCAGCGTCACCCTGCCCCCCCGCGGCATCGCCACGGTGCGGATCCAGACCAAGCCCGGTCGGGTTTCATGATCGGAGCCCCAACGGGGCAGCGGAGGAAAGCCCAGGGCAACGCCTCATCCCGATTCGACGTTGGACGTTCAACGTTCGATGTTCGACGTTCGCATTGATTTGTTTCCCGGAAGAGCATGGTTCTCACGTTGACGCGCATGCCTGCATGGGTGCCACCTCACCCCGTGCCGCCAATCCCTATCCACCCGTCCCCGTCCGGTTCTTCGCAAACCAGGCCCGCAGAAGTTGTTCCCGACTGGTCCGGGTCTTGCTCGGGGCGTTGTCCTTCGGGTCCGGACCGTATTCCACGCTCCAGCCGCTCCATTCGCGATAGGCGTGATACGCCCAGTCCCAGCCGTTCTCCTCGAAGATGTCAATGCAATCGCTCAGGTAGCGGCACGCGCTGTCGTCCGGAGCCCAGCGGATCGCGCTGAATTCGCCGATGTAGATGTGGACCCCGTATTTCTTCTGAAACTCCCGCACCGGTTGCAGCGCTTTCCGCAGCGTCTCCTTGTTCCACTCCCGGCCGTCGATCTTCCCGGGATAAACCCGCCCGGTCGGCGTGCCATAGACCCCCTGGTGGGTGAATGCGTGCGGCAGGTACATGTGGACGCTGTACACCACGTCCGGAACCGGCAACGGATCCAGGTTTTCCAGTTCGTTCGGGTCTCCCCCGATCGGTTCCACGATGATCGCGTGGCCGGGATCAATCTTGCTCACGTTCTTCGCCGCCTCCGTCACCAATTCCTGCCAGTTCATCAACCCTTCGGCAAGCGCGCCTTCCGCGGGTTCATTGAGCAGGTCATAACCCCAGACCGTCCGGTTACCCTTGTATCTCTGCGCGATCTTGTTCCACAGCTCCAGGAATTTCTCCTGGCAGTTCCGGTCCGCGAAAATCCGGCATTGCAGACTTTCCGTGCGTCCCCCGGGCGGCGTGTGCAGGTCGATCAGAACCTTGATCCCCAGCTTCTCGCAGACCGGCAGCAGTCCGTCCAGCCGTTTGAGTTCCCCTTCCAGCCAGGCGTCGTAGGCGGCAAGGTCGCCGTTGTCGGCCGGACTGTGCGGAAAGCCGTTCCAGAGCAACTGCCAGCGGACATGGTTCGCACCCCAGTCCCGCCCCAGCGTGATGAAGTCCGCTTCCTTCAGGCCCGTGCCGATCATGGCGCCGCGGAGCCGGGGAATGCCGTCGTGCCCCGTGTACGCCGGACCGGCGGCCGGGGTTGCCGCGGGCCGCGGAACCGTGCTAATTTTCACATCGTCGAACCACACCCGCCCGTTGACCTGTTCGAGCCCGAGGACCAGCTCAACTTTCGTGGCGTTGGCCGGAATGGCGACCCTGGCCTGAAACTTCTGCCAGTCGAACGACCCCGAACCAACCTTCAACTGGGGCCATTCCTGCCCGTCCGGCGTCACGATGTGCAGCATGCACTTGATGCCGTTCCACGGCTTGGGCGGAGCCGAGACGCCGTCCGCCTTGATGAATGCCTCGCACTTCAACCGTTCGCCGCGAATCTTCTCCAAGGCCAGCGGGATGGGAACCGTCACCGTATTCGCAACCCCTTTCCGCGCGTCAATTTCCAGAGACTGGGAACCCTGGTACCCCGGCGAAATCCGCACATTGGGATTCTGCGCGGCGCCAAGTTCGGCCAGGACCGCGCCCCCTTCAAAATCATTCCCGTACGCGACCGCTTCGGCGGCAACGGCCGGAACAGCCCCGGCCAGCCCGAAAAAACAGAGGAAAAATGCAGCAAAAAAGCGCATGGGTTCCCTTGCTCCTTAAGTCTCAACCTGAAAGATTCATCAACAGCCTGTTGCCCGCGAAATTCCGCGAAAGTGCGCGAAAGGACGATCGATCAGGCTAACTGTAATACCTTGCCGCACAAGCGGGGGTTCTGCGTTTGTTTTCGGCGAAGCCAATTCCCCGCCCCTGAGTCGCTTACGGATTTCGGTGGATCGGAGCGCTGAAGGCGCGGATTCATCATAGCCTGGGGCAACGCCCCAGGTTGAAACGAGGAAAAAACAGAGCCCTGTAGGGGCGAACCATTCTGGAATGCTTCATTCCGGGAGACAATGCAACTGTTCCGTGGTCAGCGCGCACTGCCGCGGGCGGCCGTCGAGATGGGCCTCGAAATCGTCGGCCAGCATCGTCAGGATGCCGCGCACCGAATCCAGCACCCCGCCGGCGCGGTGCGGCGTCAGCCAGGCGTTTTCCAGCCGCCGGAACGGCGAGTCGGCTTCCAGCGGTTCAGGATCGAAGACATCAAGCGCGGCAAAGATCTCCCGCCGCTCCAGGCGCTCGCGCAACGCCTCCATGTCGACGAGCATGGAGCGGCCCACGTTCACCAGCAGGGCGCCGGGCGCCAGCCGGTTCACCAGTTCGCGCGAGACCAGGGCGTTCGCCTCCGTGGTGTTGGCGGCGCAGAGCACCACCACGTCGCTCCCGCTCATCAACGCCGGCAGATCCGTCAACGTCGCGCCGCAGCGCGCGGCGACGGCGGCCGGAAGATGGGGATCATACGCGCGCAGCGTCACCCGGAACAGCGCCAGGAATTCCGCCAACCGCTGCCCGATCCGCCACCGCCTCCGACCAGCCGTGCCGCGCCTCCGACACCGCGAGCCCGCGGGCCAGCTCCGCTTCGGCCGACGAGCGGCTGATGTTGATGTGCCCGGCAAAGGTGAGCCGGGGACAACGAGCCAGGAGCGTCGGCGAAAAGGCCGGCCACGACCACATGAGCACCGCGTCGGCCCAGGCGAGATCGGGTTCGATCGCCTCCGGCGTGTTGTGCGAAGTCTGCCGCACTCGCGGATGGCGCGCAGGAAATCGTCAGTTTCGTCGCGGTAGGGATCACCGTCCTCGACGATCGTCTCAGGGGGCTGACCTTCGCGGTAGATCACGGCCTTGTCCGGCACCACCCAGGGTTGGCCGTTGCAGACGTAATCGAGCGTCGCCTTTTCGCAGACGATGCGGAAGTCATTGAAGAAGTGCATCGGCACCGCGCAATTGCTGCCGGTGATCACCGCCGCCGCGCCGCCGGCAAAGCGCAGGGAGCCCACGCTCGTGTCCTCAATGGTGAAAAGCGTCGGCCGCCCCGCCCGGCCGTCATCCAGCAGCGCCTTGAACGCGCGCACCGAACGGCGGAACCGCAGGTGGAAGCCGACCTGGCTCTTCACCCCGGCGCGTTCGATCGCGGCGACCATCGCCTCCGCCCGTAACGTCGCGCGCCAACGACCCGGCCTTTTCCAGGTCGGCGTCGCAGGCCGCCACCAGCGCGGCCTTCGGATGGACCGCCAGGTGCGCGGCGTGAGTCCGGCCCATGAACCCGGCGCCCAGGATGCCGCAGCGGAGGACTGACATGGAGAATCTCCTTGATTGTTTTCGTAAGTGAATGAATTGAACCTACAGTACAGCATAGGATCAGGCTTTGGAATGGAAGGATTTCTTGAAGATATGGATAATCTTCCGATTTCATCCAGGCGCGTCCTCTACAATCCCCTGGGCGGGAGCTTCGGCGAGGATTTCCGCATCACCGGCGTGGGGGTGCGCGAGGCGATGCCGCCCGGCCACTGGGAACGCCCGGCCGGACAGGACGGGTACCTGTTCCTGCATTACCATGGCGAGGGCGACTGGCGGGAACACGGCCGGATCGTCGCCTGCCCGCCCGAGACCACCGTGCTCTGGGCGCCACGCCAGCCGCAATTCTACGGCCGGGCGAACCGCCGCTGGTGCCACACCTGGGTCAGCTTCACCGGCCCGGTCGCCGCGCAGGCGGTCGCCGCCAGAGCCCGTTGCGGCTGGCCCAGATGCTGCGCATGGCCAACGCCGAACGGCTGCTGGACAACCCCGGACTCTCGGTCGCCGAAGTCGCCCGCATGGTCGGCTATGGCGACCCGCGGCACTTCTCCCGCCAGTTCCGGCGCGAGACCGGAAAAAGCCCCACCCACTACCGCCGCGCCAGGCTCATACCCGTTTGAGTTTAAGCCGGCTCTCTCGCCAAGACGCAAAGATCGCCAAGAGCATTTGGGTCAACGAAAAAATCACTAATCGTCGTCCCGTATGGGACTGAAAATCCCCGCAGGGGGATGGCACAACGCAGCCCCGGGTGTGAACCCCTCCTGTTTTTCAACACAACAGTTTTATTAGCGGATCGTTAGCGATCGTTAGCGGTTAAATTTTCCGGATCGGCGAATTCCCGGCAATGCCGCCGCGCCCCCGCATTAAAACTTGCCGCCTCCGCCGGGTATACTCTTCCGGCAAATATAAAGAAACTTTTCCCAAGTACTCGTGCGGAATGGGCCTTCACCCGCAACCCGGCCAAACGGGTTTCGGGCAAGAGCAAAGGGGTCATGACCGATACCGGCCTGATCTGCCTTCATCCGCGCATTCCAGAACCGGATATGATTCCCAACCATCCGCTTTACGGCCGCCTGACTGAAACCTGGGTGGTCATGGAAATACTCAAGCGCATCCAAGCCTGGCCGACGCGGCCGGCATTGTGGCATTACCGTGCCCATGGCGGCGCCGAGGTGGTGGATCTTGTAGATGAAAACAGGGAACCCGTTGGGGACACGCCGCTGCGCCCGTAAAACTCGGATTACTTTGCGCCTCTGCGCCTTCTGTTAAAAAAAATTACGCCCGGGAGAGCCAGCCGGAGGTCCAGCCATCCAGGGCGCGGTTGGCGCCTTCGCGGAACCCGAGCGCCTCGAAGCGGGCGCGGACGTCGGGGTACTGGGCGTCCAGGATGCCGGAGACGATCAGGCAGCCCGGTTCCGGGCCGGCGGCCACGCAGGCAGCGATGCGCTCGGCATGCTGGAGCAGCACCGGCGCCAGAATGTTGGCGGCCACGATGCGGTACGGCGTTTCCGGCACAAACTCGGTCAGGTCGCCCTGGAAAGGCACGACTTCGACCACGCCGTTGCGCTCCAGGTTCTCTTTGGCCACCAGCACGGCCTGCGGATCAAAGTCGTACGCCGCCACCGGCCGGAATCCGAGCTTCCACGCCGCCAACGCCAGGATGCCGGAACCACAACCGACGTCGAGCATGGAAGCGCCGGGCGCGCGCCGGCTCAGGTCGTCGAGAAATTCGAGGCAGGCCCGGGTCGTGCCATGGTAACCGGTGCCGAAACTCATGCCGGGGTCCAGTTCCAGAACCACGTCACCGGGTGCCGGCGAAAAGAGTTCCCAACTCGGCTTGACCACGAGCCGGGCGGTGATGCGCTGGACGTGGAAAAAGCGCTTCCAGCTCTCCGCCCAGTCCTCCCGCTTCAACGTCGCCCGGGCCAGCACCGCCGGCGCGGCTGGCCCGAGCCAGGCCGGAAGCTCCGCCGCCAGCAGTTGCGCCGCCGCCTCAGCCGCGGCCGCGGACTCCGCAAACACCTCGGCCAGCAACCGGTCGGATTCGGGAGTGCGCCGGGAGACCAGGTTCAGTTCCAGCGAGGCGCCCATTTCGGCCAGGGCCTCCTCGTGTTCGATGCCCGTCTCGAACCGGACCACATGCAGAACGTCTTTATCCATGGTCATTCTCCTCCGCGGTTCCAAATCCAAGTCCCGGTCAACCGTCCTGATAGTGAACAGAAGCTCGCAAAGGACACGAAGTTTTTCCACCTCGCACTTGTCCGCTGCCGCTTCCGGAATCTATCCCCGGACGGAAGGATGCACAAGCCGCCCGGAGAAATCCGCCATGCGGTGTAGGCACGGGCGTGTCGCCCGTGCTCCCCAGCGCCGGATCAACCTGCGACACTGGAAGCCCCCGGCGGCATGCGCGTCAACTTAAGGAAAAAACGAACGTCGAACATTGAACATCGAACGTCGAACGTTGAAGTAAAACCTGACCGGTTGAAGCTTAAACGCACCGCATGAATCCCAATTCGACGTTGGACGTTCAACGTTCGATGTTCGACGTTCGCATCCAGGATTTTATGGTTCTTAAGTTGACGCGCATGCCCCGGCGGGTTACCGGAACGTTCCACGCCGCGGCCGACAACGACGCCGCGGAAACGTGGTGCAACCACGTTGCTACAATTGCCCCGGTTACAGAGCGCCGTTCCGGGTTTTCTTCCCGGGCCGGGGGGTTATGGTTGTGAGTTGCGGGTTCCAAATTTCAAATTTCAAATCACCAATTTCAAGCCAAGATGACTCCGGATGACCTGCACAATCTGATCCGCGACGGCGAGACGGCGGACGTGGCCTTTGCCGGCAGCGATGAAGAACGGCTGCTGGAGGCCGTGGTCGCCCTGGCCAACCGCCCGGGCGGAGCCGACGGCCGCATCCTGTTCGGCGTCGAACCCGACGGCCGCATCACCGGCGCCGGCAATCCCGAACTTGTCCAGGCCGTGCTCGCACGGCGGACCCGCCCGTCCCTGCGCTGCGCCATGGCATGCGTGGTGTTGCCGGACGGCAAGATGGTGGCCGGATTTACCGTGCCCGCCTCCCCCGTCCCGGTCGGCACCGATGCCGGCGCTTACCTGCGCCGCGGCCTGGCCGCCAACGGCCGGCCCCTGAACCGGCCTTTCTTCTATCATGAAATGCAGGCGCGCCAGGCCGACCGCGCCCTGCTCGACTTCACCGCCCTCCCCGTGCCGGAAGCGGTCTGGGAGGACCTGGACCCCCTGGAGTTTGAACGGTTCCGACGCAGTATCCGCGAAAGTCGCGGTCGCGGCGAAGACTCCCTGCTCACGCTCTCCCCGCTGGACCTGGCCCGCAGCTTGGGCGCCGTGGAAACCCGCGACGGCCGGACCGAGATCCGCGTGCTCGGCCTGCTTCTGTTCGGCACCGAGGATGCACTCCGCCGCTTCCTGCCGGCCCACGAGGCCGCCTTCCAGGAACTGGACGGCACGGAGGTGAAAGCCAACGACTTCTTCCGCTGGCCGCTGCTGCGGCTGCTGGACGAACTGCTCCAGCGGGCCCGGGCCCGGCACCGCGAGGCGGAAGTGCTGGTCGCCGGCCGCCGCATCGCCGCCGCACATCTGCCGGAACGCGCCTTCCGTGAAGCCCTGGCCAACGCCTTCATCCACCGCGACTACAACCGGGCCGGCGCCGTGCATGTCCAGTGGCTCGGCAATGCCGTCCGCATTTCCAATCCCGGCGGTTTTCCGGAGGGTGTGCGCCTGGACAACCTGCTGGTGACCGCGCCCAAGCCGCGCAACCCGCTGCTGGCCGAGGCCTTCAAACGCGCCGGCCTGGTCGAACGTACCTCCCGTGGCATCGACCTGATCTTCGAGGATGAACTGCGCGCCGGTCATCCCCTGCCGAGCTATGCCCGAAGCACACCGGTGGATGTGGTCCTGGACCTGCCGGCCGGCGAGCCCGACCTGGATTTCGTCCGCATGACCGCCACCGCCGAGGCACAGGCCGGGACGACGCGATTCGGCGTGAACGAATTTCTCCTCCTGCACATCCTCAGCCGTCAGGCCCGCCTGACCGTGGCCGAAGCCGCCACCCTCACCCAACTCCCGGAAATCGAGGCCACCGCCGCGCTGGAACGGCTGGCCGCGCACGGCCTGCTGGCCGGCCGCGGCGACGGCGACCGCGCGGTGTATCACCTCTCCCCCCGGGGCGCCGCCGAACTACGCCAGCCGCCGCCGGTCCTGCACGCCGACGAACCGGGCGCGGAGGTCAAGCTCGAACAAATCCTCGACCACGTCCGCCGTGAAGGCCGGATCAAGCGCGAGGACGTTTCCGCCCTCTGCACCGTCACCCCGCGCCAGGCCTCCTACCTCCTGGACAAGCTCGTCCTGGCCGGCAAACTCGTGCGCGAAGGCGAACGCCGCGGCGTCTGCTACCGCCTCCCGGCGGGGTAATTAAGCAGGCCCGTGGTCCGTGGGTCTGTGGCCTGTGGGGGGAACGTGAAACAGGCAATCCTGCCTGTGCCCCAACGTGAAGCGGGCAATCCTGCCCGCCCGCAGGAACGAGATTGCATCCCGTTTTCCGCGACGTTACCCGTTACGCCCCGCCAATCTGCGGCGAAAATCCGTTTTTACCCGCGGATGACGCGGATTTCCCACCGGATAAAGCCTGCCCCTGACCGAACCGAAAACCGGCTCCCCGCCGCGGGGAGGGACGGAGGGACGGAAGATGGACATCAGGGACTCAAGGGACGCCAGGGACAAGGGGTGGTGCATTGCGCACTGAGCCCCGTTGCCTTGTCCCTTGGGTCCCTGAAGTCCCTGGAATCCCTGATCTTGTCCCTTCGTCCCTTTCACGGGGGAGACCGAATACTTGCCGAGCTGGGGCTCGGCGTTCCCAAAAGGGAGCGGGAGACGACGGGCAAGATGCCCACTCCCCCGACCAGGTCAAGCCTGGGCGGAGAGCATGCCTTCGTCTTCCAGGATAGCGCGCAGCTTGCCGAGCGCCTGATTCTGGATCTGGCGGACCCGTTCCCGGGTGCGGCCGATGGTCTGGCTGACCATGTCGAGGGTGCGCGGGGGTTCGCCGCCCAGGCCGAAGCGCAGCTTCAGAATGGCCTGTTCGCGGGCGTCGAGACGATCCACCAGGGCCAGCATGTGCGAAAGGATTTCCTGGTCTTCCACCAGCGCGTCAGGGGAAGTCGCCTTCTGGTCCGGGATGATGTCGCGGAACTCGCCATCCTCGCCGGCCTGGATCGGGGCGTTCAAGGAGATGGTGGTGGTCCGGCCCAGGCGCAGTCCGCAGACCGTACGCTCCGTCAGACTCACGGAGACCGCAATTTCGGCGTCGGTCGGATCGCGGCCGAGTTCTTCGGTCAGTTTCACCCGGGACGCCTGGATCTTGCTGATCTTACTGGCGGACTGAACCGGGATGCGGATGGTGCGCGCCTGGTTGGCCAGGGCGCGGCGCATGGACTGCTTGATCCACCAGGCCGCGTAGCTGGAAAGCTTGGCGCCCTTGGTCGGATCAAACTTCTCCACGGCCCGCATCAAGCCGATGTTGCCTTCGCTGATCAAGTCCAGGAGCGGCAGGCCGAAACCCTTGAAATCATGGGCAATCTTGACGACCAGGCGCAAATTGCTCCGGATCAGCTTGTGCCGGGCTTCGTCGGAGCCGTCGGCGATCTCCGCCGCCAGGGTCACTTCTTCTCCACGAGTGACGAGCTGGTATTGCCCGATCTTCTGCATATACAGCTTCATCGTATCATTATCGGAAATCGTCACAGCGCAGGTCTCCTGATGATAACAGGGAGCGGAAAGACCATACTATAGCTCCACAAGTATTTGTTTTCAAGGATCATAGGATAACAAATGGGCAAGCTGAGCTGGAAGTGCCTCCCCAGCGGGGGCACGATTCCCTCGTCCTGGTCATGTATTTCCGCTTCGTCACCGGCATTGGGGCGAGCTCAGGGAACCCCGGGGGAAACTGATAAACCGCCGCCGTCCATAGTTATGAACAGCCCTCCCACATATTCACAATGTTAATAACCCTGTTAACACTGTTAATTACTTTCCCGTCTGTTCATAATTTTGAGATCAAATCGGCGGGAGAAGGAAATGCTCTGTCCCTAGCGGGGACTAGCGGTACCGGACTAGCGGTACCGGACTAGCGGTGCCTGTCCCTAGCGGGGAGTCCCTAGCGGGGAGTCGAGGGCCCTCGATAGCAGGATGTCTCGGGGCGCTCAGTCAAAGAGGCCGGCCACCGGCGGGCACGGACTTGGGCGGGAGACGCCGGCGTTCGCCGCGGCCAAAGCCGCAGTCAATCCCGCTTCTGCTGGAAGCGGCAGACCAACGCCAGGTCCACGCACACCATGATCAGGTTGAGCGCGTACAGAATAATGACCCAGTCCAAGACGTACAGAAGTTTGTGAATGATGCCGAAGCAGTAACCCAGGATGATGATGATCAGGAAAAGCCGGCTTTTGCCAGACGCCTGCCGGATCTGAAGGAGTTTGATGATGGAAACCGGCCAGCTCACGCCGAAACAGATCAGCATCAAAGCTTCAAAAAGACTCAAATGGTGGGGTTGCATCAGCGGAGGACTCCCAGGACTGCGTATCCGAACATTCAACCTCGAACGGGCAGGCAAAAAAGCCGCGTGAAGTTTGATAACATCATCCGTCCGACGCCGATTTCCACCATTCGGGAACCGGCGGCGAAGCAGAAAGTCGAGGGCTCTCGATGGCCATCGCGGGCTATCGAGAGCCCTCGACTGCTGGCAAACGCCGACGACCTCAGCAACGCTTAGCGATCTCGGCCCAGGGACTGGTGCGTTCAGTCAGACTGCCGGAGTACGGACTGGCCGGCGGCGGCGCGGGCGCGGTTGACGGCCTGCCAGAGGTCTTCATCCCGGGCGAGCAGACGGACGAGGCGGCCGGTGCTGAGTCCGCAAAACCCCGCGGTTTCAGCCACGCGCCAGCCATGACCGGCGAGCACGTCCAGCAGGGCTGCGGCCCAGAGTGCATAGTCCCGCGCTTTCCGTCCCGGCGGCTCCGGGGCGAAGGGCCAGGCGGCAGGCGGCGGCTGCCGCCATTCCAGGGCCAGGTTCAGCCGCAGCCGGGCCAGGGCCAGAGCGCGGTTCCGGGACTGCTCGCGCTGGTCGTCGGCAAACCCACGGATGCCGGAAGCCGGGTGGCTCATGACCACCGCAGACTGGGTCCGGTTCCGGTGCTGTCCGCCGGGGCCGGCGCCGATACGGCGCTCGATCCGGCAGAGCTTTTCCAGCCGGTCGTCCGCCAACCGCAACAGGTCGTCGCGGGACTCAGGGTGTCGGGAATCCGTCATGCCCGGAAGCATAGCCCCGCGAGCCGGCGGCGGCAAGCTGGGGCCGGAGAAACGGAGCTTGCAAAGACGGGCACGAAATCGAGAGCCGTCGATAGCCATCGATGGACCTCGACTGCCCGCGATGGCACCCGATGGCTCTCAAAATCCTTCGGAGCCAGACGCACCACCGCCCCAAAAAAATCCCCGGCGCCGGGGTGCGGCGTCGGGGATCAGAAGAGGTGGGATGCGGGGGAGCCGATCGGGAGATCGGCGTTCCCGGGGTCTGCTCAGGCGGCCTTGCTGGGACTGACCGTGGCCACGGCCGGACGGAAGCTGTTGGCCGGAACCATGGTCGGGGCGGCTTCTGTGGCGGAGGCCGGGGATTGACGGGTCAACCAGCCGCCCTTGTGGACGGTGAACAGCGAGTACGGCCCGATCCAAGAGAGGGCGACGAAGTTGAAGAGACCGAAGACATAGGACCACATCGCCTCGCTGGTGCGGTAGCGCAGGTAATAGATCATGGCCGGCAGCGTCGACCATAGGGCCAGGCCGCAGAGAATGTTGATAGCGAAGATCTGCGGGCGCCAGTAGAGGCAGTAAAGGATCATGGTCAGGAATACCGGCGCACTCAAGGTCCACAACCACTGCATGCAGAGATGGATACGGGCGCCGACGGCGGAACCCTCACGGAATTTGTCGAAAAGGAACTCAGTCATATCCAGGTTTTCGCGGACATTGCTGCGAGCCCAGCGGATCAGCATCCGGCAGAGTTGCTTGTAGTCGGTGGGGACGTTGGTGTAGACCACGGCGTCATCCTGGAAGAGCACATTATAGCCGCGGCGCAGGATCATGTTGGTGATGGCGCGGTCTTCGCCGATGTCATTGGGCTTGCCCCAGAACTTCTGGGTAAGCCAAGCCGGGAGCACCTGATAGACCACGTCCCGGCGATAGGCGGAAAGAGCGCCGGGAGTGCAGAACACGGTGTTAACCATGCTCTGGCCGGAGCGGATGAATTCGAAGCTGAACACGAAGCTGACGTCGAGCATGCGCGGAATAAGGCCCTCATGCAGGTTCAGGACGCGCACATTGCCGGCCACGGCGCCGCATTTTTCATCGCCGATGAAGGGGCTGACCAGGCGGCGCACAGTCGGCGGTTCGACGATTGAATCGCTGTCCACCGTCACCAGGATTTCGCCCGTGGCCCGGAGGAAGCCCTCGTACAGGGCGCGGCGCTTGCCAGAGTTCTTGCGAAGCTGCAGGGTGGTGATACGGCCGGGCAGTTCCCGGGCGGCCTGCAGCATCCACTGCCAGGTGTCATCCTTGCTGCCATCATCCACGGCGATGATCTGCAACTTTTCCTCGGGATAGTCGGAGGCGGCCAGGCTGCGCAGGGTCATCAGCACATGCTTGCCCTCGTTGTAGGCGGGGACAACCACAGTGCAGGTGGGCAGTTCGTCATCACCGCGGACCGGGGACGGCTGGTACTTGCGAACCTGCATGATCTGCCAGATAAAAAAGGCGATGTTGGTCAGCAGGAAGACCTGGCTGGAGACCAGAAAGACAATGCCATAGGGCGAATCCAGCATGGTGTTGCGGGTCTGCTCCAAGCGATCCCAGTTCAGCCAGCAGGCAATGCCGCCACTGATCGTGACCAGTACAGCCAGAACCTTGGCCATCGTATCCAGCGGCAGCACGGCGCGCTGATTGGGCACTTGCCCGGCCGGATTCAGCCCGACATACCGTGCCCATACCGGGTTGGCAAACCACGAACCCATGGTCCGAACCTGCGCAAAAAGATAGTTGTAAGCCTTGGTCATGAAAGGTCTCCTGAATGAAACCCAAAGACACGAGATTTAAAATACCCCGGCGGAGAACCCGCCCGGATAAAACCGCATCCTAGGCCCCGGGAGAGGCTTGCTGCGGCGGCCGGCGCCAACTGGGAGGTCGGCGGATTCGGCACTTTATTTGAAGAAAGCGTCTAGAAGTCCCTGAAGGACCTTTCTTAACCACGACTTCCGCCGGAAGCGCCAGCCGGCCACGCCGGCCGATGAAGCCGGGCGCCCGTCGAAGCTACTCGTACGGTTGTCGAGATTACTTTAACACACGAGTTGTCTTTTGTCAAGAGGAATTCGCCACTTTTTACATATCATGCCAAAAGATGTTGCCTTTTGTCATGACATGTCGTCATTGGCTGCGGCCTCCGGCAAGTTCAAGGGGTTTGGACTTGTTAAAAACATTAACGGCGGGGCCGCCAGTTTTATTCAACACACTTGCAATCCGCCCGCGGCGGATGAAATTAAACAATGTTTTGCAAAACATTTTTCTTGTTTATGTTGAAAGAGTTACAATGAAAACCATTGCCTGCATCGGGGCCGGATATGTGGGTGGTCCGACCATGGCCATGATCGCCGCCAAGTGCCCGGACCTGACGGTTTTGGTGGCGGATGTCAACGCGGATCGGATTCGCGCCTGGGGGACCGACACGCTGCCGATCTACGAACCCGGGCTGTTGCCGCTGGTCCGGCAGGCCCGCGGCCGCAACCTGTTCTTCACCACGGATGTGGCGGAGGCGATCCACCGGGCCGACCTGATCTTCGTGAGCGTCAACACTCCGACCAAAACCTACGGCCAGGGCGCCGGCCTGGCGGCGGACCTGCAATACTGGGAAAAGGTCGCCCGTGAGATTCTCGCCCATTCCGACCGCGACAAAATTGTGGTGGAGAAGAGCACCCTGCCCGTGCGCACCGCCGAAGCCATGGCCCGCATCCTGCATTCCGACGGGGGCCGCATCCGTTTCGACATCCTCTCCAATCCCGAATTTCTGGCGGAAGGCACGGCCGTCAAAGACCTTGAGAACCCGGACCGGGTGCTGGTCGGCGGCGACTTGGAGACGGAAAACGGGCGCCGGGCCGTGGAGGCGCTGGCGGACATCTACCGGCGCTGGGTGCCCCGGGAGCGGGTGCTGACCACCAATGTCTGGTCCAGCGAACTCTCCAAGCTCGTGGCCAACGCCTTCCTGGCCCAACGCGTCAGTTCCATCAACAGCATTTCCGCCCTGGCCGAGACCACCGGCGCCGACGTCGGCGAGGTCGCCCGCGCCGTGGGCATGGACAGCCGCATCGGCGGAAAGTTCCTCCGCGCCGGCATCGGCTTCGGCGGTTCCTGTTTTAAGAAAGACATCCTGAACCTGGTCTATCTCTGCCGGAACTACGGCCTGACCGAGGTCGCGGATTACTGGGAGAGCGTGGTCCGCCTCAACGAGTACCAGAAGACCCGCTTTGTCCGGAACATGCTCAAGGCCATGTTCAACACCATTGCCGGCAAGCGCATCGCCGTGCTCGGGTTCGCCTTCAAGGCCGACACCGGCGACACGCGCGAGACCCCCGCCCTCACCGTCTGCCGCGAGCTCCTGGCCGAACATGCCGAGGTGGTGATCTCCGATCCCGCCGCCCTGGACAATGCCCGCCGCGAGTTCGGCGACACGGCCCACATCCAGTTCGAACCTGACCCCGCCCAGGCCGCCGCCGGGGCCCATGCCCTGGTTTTCCTCACCGACTGGGATTCCTACCGGCACCTGGATTTCGCCGCGCTCTACCACGGCATGGTCAAGCCCGCGTTCCTCTTCGACGGCCGCAATTTCCTGAACCACCGGGAATTGTTCCACCTCGGCTTCAACGTCTACCCTATCGGCAGCCAGCCCCTCACCCACCTGGCCGCCGGCGGCCCGGGGCCGGGGCAAGACGGGCCTGTGGGTCTGTGGGTCTGTGGCTTGTGGGGGAAGACGGGTTTGGCATCCGACGGATCTGACGGATCTGACTGATCGGACCGATCGGTCAGATTCGTCAGATCAGTCCGATCCGTCAGATTTTCCCCTTGTCCCGGTGCCCGGGGACAAGTAGATTGTCCGCCAGAGGACCGGCGGCACGCGCCGGAACCAGGAAGGACTGGCCCCATGAAACGAACGCGCCGCGAATTCACCCTGGTCGAGCTGCTGGTGGTGATCGGGATCATGGCCATTCTCGCCATCTTGATCATCCCGGCTTTGAACTTCGGCACCCCGTCCTCCCGCAGGATCGTGTGCATGAACAACCTCAAGCAGATCGGCACTTCCTGCAAGATGTATTCGTCCGACTACAAGGACTATTTTCCGTCCGCCCTCCCGGGCATCGCCCTGCCCGCCGCCGCCTGCACAAAAGCCACGGCCACCGCCGATTTTCAGCTCCTGGTGAACACCCGGCTCCTCTTGTGGGGCAATGCCTATGTCTGCAGAAGCAACAAGCAAAACCGGTTCCTGTTTTGGGGTGAGACTTATGTCAACAAGAACAACGACCACATCACCTCCGGTACTGTTCTTGCCAGCACCGACCGGCCCAGCTATATCTACCATGGCCGCGGCCAGACGGAGAATACGGTCGGCGCGGAAACCGTCCTGGCCCGGGACTGGGGCGCCAAGACCGGCGCCGCCACGGACGAGAGCGTCACCGCCAATCATGGCGCCACCTACATGAACCTGCTCTTCGGCGATGGCCACACCGAGGCGAAAGTCAAAAAATCCGGCGGCATCGCCCTCGGCGGCGCCGGCGCGGACGTGCCGGTCAACGAAACCACGGCCCCGGCGTCGCGCCCGGCTCCGGGAAATGGCATCTGACCGATCTGACGAATCCGACATATCCGACCGATCAGTCCGATCCGTCCGATCCGTCAGATCCGTCAGATTCCCATCCCTTGCCTGGGACCGGGAGTGGCGAAGTTCGCCGGCGGAGAAAACGTTGCCAAAACTCCCGCGCGCCATTCGCCGGCGCACTTCGCCACTCCCTCCCCCAAAAGGAAACCCGGCCACTGCCGGTCTCGGGGGGTGCAGGGGGCGGAGAACGCGCCCCCTGCCTTCCTAAAGCTTGGTGACGCTCAAGCGCACGGCAAGCGTGGCGGCCGCGGCCGGCGGCAGGCGACCGGTTTCGGCGCGGCGGACGCCGGGGAGCCAGAGCGGCGTCCGGCCCGCCAGCACCAGCGGCACCAGACGGCGCTGCCCGGCCGGGACCTTGGCATCGGCCAAAATCTCGCCCACGGCCTTGCGGAAAACGCAACCGAACGGCTGCATCCGGTCCGCGGCGCGCCAGGTGCGGACGGTCAGGACCGGTGGCACGGCCGACACTGAAACCCATTCAACAGAAGGCGCAGAGGCACAACGAAGACATCCACCTTTGCGTCTTTGTATCTTCTGTTCAAAGCCTTGTGTCGGGAAAGACATGAGTTCGGCGTGCAGGCGCAGGCCGGCCTCGGGCAGATCCAGAACCGGTTGTTCCCGCCAGCGCCAGCGGCGGACCGGCACGGCCACGACGGGTTGCGCCAGGCGGATTCCGGCCGCGGCGAGAACGAGCGTCAGCCCGCCGCCCACCGGCACCGCCTTGCTTTCGGGAACGATCCGGCCGCGACCGCCGCCACGCCAGCGTTCCAGGTCACGGTCCAATCGGTTCAAGAAGGCCTGCCCCGGGATATGATCAACGCCGGTCTCGCGCCGCAACCACAGCCGCAGCACCCTGCCCCGCAAGGCCAAGGGTAGCTCGGCCAGCGCCCACGGCGTCAGTACGGAGCCAAAATGGGCGGCGGCTTCCCGTTCCAGAAAATCCGCGTCGGCGAAAAGCGCCGCCCGGGCCGCCAGCAACCCGCTGTCGCCGTCAAAGATCTCCCGGAACAGCGGCAGCAGCTTGAGACGGACGGCATTGCGCCGGAAATCCACGGCATTGCGGTTCGAAGAATCGTGCCGCCAGTCGCGGACGCCGCCGTGCCGCAGCCAGGATTCCAATTCCGCCCGGCGCCAGCCGAGGAGCGGACGCAGGAAACGGACGCCGTCCACCACCCGGTCCGGACGCAGCCCGGTCAGGCCGGACACATTCGAGCCGCGGGCCAGGCGCAGGAACAGATCTTCCAGGGCGTCGTCGGCATGATGGCCGAGGGCCACGGCCGTGTCGGGCGTCTCTTCCGCCAGGGTGCGCCAAGCCTCCAGCCGGCGTTTCCGCGCCGTCTCTTCCAGACTTTCCCCTGGCCGGCGCCGACTTTTAACGGCCAAACGCACGAGACGGAACGGGATCTTCCGGGCACGGCAGAAGGCGCGGCACCAGGCCGCGTCGGCCTCCGCCTCGGCCCCGCGCAAACCGTGCTGAAAATGAATCGCCTCCAGGCCGGGCGCGGCCAGAGCCTGGAGAACCAGGAGCAGCGCGGTGCTGTCCGCGCCACCGCTGAATCCCACGAGAACCCGGCGCACTTCGCCGACGGCCAGACAGGCGTCCCATGCGGCGCGGATGACGTCCGGCACCGCCTGAAGGCGGGACTCCGAACCCGGACGGTCCGGGGTGGGAGTTTCCGATTCAGCGGGGGCGGTTCTGCCGCGGCGCGAAACCTTCATAAAAATCGTGATCTCGTCAAACGGGGTTGAGCTAGGGACATGGAGAGGCGCCCCTGAAAAAAGTGAGGCCAATATATCCCAAACAGGTTTGTTTCTCACGGAGGCACGGTGGCACGGAGAATGGCGTACGCGCTTCGTAGCCCGTTCACGTCCTCCCATCTTTCCTCACCGTGCCCCTGTGCCTCCGTGAGAAAAGCGACTTCAGTCGAGCTCCTTCGACTTCCATCGACTCCCGGCGTCATTTCCCGGATTGCAGGAGCAGGCGCGGCCACTGGCAGGGCCAGCCGGGGACACCGGTGGCGGTCAGGCTGACGGGCGCGCCGGAAATGGAGCGGAGCTGGAAATCAACGGTCAGTTCCCGGCGCGGGACGGAACGGCCGCGGACGTCCGGTTCCAGCTTGAGGGCTTTCTGCAGGGAAATGCGGACTTCGGCCGTGAGTTCGGCGGCGTCCGGAGTGACGGCGGCGGCAAACTCGACATCCTCCGCCTTTTCCCCGCAGAGCGCGGTAAAGCTGGTTTTCGCATCGACGGTGGTGAAGCCGGCGAGCGCGGCCGGCAGCACCGTGAACTGAAGGCGCCCGTCGGGACCGCGTTCGGCCAACGGCCGGATGAGTTCGGGATTACGAAGGCGCAGGGCGACCGTCAGCGAGCCGTCGCTCCCCCATTCCGCGGCATATTCGCCATCGCGGCAAGGCTTGAACGCATCCTTCGGCCACTCGTCCAGGAAGCCGTCGACCAGGATTTGGCCCGGCTTTTTCGATTCCAGGGCCACGGGTTCGGGGCGAACGGAGCTTTTGCCGGTGGCCAAGCCGAGAAAATCCGCCTGGCTCATGCGGACCGGGTGGTCGTCCAGAAGCAGCAGCACCTGGCCGTTACGGCACCAGCCGCCGTCACTGCTGCGGTAACTGGGAAAGGAAACTGCGGTCAGGGGGGTGCCGGGCTTGAGGTCGTCCACCGCGGCGGCGGTATAGGGCGGCATCTCTTCGTTCCAGGTTTTGAAGAGGTGGACAGCTTGACCTTCAACCTCGACGGAAAAATCATAGTCTGCCCTGCCGTTACGATCCAGGATGGCATTGAGATCGACGTTTTTGCGGAAGAGCAGGCTGCGCTGCTTGCGGTCGACAACGCCCAGCCCCACGGTGGCCAGGTGCCGGTCGCCGGCAGGGCGCGACAGGGAGCCGACGATGCGGTCGCGATCCTTGCCGATGACGGAAGGCAGCCCCCGGAACAGGGCGATGTCGGCAAGGTCTTTTTTCTGACGGAGATCGAGCAGATTCCAGCCGTTGTTGGTAAGGCGCAGGGCAAAGAAATCCTCGGCCAGGCGCCGGCGGGCGTCAGCGGCAGGCCAGAATTGAAACTCACCGCCGCCGCCGCCGGCCTTCCATTCGCAGTAGGGGAGGCGTTCGATCCGGGTTTCGGTGGCCATCATGGCGCCGCCGGGATGATAACCGAGCCAGCAATCCGGCTCGGCGCGGAGAATGATCATGGCCGTGCGCCCGCCCCACTTGTTGGTCGTATATCCAGGAAGATCCGCTTCGACGCCGGTTTCGGCATAGCGCCCGTCGCGGTCGGGCTTCATCACCTTCCACTTGCCGCCGTCACGGACCAGGGCGTTGCCGGAGGAGAACAGGCCTTCAAGATCCAGGGCACCGGCAGGAAGGGTGCCGCGGGAATGGACGCCGTCACGGTCCATGCTCATGATTTCCACCGGACTTTTGTCGGCCGGGCGCACGCCGAACCAGATGGTGTCGCCAGCGCCGGAACGGGCGCCGGTGAAAGCGATCCGGGGCTTGCCGAAGGCGGGATACTGGCGCAGGTACTGGCCGGTGGCACGGTCAAGCTGGAGGATAGAGCCACCCTGGACAACATGGACCACGGATTTGCCGGACAGGACGCTGTCCGGTCCGCCGTCGGGCGAGGGCAGGACCCAGCGGGTCTGGAGGTTGGCGTCGAGCTTGACCGTGCCATTGTCACCGATAAGGAAGACTTCGCCGTCATTTTCCCGCAGGAAGCCGTTGGTGACTTCTGCGGTCATAGCCTCGACCGGGCCAGGGCGCCTGGCGGCGGCCGCAGCGGCGTCGGTGGCCAGCGGGCAGGCCAGCGGGAGCCAGGAGGAGGCCGGGGTGCCCCAGCAGATGCCGCCGTCCACGCCCAGCGGCGTCATATCCGGGATCGGCTGACGGGAAGAGGCGAGCGAACGGCCGGACTCGCTCCAAACTTCGATGACGCCTTCGCGGACGAGCAGGATGCCGTCGACAAAGGAACGCAGGACATCTGGGGTGCCGCCGTCCAGGCGGAAGGTGGTGGCCAAGTCGCGCAGGGAACAGGCCATGGCGCCGCCGCCAGCTTCGGTGACGAGGGCGGAATTGCCGCCCAGGGCGCGGCAGTCCACCCAATCCACCCGGCTGAGTTCCTTGCGCACCTCGCCGGTTTTCTGGTCGAGGAGCAGAAGCGAAAGCGAGTCACGCGGGGAGAAAAGCACATTGTCCGTGCCCGCGACGGGGGGGGACGGTTGACGCCGGCGCAGGGCCGGTTCCATGCGGCGGCTCATGGTGGAGTTCAGGCGCGGATAGATCCGGGCCCACTGGAAACATCTGGCGCGCAGATTGAAGCCGTAGACCACGCCGGCGTTGGTACAGATGAAGGCCATGCCGTTGCGCACGGCCGGCTCGGGCATGAAGATATCCGGGCGCAGGACGTCCTTGCCGCCGGTGGCGAGTTCGGGATTGGCGGAGCAGAGCAGATGCTCGAACTCGACCGCGCCGGTGTCCGCCTGCAGGGAGACCAAGGCGTAGCGGGGGATGGCGTCGGGGCGGCAGATCAAGACCAGGACCGAATTGTCCCAGAGCACTGGATCGGAACAGATGATGGCGCCGGGGGGAGACCAGGACCAAAGGCCGGCGCCGTCGGCGGCATCCACGGCGAGCAGGGTGAGACGGCCATGATCCACCAGCCGGGCATAGACCCGGCGGCCGTCGGTTTTCGGATTGAAGCCGCCGGGCAGGATGGCGCTCTTGCGACTGAACGGAAAGGGGCTGTTGTCAAAGGCCGTGAGCCAGCGGACGCCGCCCTTGTCCAGGCGCGCCAGAGCCCGGCTGTTCTGGACGATGGTCAGGCCGCCGCGGCCCTGGCCGAAATGGGCGGGGACGGCTTTTTCGCGGACGCCGCGGGCCAAGTCATCCCAGGAAAGTTCCAGGTCACCCGGGGGTAGCAGCACGCCCGGCCCTGGCGCCTGGGTCTGGCAGCGATCCACCGCATCCAGGACCGAACTCATGGAGGGGAGCCCGGTGCCGCCCGGGGCCAGGGTCAGCGGCGCCAGGGAGGCGCGGGCGGCCAGGTCGGCAGCCTGAATTTCGGAATAGCCGAACTTTTTCACCATCAACGCCGCGTACTGCCGGACGTCGGGCTCGTAGGAGGCGGCGTAAGGCTGGAACACCTCGCGGTAACGGGCGGCGGCGCCGACATACAGCCCGGCCTCGGCGGAATCCACCACCAGACCGGCCCGTTCGGAAAGGGTTTTGCGGACGAATTCTACCAGCTTCTGCGAATCGTTGTCGCGGGAGATCATCTGCGCCTCCCGCTGGATCTGTTCAAAATCCAGGTCGCGCGGCAGTTGAAGCATACTTTTCTGCATGTCCTGGATCTGGGCATAGCAGGCCTTGAGTTCGCCTTGAAGCGCCGGTTCCTCAGCCGCGGCGGACGGGATGTTGCGAATGGCCTCCCTGGCCCGGACGGCGTCGCCCTTGGCGATGTAGAGCCGGGTCATGGCCAGATCCCAACGGGGGCCCATGAACGTCTTGAATTCTTCGGCGTTCCGGGTCAGCAGATCCAGGGCCTCGCTGTAAAGGTTCTGCCCGGCCAGTTCGTCCACACAGGCCTGAACCGCGGCCCGGCGCAGCGCAGGATCCAGTTTTGAATTGGAAGTAAGCTGACGGAGAAACGCGGTCAACGGCGCATCGGCAGCCTCGTTGTCAAAGCGGCGCAGGATTTGCTCAAGAAGCTTGGCGACAACCTTCGGATCCCGGGTCATCTCCAGGGCGCGGCGGTACCAGAACAGGGCGTTGGGAAGGTCCTGCATCTGCTCAAAAGACTGGGCAACCCGGGTGGCCACAGGAGCGCAGCCGGCCGGATCTTCGGCGGCGAACAGGCGGACCACTTCGGCGCCGACCCGGGCTGGACGCCAGAACGGGTTTTCCGGACAGAGAGTCGCGGCCAGCCGCCAGGAGGCTTTCTGCCGTTCCTGGGTCAGCTTGACCAGCAGGCGGTTCTGGGCATCGATAGTCACGGGGATCGCAACTTCGCCGACACCGGCCTGGCCGGCGCGGAAAACCAGCTTTCCATTCAGGCGGACGGCCGTGCTTTCGTCATGCTCCAACACCAGCCACCGGCGCCCGGGCGGGGTACCAGGGAACTCTTTCAGGAAAAGAGCGGCAAAACGGGTTTCGCTGCTCGGGAACGGCGGCTTGGCGTCGGTCTTCCAAAGGCGCCAACTTTGTTTCTGTCCGCCCTTGCCGACCACGGTCTGCCGCACGTCGGGATAGCTTTCGCCGGGAAGCCAGACGTTCAGGGCGTTGTCAGGCAGGTCGAGAGGTCCCAGAACCATCCAATCGGTGATCCGTTCCCGCGGCGTCTGATTTTCGGGCAAGGCCATGGCCTGCTGAAAGGTGGCGTCGGGGGTGGCGGCTTTATCCACGCGCACCCGGACCGCATTCCACCAGTCCGGCTGCCGTTCAAACAGGCCCGGAGCCGGGGCCGACCCTGACACCGGGGCCGCCGGCAACGGCGCCTGCGCCAGGGCCAAGCCTGCGGGCGCCACCAAGAGCCCGGCCAGCCACAGACCCGCGAAGCCAGCCTGTATCCGTACATTTTTCATCATCGGCATCAGGTTAGTATTTCGGCACTTCCTGGAGGAGACGATCAATTACGGCGTCGGTGGTAATCCCTTCGGCGCGGGCGGTGTAATTCACGGCCAGACGATGGCGCATGATGGGATGGGCCACGGACGCCACATCCTCGCAGGCCGCGCAGTTGGCGCCGCGCAGGGCGGCGCGGGCCTTGGCCGCCGCAATCAGGGCGATGGAGGCGCGGGGACCGCACCCCCAGGCCACCCATTTGCGGATAAACTCGGGGGAGCCTTCACGGCCGGTACGGGTGCTCCGCACCAGGTTGGTGGCGTACTGAATGACCGTGTCCGCCACCGGAATGCGGACGACGAGCTGCTGCATGGCATCGATCTGCATGCCGTTCACCACCGGGACGATCTTCTGGAAACGCCTCTCGGTGACGCGGCGGATGATCTGCTTTTCCTCGGCCTCATCCGGATAATCGACCAGGATCTTGAAGAGAAAGCGGTCCTGCTGGGCTTCCGGCAACGGATAGGTGCCTTCCTGCTCGAGGGGATTCTGGGTGGCGAGCACAAAGAAGGGGAATGGCAGCTTATGCATGACGCCGCCGATGGAGACATGACGCTCCTGCATGGCTTCAAGCATGGCGGCCTGGGTCTTGGGCGGAGTGCGGTTGATTTCGTCCGCCAGAATAATGTTGGAGAAGATGGGGCCGGGGAAGAACTTGAAGCCGCGGCGGCCGGTTTCCGGATCGTCCTGGATGATTTCCGTGCCGGTGATGTCGGACGGCAGCAGGTCGGGCGTGAACTGCACGCGGCGGAACTCCAGCCCGAGTGCCTGCGCGAACGACCGCGCGGCCAACGTCTTCGCC
>CAITSE010000208.1 GCA_903894975.1 uncultured Lentisphaerota bacterium
AAGCCGCCGCCGAAAAATTGCTCGCCCTTCTGCGCATCGGGGCGAATGACAACGTGCTGGATGTGGCCTGCGGTCCGGGGCACATCACCCAGCGCATCAAGACCCGGACCCAAGGATGCGTGGTGGGAACGGACATTTCCGCCGGCATGATCCACCAAGCCCGGGCCAAGTATCCCGGCATCGAGTTCAAGGTCATGGCTGCCGAAAACTTGGACTATAAGGAGGAGTTCGATGTTGTGTTCTGCAATTCATCCTTCCAGTGGTTCACACAACCAGGCAAGGCCCTGGCGGCCATGCGCGCCGCTTTGCGATCCGATGGGAAAATTGGCGTGTCCTGCCCGGCCACGGAAAACTGGTCAACCTGCTTCAAAAGCGTGGCGAAGGAGGCGGGGGCAAGTCCGGATTTGAGCGCGACTTTTGCACGTTGGAAATCCCCCTGGTTCTACCTGCCGGACGAGCCGTCCTACCGGAAGCTCTTTGAAAGCCACGGTTTCAAGACGATCCGGGGCCGGATCGAGATGGAAGAAAGGGAGTATGGCGCCGACCAGGCCGTCGCCGTCTTTGCTTCTGGAGCCGCCCAGGGATACACCGGAAAAGAGTTCTACGACGTGCCTGTAAACGACGATTACGTCCGGCGATTCAACGACTGCATCCGGCTGGCGATGGAAAAACGGGCACACGACGGAAAAGTCATCGTGGATTTCCGGCGCCTGTATTACGTGGGGATCAAAACGTGACCGGACATGGCATAAAAAGAAAAAAGGGTGACCCCCTTGGTCGGAGCGACAGGATTTGAACCTGCGGCGTCTTGGTCCCAAACCAAGTGCTCTACCAGGCTGAGCTACGCTCCGGTTGCCGGAAACGACAGCATCGCACAACTTCCCCCGGTTGCAAGGTTGAAAAGCTCGACTGTTGAAAAGCTCGACCTCGCCCCGCCGCCCCGCCGTCATCTCGAATTTCCAGCGTCTGGATTGGCCGGACACACGGACGCAAAACCAGAGTCGTGCGATGGCTGTTCCTTCTCCCCGGGGGGGAAGGTAAGGATGAGGGCGAGCCGTGAAGAATTTTGTCCCGCACCCGGCCCCCGCCCCGCCAAGGCCGTTCGCTACTGCCCCTGGATTAGATAAAACGAGCAGACGTTGCTCGGCGACAGGACCATGTTGGTCGCGCTGGCCGGACTGCCGAGGTTTTGCCATGAGGCATGGTTCAGATTGGTCGTCGTCATCACTTGATAGGGCGCAATCCCGCCGGTCCAGGTCAGATTCAAGTTGCTCCCCTGTCTCAACAGGTTGAGCACAATGGGCGCCGCCGCCGTGACGTTGATGCTCATGGTGGCGTTGTTGGACAAGCCGTCGTAGTCCGACACTTTCACCACGAAGACGTTGCTTCCGACGTTGCCGGAAAGCGGTGTGCCGGACAAGTTGCCGTTGGTGGCGACGCTCAGCCAGGCCGGACCGCTGATTTTGGAGAAGGCCAGCACGTCGCCAAAGTCCGGATCGCTGGCGTTGGTCGCAAGGTCAGCCGCATAAGGCTGTCCGGCTTTGGCTTGCGGCCCGGCAAAGGGATTGGCAGCGAACGCGGGCGGGCTGTCCGCGTTGACCGTGACGCCCAAATTCCCCACGGCGGACAATCCACCGGAATCCACCACCAGCACCAGAAATTCGTTCGCCCCCAGATTGGCGCTCGAAGCCGTGCCTGAAAGCGCCCCGTTGGTTGCAAGGCCAAGCCAGGCCGGGCCGATCACCTTGTAAAAGGTCAGCGCGCCTCCCGCGGCCAGGTCCGGGTCGCTGACGTTTGTGGCTATCGTGACGGAGTAAGGCAGGCCGACCGTCGCGGCCGGCGTCGTGAAGTTCTGGGAGAGGAACGAGGGTCCAACGTTTACATAAATGAACAGAGTCGCGGTGGCGGAAGCTCCCCCTAGGTTGGTCACGCCGACGACAAAGGTGTTCGTGCCGCCATCCATATATTCCGGCATGCCGGACAACGTCCCATTGGACGCCACGTTAAGCCACGCGGGACCGCTGACCTTGCCAAAAGCGAGAATGTCCCCCGCCCCAAGCTCCGAGTCGCTGGCGTTGGTGGCTATCGTGCTCGAATAAACCTCGTCCACGTTGGCCCACGGTTCGGCAAAGGGATTGCTGGTGAACGCGGGCGCCGGGTCGGCGGCCACCGGGATGATCACGCTGGCGGTGGCGGACATGCCGTTGGAATCCGTCAAGCTGACAACAAACACGTTCGAGCCGATGTCCGCATTGGCGGGCGAACCTGAAAGGTCCCCGTTGGCCGCCACGTTCAGCCAGGCGGGGCCGCTCTTCTTGGCAAAGCTCAGCGTGTCGCCTTGCGGAGCGATTGCGAAACATGAAATGCCGGAGGAATAAGGCAGACAGGCGATGGCCGGCGCCGCCGTGATCGTCCTCCTGGTGAAAATCGGCGCCGTGAGTCGGAAAATGACGCCGTTGCCCCCTCCGGCGGAAGGGTTGAAACCCGTCCCGCCTTGGGCTGTCGTGCCGTAGAAATTGCCATCGCTGCCCTGGATCATCGCCGCCTCGGGGTCCGCCCCATTGAGGCCATCGAACCACAACAAGGTGGTCAGTTGGCCGTTGGTTGTGATCCTGAACGCGGTCCCCTGCCCTCCGATGCCGCCGGTGGAGGTGGTGCCGTAGAAGTTGCCGTCCGTGCCCTGCACCAGCGAGGCCGCCGGATTGCTTCCGTTGGTGGAACCAAACGAAAAGAGGTTGGTCAGCGCGCCTTTGGGGGTCACGCGGAATACGGCGCCCTGGCCGTTGGCGCCTCCATAATAGGTGGTGCCATAGAAATTGCCGTCCGTCCCCTGGACGACACCGCCATAAGGATAAGCCCCGTCGGAGTAATCAAACGAAGCCAGCGTGGTCAGCGCGCCGTTGGTGGCCAGACTGAAGACCGTGCCATAACCGTTGCCGCCGTAATAAGTTGTGCCGTAGAAATTTCCATTCGTACCCTCAATCACCCCGGCGTAAGGGTAGCCGCCATCGCTCCCGCCGGAGAACCCATACAGGCCGGTGACCGCGCCGTTTGTCGTCATCTTGAATACCGAGCCGTAGGAATTTTCGCCGGCCTCAAAAGACGTGCCATAGAAATTGCCATCCGAGCCTTGCACCATGCCGGCATACGGAAAAGCGCCGTCATTGCCGCCTTCGAAGGAATAAAGAAACGTCGCGCTGTTGGAATTGGGACGCAGGCGGAAGATCGTGCCATAACCGTCGTTGCCTCCTTCGAGGGTGGTGCCGTAGAAATTGCCATCGCTGCCCTGCACCAGGCCCCCATAAGGTTCCGCGCCGCCGGGACTGTTCGTAAAGGCATAAACGATGGATATCCCCCCCCCGGTGAGCAGTGTCTTGAATATCGTCCCGCAGTAATATCCGCCGCCGCCCACAGTGGCGCCGTAGAGATAGCCGTCGTTGCCCTGCATCAGGCTCGCACAAGGAAAGGCGCCGTCCATGATGCCGTTGAACTGGTGAAGGCTGGTCTCGAAAATCCCCGGCGGTGTGACGGGCAGGACGGTCAGAACCGCTTTCTTGCTGGACACCGCATAGATCGCGTTGCTCACGATGACCGAATAGCTCCCCTGGCTTGCCAAAGTGACGTTGGAAATGGTCAATGAACTTGTGGCGGACCCGAAAATGCCCCCGCCATCCGTCAAATTGGTTCCGTCCTCCTGCCATTGATACGACAACGGCTGGTCCCCGACCGCCGCCACCGTGAACGCCGCCGTTGTCCCCGCCACGCGCGTCTGGCTCGCCGGCTGCGTCGTGATTTTAGGCGGGGAAATGATCACCTCAAGGAACACGTCCTCGCTGGTGACGGAATTGACGGCGTTGCTCACCACGACCGAGTAAATCGCGGCATTGTTTTCGGTGACGTTCGTGATGCTCAGGGTGGCGGTGGTGGAGCCGGAAATGTTGCCGCCATCGGTCAGGTTGGTTCCGTTCTCCTGCCACTGGTAGAACACCGGAGCCGCGCCGAAAGTCGCCACGGTGAAGAGCGCGTTTCCGCCGACGTACACCGTTTGCTCCGCGGGTTGCCCGGTGATGGACAGCGGGCCGCTGATACTGAGCCTATAGATCGCCCCATCGCCATCCAACCCGCCGTTTTCAGTCGTCCCATATAAATTCCCATCCGTCCCCTGCACCAGCGCGGCCGCGGGATTGGCGCCGATGTAGCCATCAAACTGCGCCATGGTGGCCAGTTGCCCGGTGGGAGCGATCTGGAAGACCGTGCCATAGCCGTAGACGCCCCCGCCCTGGGTGGTGCCATACAAATTGCCATCCGACGCCTGGACCAATCCGCCCCACGGATTGCCGCCATCATTGCCGCCGGTGAATGTGTAACGGGTCGTCAGCGCCCCGGATGATGTTATTTCAAATACCGTCCCATAACCGTCGGCCCCCGCTTCATAAGTTGTCCCGTAGTAATTGCCATCCACGGCCTGCGCCAGGCCGGGAATGGGAATCCCCCCATCGTTGCCTCCGGTGAACGAATGCAGCATCGTGAACACGCCGGAGGGCGTTATTTTAAAGACCGTTCCCCATCCGTTCGCGCCCCCTTCCTCGGTTGTCCCGTAGAAATTGCCGTCGCTGCCTTGCGCCAGCACGCATGAAGGGTAAGCGCCGTCGGAGGAATTAAACGAAACCAGTGTGCTCAGCGAGCCGCCGGGCGCCATTCGGAATATCGTGCCATTGCCGTAAATGCCGCCCTCATAGGCCGTGCCGTAGAAATTGCCGTCATTGCCCAGCGTCATGCCGCCCACGGGACTCGTGCCGTTGTCCCCATGAAACGTCGTCAGAGTAGTCAGCGCGCCGGCGGCAGTCATCTTGAACAGCGTCCCATCCCCGTAGGCGCCGCCCCAGAAAGCCGTGCCATAGAAATAACCATCCTTGCCCAAAAGCAACCCCCCGTACGGAATCGCGCCGTTGTTGTAGGTGAACTGCAACAGGGTGCTTAACGCCCCGTTGGTGGTGATCTTGAAAACCGTTCCATCGCCGAAAATGCCCCCTTCGATCGTTGTCCCGTAAAAATTTCCACCCGCTCCCTCCGCCAGCGGACTGTAAGGAAACTCGCCGGAGCCGCCACCGGTAAACGACCACAAGGTGGACATGGCCAGCCCCGGCGCCGTGACCGATACAACCGACAGCACCGCGCCGTCGCTCCTCGTCGAGCCGAGGGTATTGCTGACGATCACCGAATAAGTGCCAGTGTTGGCGGCTGAAACACTGCTGATCTTCAAAATGCCGCTGGTCACGCCCGAATAAACGCCGTCGTTGGCCAGATTACTTCCATTCAACAACCACTGGTAGTAATACGGCGTGTTCCCAACCGCCGCGACACTGAAACTGGCCGGCCCTCCCGGCAGCACGGCCTGGTTGGTTGGCTGCGTGACTATCACCGGCTTGGACGGCACAATCGCCAGCGCCGCGTTCGAGCTGGCCAGCACTCCGGCCGCGTTGCTCAAGATCACGGAATAGCTCCCTACATTGGTTTCCGACACGTTGCTTATCGTCAAGCTGCCGGTCGCGGAACCGGAGATGCTCCCGCCATCGCTCAAGTTCGTCCCGTTCTTCTGCCATTGATAAAACATCAGCGCGTTGGAGCCTGTTTCCACGCTGAAATTCGCCGCCATCCCATCCAGCAACGCCTCGTTGGTCGGTTGCGCCGTGATGACCGGCGGGGTGACCACCGCCAATGTGACCTGCCGGCTTTGCCCGAAGTCATCCCCCAGATTGGTGAACCACAGCGTGGCGGAATAACTGCCCGCCGGCAAACCGCCGGCTGCCAACTCCACATTCATCGTCACGCTCTCCGCCGGGCCGCCACCGGCAAGCGTGCCGCTGTTCGGTGATGTATTCAACCACGAGGACGCATTGGCCAGGCTCCAGTTCAATGCGCCTCCGGCATTGTTGCTTAACGAATAGGTCTGGGTCGCCGGGGCAAACGGCCCCCCCGCGGGCCCGCTGAAAATCGCGCCCGTTGCCGGCGTGATCTGCAACGGCTCGGGAAAACCAATGGCCGTGATGAGATTGCCGCCCGCCGGCGCGCCCCAGCCGGTGCAGAGATCGTAGCCGGCCACGGCCAGGAACCGGCTGGGACTGCTCGGACTCTCATTGTTCCCGGTGGTGATGTCGTGAAAAAGGTTGGTATAACCCATGGAATTGGACCCCTTCCCTATCGCATAGACGGCCGGGTTGATAAACCCGACTGTCGCCGGCTCCCCATTCGTCACCGCCAGTTGGTTCATCAGCGCGGTCAAGGCCGCCCACAACGGCGTCGCGCAACTGGTGCCCCCGAAGCCCCCTGCCTGGCCGTTGCCGTACTTGACGTAAATATTATCCGCCGTCATCGCCACGTCCGGCAGGTTCCGCTTTGTGGTGGACCCCTGGTTGGTCGTCATGCTGATCCCCTGTTGCCAGCTTGGTATCGCGTAGACGGTGCTGATCCCGCCGCCGCTGCCAGTGCCGCCGCCCCAATTCCAAACAGTCTCCGACACCCAGGCGCCCCCCGGCCCGGTCGTCGTCAAGGTTGTCCCGCCAACCACCGTGATATTCGGGTCATCCGCCGGCGTCGCTACGCTCCCGGTATAGGCGTCGCTGTCGCCGGATGCGTTGTAGAATGACTGCCCTTGCGCGGCATATTGCAGAAAAATCTGTTCGCTGTTCGCGTCTATCGGATACGTCCACGAAGCCCCGATCTGCTTGGCCAGATCGTCGGTCGCCATCCGGTTCAATATGTCATCGGTTGTCGAGCCTTCATAAACAATCACCCCGCTCAGTCCCGGCGCCATGGAAATCGCCATCTCAATGTCCAGCGACACTTCGTCGTTGCCAACGCCCGGCCCCCCGTTGTACCCGTCCAGCAACACCGCGCTCACGGGCACGTTCGGCAATCCTGCCAGCGTCTCGTAGGCCGTGATGTCGCTTTGGTAATAACCGGAATCAAATTCCAACAGCCCGACGATTTGCCCCGTCCCGGTCAGTGTTGTGCCTGGAATGTATGCCGCCCGAAAATCGTTTCCCATGTAAGTCCCGCCCGGCCCCGAACCCGTTTGCGCCCCCTTTGCCTGTCCGGCGGACGCCGGCTTCAAACAAGGATGCGGCACGACATAGTTGTCAAGGCCGCCGACGCTCAACACCGGCGTCGCCAAGTCCAATGACGGCTCGACATCCGGCGCGTAAAACGTCCGCCCCTCCGTCGGATGCGGATACTCGTTCAATCTCACGTGGAACGCCCGCTCGATGTCCGCCACCGTCCCCTTCACGCTCACCAGCGTCCGGTTGGGATGCCTGCGCGTCACGGCCAGGCCATGTCCCCGCGCGAAGCTCACCACCGCCTCATAATCCTCCTCCGTAGGGCCGAACCTCTGCGCGAACTGCTCCGGCGTCAGGAAATGGCGGAATTGGGCGCTCGCCGGGTCATAAAGTTGCCGCAGCAGATTTGTAAGTCCCTCCCGGTCCCTTAGCGGCAGGCCAATCGTCAGGTTCAGCCTCTTCCAGCGCGAACTGTGACGCACTGGCGCCGCGTTCGTCACGGCGGCGGGCACGTGGTTTTGGAGAAACTGCCGCTCCGCCCCGCGCGCGGGAGCCGCCAGCAGTCCAAGCAACAATCCCCACAACAACCAGCCTCTGACGACAGTGCTTGGAAGAGATGCGGGCGTGATGCCGTCCGATCTGGATGAATGTGCCTTCATGGATTCCTTTTTATATGTCCGCCAAACGCAAAATCGGACAAACTTCCTTCAGTTGTCTGGCGGCACACGCGGGTAACTTCGGGCCAATCCCGGAATTTGACAAGCTTTTTCCGACAAATCCGCGGTTTTATCAACGCAACGCGGAATTCGTTTGAACGCCTGTCAGTGGATATTTCAACTGTTTCACAGGCGGGTCGTGTGCGCGGACCAATGAGCTGGACCCCAAAATTTAGACCAGTGGTTAAGATGGACTTTTATTGGTCTGCTGGACATGAGAGAAAGCAGATGGATGAAAGCCAAACGCAAACGGCACAGTGCGGCCTATAAGGCCAAAGTGGGATTCGAAGCCTTG
>CAITSE010000209.1 GCA_903894975.1 uncultured Lentisphaerota bacterium
AAGATGGAAGAAAATCCTTTTTTCCGGGAAGCGGGAAGAAAAGGCAAAAGAAGACAAGCTCAGGGTGGTACACTTTTCACCGGCGTTTTTGGTACACTTTCATTCCGGCGTTGTCACCTGGCGGATACTCGGCCGTGCTGACCCGGATCAGTTCCGCCGAAATCACCAACGTTGCGCAGGGTGGCGGCATCGTCCCAACCTTCGTGATCGACGCCCGATGAACGGGGGAGCAATCACTGGCAGGAGTTTGCAGTTGCGGCTCATCAGTAGCCTGGCCGTAGCCGTCTTCATGGCGCGGCTGGACATCTACGTGGTCAACATCTCGCTTCCCTCCATCGCCCGGCATTTCGGTGCCGGCACAAACGCCGTTGCGTGGGTCACAATGGGCTATCTCCTGTCCAACTGCGGATCCATGATGCTTGTTGGACGCCTTGCCGACACTGCAAACCCCCGGACGCTGTTTATCTGGGGCTATGCGGTCTTCACCGCCGGCTCCCTGTTCTGCGGCCTCTCCACGAGTCTGGGCATGCTCGTCTTCTTTCGCTGCGTGCAAGGGCTCGGCGGCTCCATTCTGGTGATCTTGACCTATACTGCGGTCTCCCGGCTTCTCCCTGCCGCCAATGTGGGCGGAGCCATGGGCATTCTGGCCACCTGCGGTGCCCTGGGGGTTGCCGTGGGTTCGCCGCTGGGAGGCTTGCTGACGGAGAGGCTTTCCTGGCAGTGGGTATTCTTCATCAACGTGCCCGTCGGACTTCTGGCGATCCTGCTCGCCTCATGGGCGATTCCCGGAGGAGAGTGCGCGAAAAAGCGCAGCAACAGGCTGGACTGGCCAAGCGCCCTGCTCAGCATCGTCGGCGTCGTCTCCTTCATCCTTGCGCTCAATGCAAATCAGAAGGAATGCCGAAGCGTGTTGCCGGTACTGTCCTTCTTCGCCCTTTCAGCCTTTTCCGGCTGGTTCTTTTTCATCCGGCAGGTGAAAGCGAAAAATCCCCTCATCGCGCCGTCACTTCTGAGGGATAGGGGCTTCCTCCTGGGCAATGCCGTCTCCGTGTTCGGGCTGATCCTCATGGGGGGGAATGCTTTTCTTATGCCGTTCTTTCTCGAACTGGGCAAGGGGCTGGGCACGGCGCGTGCAGGCCTGGTGCTGTTGGCCTATTCAGTCACCTTCATAATCCTCTCGCCTTTGACGGGAAGACTGGCCGACAGGTTCGCTCCATGGCGGCTCTGTGCCGCAGGAATGGGTCTGGCTGCGGCTGGCAGTGTCATCTTTTCCCTGACGCTGGGTGCGCCGGGGCTTGCCAGTGCCGTTGTTTTTCTGGTGGGGCTCGCTCTAGCCTACGCCCTGTTCATGGCCTCCAACGCCAAACAGGTTCTCGGCTCCGCCCCCATGGAACAGAAGGGATCCGCCTCCGCCGTGTTCGGAACGCTCTACAGCCTCAGCCTTCTGCTCGGAGTCAATGTTTTCGAGACACTATATGCGGCAAAGGCGGGCATCCGTGGGAATGCAGTTCCTCTCACTGATACGGAACGGTTGGCGTCCGGATTCAGCCACGCATACATCTTCGGAGCCTGTGCCTGCCTGATCTCCATCGTGTTCGCTTTGGGCATTCCTTGGGGAGGTAAGAGGCGCTCACGTTGGGGGACGCGAGCTTAACGGGAACCCAAATCGCACCATGTTGTTCCCACGCTTAGCTATGAAAACCCTGCGTTATCCAGTGATTGTAGTATCCTTGGTGTGTGTGCTGAGCAGCAAGGGGGCGGAGTATGCCGGGTGGACGGTCGGCAACACCTGGGACGCCTGCGGTGATAAAAAAAGGATGTTTACGGTGTTCGCAAGAACTTCGCGTTTTTGTGAATAATCCGGGTTAGGCCGCACGCAGAAGGCAAAACTATCCATTGACAGAAAACCAAATTCCTGTAGATTCAACCAGGATCAAACCTTTGATCTTGTTCATGCGGCCGAATTTATCGCTCCCGTCCCTCGTAGGCCCACTCAAACGCCCACTTCATTTGACTATGAGAAATGTCCTATGAGAGCTTCCGTGTCCAAGAGTCCGGTTTGGCGAGTACTCAGGATTCGAAGCTGGAACCGGAGCTCGCTCGCTTCGCGGGCAAGGACCCTGGTGCTAATGGGAATGCGTTGGGACTCAATCCCAACCTGCCCTGCACCTCGTATACCGATGGAGCCAATCCGGGATTGCCCTTGTTGGGAACCGAAGGACCGGTGCTGACGCTGACCTACCAGCGCGACACCGCCAAGACCGACATCACGTATGTGATTGAAACCAGCACGGATTTGATGTCATGGTCCAGCAGCGGCGTTACCGAGCAGATTCTCTCCACCAACGGGACGGTTCAAACCGTCAAGGCCAGCGTTACGGTCAAACCCAAAGTGTTTATGCGGCTCCGCGTGACAGAATAAATATATCCGGTTAAGGAAACCCGCGCGCCATTTTAAAAAGTCTCGCCTTCCACCAAGTAGGGCTCGAGCTTCACGACATTTTTGGCGAATTTGTGCTGTTCGAAAAGGTAGTCGACGGCAACCTGCCCGGCCGCGGTCAGGTTGGAGTTGACCGTCGTGATCTTGGGACTGATGTCGGTGGCGACGGTCATCCCGTTGTAGCCGGCAATATGAAAGTTGCGTCCGGAACCGGCCTGGTTGACGATTTTCCGGGCGTAAAGATCATCCGTGAAAACGGCGTCGTATTTTTCGTCCTGAATGGCCTTGAGATCCTCGGCGGGAGTTGAGGGGTTCCTGACGGTGAGTTTCATTTTCGGGTCGATTACTCCGCCATCTGGAAACGGCAGATCGGCTACGAAGAAAATGAAATTTCCCACAACTTTGAGGAATGGCAGGACCGGGTTCACCCGAAAGATCGCGACCGGGCGGTGGCGAAAACCCACGAGTTTGTGAAAATCCCTGGCCAGGGTACGAAAACGAATTCCGGCTCCGCCACATGCTGGGGGCGTCCAGGCGGCCAAGAAGAGTCTGGCGGAAGCGCCGCGGCGTGGTCACGAAACGATCCTGCTGGTGGAGGACGGAGTGTGTTTCATCCAGAAGCCGTTCTCGGCGAACGATCTGGCTGCTAAAATCCGGGAAACGCTGGAGCCTTGATTACATCAGGAACGGGCGGCTGCCGGAGTGGCGGAAGCGGGAGGGGGTCATGCCGGTGTGGCGGCGGAAGGCGCGGGAGAAGTTGCCGACGGTGTCGAAGCCGAGACGGAAGGCGAGTTCCTTGACGGTGAGGGTGGGGTCCGCAAGTTCTTCGCAGGCCCGCAGCATTTGGCGGCGCTGGAGGTAGTGGTGCGGGGCGAATCCCGTGGCGCGGCGGAAGGTGCGGGTGAGGTGTTCGCGGGAGACCTTGAGCCCGGCGGCCAGTTCGGCCACGGACGGGATTCGGTCCGGCGGCTGTTCTGCGCCTTCGCGGACGGCGCGGACCAGCCGTTCCGCCTGAGTGTACGGGGCCTGGGCCTCGGCAGTTTCCGCCAGGGCGCAAAGGAGTTCCACGACCAGGGCGGCGCCCGCGGCCGGGCCGATGGTCTGGACGGAGACGCCGCCGGTACGCAGGGCGCGCAGGCGGCGGATGATGCCGCCGTCGGCCGGCAGCCGGTAGACTCCGCCGTGGCGCGCGACCAGGTTCCGGGTCATAAGCTGGGCGGCTGTGCCGGTGAAGGCAAGCCAGAGGAAGGTCCAGGGGGCGGAGGTGCCGGGCGGGTAGTAATAGGCGGTTTCCGGATTCCGGGATTCACAGAGAAAGCCGGTGTCGGGGGGCAGAGAATGCCGGCCGCGACTGTCTTCGAATATGCCCGCGCCTTCCAAAGTGTACTGGAAAATGATGTGGCTTTTGTCGCTTCGGGTGCGGCCTTCATAGCGGTAGGCGGGGGTGGCGCGGGTTTCCTCGCACACGGCCAGGGGGCGCGGGAAGTCCGGCGGCGGGTTGGGCGTTTCAAAGTGGACGTTGTGAGGATTCATGATCACAAAATGATACAAATAATCAAAAAAAGCAAGTGGAGAGTCGATAAATAAGATTGTAAAGTAGAGCGTTGGTCATGTCAGTCCTGCTCACACAATGATTTTAACGGCCGCATGCCAGCACGGAGTATCCTGTCATGGTGAAGATTGTGTTCCTGGGTGCGGGAAGCACCGTGTTTGCCCGTAATGTCCTGGGCGACTGCATGATGAGCGAGGCGTTGCATGATGCGCACATTGCGCTGTACGACATCGACGGCGAGCGGCTCAAGGATTCGCAGCGGTTGCTGGACAACCTCAACGCCAACATCAACCAGGGGCGGGCGAAGATCACGGCGCATCTGGGGGTGAAAAACCGACGCGCCGCCTTGAAGGACGCAGGCTTTGTCATCAACGCCATTCAGGTCGGCGGGTATGAGCCCTGCACGGTCACGGACTTTGAGATCCCGAAGAAGTACGGCCTGCGCCAGAGCATTGCCGACACGCTGGGCATCGGCGGCATTTTCCGGGCGTTGCGGACCATTCCGGTGCTTCAGGAATTTGCCGGCGACATGAAGGCGGTCTGTCCGGACGCCTGGTTTTTGAACTACACCAATCCGATGTCCGCGCTCACCGGGTATCTGCTGCGGCATGGCGGGGTCAAGGCGGTCGGGCTTTGCCATTCCGTGCAGGGCTGCGCCGCCGGGTTGCTCGGCTCCCTCGGGCTCAAGGAGAAATACGGGCCGGTGCAGTGGAAGATCGCCGGCATCAACCACATGGGCTGGTTGCTGGAGATCACCAAGGACGGCAAGGACTTGTACCCGGAGATCAAGAAGCTGGCCGAGGCGAAGAACAAGGCCGCCCGCAGGAAGGGCGGGACCAAGCACTGGGACATGGTGCGCTACGAGATCATGAAGCAGTTCGGCTATTACAACACCGAGTCCTCCGAACACACCGCCGAGTATCACCCATATTTTATCAAGAGCACCCATCCCGAACTCATCGGGGAATTCAATATTCCGCTGGACGAATATCCCCGGCGCTGCGTGAGCCAGATCGCCGGCTGGGCCAAACAGCGTGATGAACTGCTCAAGGGCGGAGCCAAGCTCACCCACAAGCGCTCCCACGAGTACGGTTCCCGCATCATCGAGGCGATGACGACGGATGTGCCGTTCGAAATCGGCGGCAACATCCTCAACCGCGGCCTGATCCCGAACCTGCCGGCGGAGGCGTGCGTCGAGGTGCCCTGCCTGGTCAACCGCAACGGCGTCCAGGGCTGTTATGTCGGGCCGCTGCCGGCACAACTGGCCGCGCTCAACCTCTCGCACATTGTCGTGCATGAACTGACCATCGAGGCTGCGGCGACGCGCCGGAAGGATGCGATTTACCACGCCGCCATGATGGACCCGCACACCCGCGCTGAACTGACGCTCGATCAGATCCGGGCGATGTGCGACGAGCTCATCGCGGCCCACGGCGCCTGGCTGCCGAAGTTCCGGTAAGCTCTTTGAAGGCCGGTCTGCCGGCCTTCAAAGCCGCAGGCGGTTTGTCTTGGCGAACGCCGCGACCTTGTGTTCGACCTCGCTGACGGAGGCGCAGGCCAGGCAGGCGTCGAGGAGTTTGCGGCAGGCCGGGAGTTCCAGCCGGCCGAGCAGGGAGCGGATGACGGGAATGTGCCAGGGGTTCATGCTGAGCGTGCGCAGGCCGGCGCCGAGGAGCAGGGGCAGGGCGGCGGGGATGCCGGCCATCTCACCGCAGAGCGAGACGTTCTTGCCCTGCTGCGCCGCAGCCTCGCAGGACTGGCGGATCATGCCGAGCACCACCGGGTGAAGCTGGCGGAACCAGCGGGCGACTTTGGTGTTTCCGCGGTCCACGGCAAAGGTGTACTGGATCAGGTCGTTGGTGCCGATGCTGACGAAGTCGATGTGGGGCAGCATGGAGGGCAGGCACCAGACGGCGGAGGGCACTTCAAGCATGATGCCGAGATGATACGGCGCGGTGGCGTGCCCCGCTTTTTCCAGGGATTTTCGGGCGGAGGCGATCACGGCCTTGGCCTCCTGGAGTTCGTCCAGGTCGGCGACCATGGGCAGGAGGATGTTGACCCGGCCGTGGACGGTGGCGCGGAGGATGGCGCGTAGGTGCGGCTCGAAGTAATGCAGGTTGGAGAGCAGGAAGCGCAGGCCCCGCCAGCCGAGGAAGGAGTTGCTTTCCTGGCCGAAATCGACGTAGGGCAGGGCCTTGTCGCCGCCGACATCCAGGACGCGGATGGTGACGGAGTTGGCGCCGCCGGCCTCGACGATGCGGCGGAAGACCTGATATTGCTCCTCCTCGGTGGGGTAGGCAGAGCGGACCATGAACATGAACTCGGTGCGGTAGAGGCCGATGCCCATGGCGCCGTAACGTTCCAGCAGGGGGAGTTCGCTGATGAGGGAGATGTTGCCCATGAGCCGGACCGGGGTGTGGTCGGCGGTGGCGGCGGGGGCGACGGCCTCGCGGCGGCCGCGGTCCCGTTCGGCATGGTATTTGAGGGTGTGTTCGAACTTCTTGCGGATATCCTCGGAAGGGCGGACGTAGACGCAGCTGGTGGCGCAGTCCAGAATCAGGTCGTCGCCGTCATGGATGCGCTGGCAGGCCTGGGGGATGCCGATGAGGAAGGGGAGGTGCAGTGCCTTGGCCAGGATGGCGACGTGGGAGGTGGCGCCGCCTTGTTCGCAGATGATGCCGGCGAGGTTGGCCAGGGGCAGACGGATGAGCTGGGACGGCAGAAGTTCGCGGGCGACGACGATTTGGCGGTCACGGCGGGGATTCCGGGCCGGGCCGGTTTTTTCTCTGGTGTCATTTTTTTTGCCCTTGCCGGAGATGCGGGCCGCGGCCTGGCCGATGCGTAGGATTACGTCCTTGACGTCGGCGAGGCGTTCGCGCATCATGTCATTGTCGAGTTTTTGCAGGTCGGAGGTGAACGATTCGATGACGGAGCGCAGGGCGAAACGCAAAGAGAATCCGTTGCGCAGCGCCTCTTGCAGGCGTTGGTGCAGGAGCGGATCGTCCAGCAGGAGCAAGTGGGCGTAGAAGATGGAGACGTCGGCTTCGGAGAGGATGCCGGCGGCTTCTTTTTGGAGTTGGAGGGTGTCTTCCTTGGCCAGGAGCAGGGCGCGCTG
>CAITSE010000210.1 GCA_903894975.1 uncultured Lentisphaerota bacterium
TCCAACATTCAACGTTGAATGTTGGATGTTGAATGTTCAATGTTCGTGACTCATTCTGGCTACGGTTTTCGCGGGGAGATCCAAAAGCGGAAGACGATCCCGTTGCCGGCCTGCCGGGCGGAGCCGCGCCGCCCCCTTTGTATTATACAGCCATTTGCCCGTCGCTGCGCGCCGCGGGGAATTTTGGATTTGTGATTTTGGATTTGGCCGTCGGCAATCCAAAATCGGCAATCCCAAATCCAAAATCTCAGTCCAGTCGGACTTGGCCGATGAGGTCGGTGACGCGGGCCAGCCCCTTGCGTTCCAGGTAGGCGTCCAGCCCCTCGGCGATTTCCACCAGCACCCGGGGATGGGTGAAGATGGCGGTGCCGACGCCCACGGCGGTGGCGCCGGCCAGGAGGAATTCCACGGCGTCCGCGGCGCAGGTGATGCCGCCCATGCCGATGATGGGAGCCTTGACGGCCTTGGCGCATTCGTGGACCAGGCGCACCGCCACCGGCTTGATCGCCGGGCCGCTGAGGCCGCCGGTGACATTGGCCAGCTTTGGCCGCCAGCTCTCAATGTCGATGGCCATGGCGGGAATGGTGTTGATCAGGGAGAGGATGTCACTGCCGGCGTCCACCGCCGCCCGCGCAAAATCGCCGATGCGGCTGACGTTGGGGCTGAGCTTGGTGATCAGGGGCAGGGTGGTGACAGCGCGCACGGCGGCGACCACCGCGGCCGCCATCTTCGGATCGGTGCCGAAGGCGATGCCGCCCTGCTTGATGTTCGGACAGGAAATATTGATTTCAAGCGCGGCGATGCCCTGCTTTTCGGCTTCCAGACGGCGGGCGACTTCGACGTAGTCGTCGATGGTGCGGCCCCAGATGTTGACGAAGACCGGGGTGTGCAGGGTGCGGAGGAAGGGCAGGTACTCGGCGCCGTGGATGAATTTGTCAATGCCGGGATTCTGGAGGCCGATGGCGTTGAGCATGCCGGAGGTGACTTCGGCGGTGCGCGGCGTCGGGTTGCCATGAGAAGGAAAGGGGGAGACGCCCTTGACGGTGATCGCGCCGATCCGCTCCAGCGGCACCAGGTCCAGATAGTCTTTGCCGTAACCGAAGGTGCCGGAAGCCGTGACCACGGGGTTCCGCAGCCGAATGCCCGCAAGTTCAACCGCAAGATCTGCCATGGTGGGAGTCCTGACCGTTCCGCCGCACCGCGCCCGGGCGCCGGCGGCTCCGCTGCGGGGACGCAGTGGAAACCGGCGCCGGAATCCGCCGGGCGGGCATGCGGCGGACGGGGAAATATACCCCGGGTCTGTGGGTCTGTGGGTCTGTGGGTCTGTGGGTCTGTGGGTCTGTGGGTCTGTGGCGCGATCGGTCAGATCGGACGGATCCGACAGATCCGACGGATCGGACGGATCCGGCCGCGGCTCTTCCACTCCCGCCTACCACCCACAGACCACAGACCTTTCCCGCTCAGGGCGGATTCTGGGTGACCTTGAGGCGGACGAACAGTTGGGCCGTGCTGCCGCCGGTGACGGTGGCGGTGGCTTCGATCTCGTCATTCTGCGGCGGTTCACGGTTGATGGCCACCGTGGCCGTGACCGTGACCGTCACGCCGTTGCCGGTGGCGCCCGCCGCGTACCAGTGCATCAGGTCGGAGGACCATTCGTAACTGGCGGCGACGTCCGTGGCGAGGTTGTGGTTGCGGGAGTGGCGGAAGGTCAGGCTGAAGGGCGTGCCTGCGACCTTGGTCAGCAGCGGTTCGGCGGCCGGCTGGCCGGGGTTGGTGCCGAGGTAGTTTTCCAGCCCGTTGCAGATGCCGTCCCCGTCCGGGTCGCCGGCAAAGGAGGTCTGGCTGCCCACGCCGGGATACTGGGAGATCCAGACGGCGTAGGTCTGCGGCGGTTGGACCGTGAGGCTGAAGGCGCTGGTGGCGGACAGGGCGTTGCCGCCGGTCACCTGGACGGTGAACCCGGTGGTGCCGGCGGCGGCGGGCGTGCCGCTGATGCGGCCGGCGGCGTTCAGGGTCAGGCCGGCGGGAAGACTGCCGGCGGCGAGGGACCAGGCGTACGGCGCCAGGCCGCCGGTGGCGGTGAGGCTTTGACTGTAGGCCTGGTTGACGGTGCCTGTGGACAGGGTGGTGGAGGTGGTGATCGCCGGAATCCAAGGCGTGCCTTTGCTGATGCGGTGATTGGCGTAATCGCTCAGAGAGAGGACGCCCGCGCTGTCAACGGCGAGGCCGTAGGGTTCGTAAAACCGCGCCTCGCCGCCGGGGCCGTCGCCCGAGCCGGTGATGCCGGCGCTGCCGCCGAGGGTGGTCACGACACCCGCCGGGGTCAGCTTGCGGATGGTGTGGTTGGAGTTGTCCGCGACAAAGAGATTGCCGGCGCCGTCGAGCGCGA
>CAITSE010000211.1 GCA_903894975.1 uncultured Lentisphaerota bacterium
CGTTGAACGTCCAACGTCGAATTGGGATTCATGCGGTGCATGTAAGCTCCAGTTTTACTTCAACGTTCGACGTTCGATGTTGAATGTTCGATGTTCGTTTTTTCTTTAAATTGCGCGCATGCCCGCCGGGGCTTCCGAGGGGACTGCGATTTTGGTTTTCCTCTTGGTTCCGGCTTGGTCGGGCTAGCCTTTCAATTCCTGGGCGGCCGATCGCGTTGGCCGCCTTTGCCGCCCGGCCCGCCCGGTTGTTCATTGGGCGAGGCGTTGGCCTGGTCGAGGCCGGTCTTGCCTTTTTGCGCGGCGGGCAGTTCGATCACGCCCTTGGGCGTTAGGTCGCGCCCGGCCAGCCCGGGGTAATCCGGGGCGTAGCGGTGGACCTTGAACACGGCGTTGAACAGGTGGCCGCGGACGTCCTTGCCGGGAAGCTCACCCTGGGCCAGGATGCCGCCGCGCACCATGGGGTTAACGTACTGCCAGACGGTTTGGCCGGCGGGGGTGACCTCGAACAGGGTGCCGATGACGCCGGCGCAGACCAGGGTGTTGCCGTTGGGCAGGCGATGCGCGCCGGAGATTTCCGAGGAGAAGAAGTCGGTGCGGTTCTTCGCCTCGTAGTGCCAGGCCGTTTTTTCGGGGCCGTAGGCCTTACCGGCGGCCAGGACGTAGCGGCCGGCGGCGTCCATCGGCGGGACGATTTCCTCGATGCTCGACCAGCCGCGGTCATAGCCGTTGTTGAAGATCGTGATGTGGCCGGCGCCGGGATAGCCGTCGGGAATCCACTGGGCGTCATGCTGTTGGACCAGTTTTTTGTCGGCGATCGTGCCGCGCTGGTAGGCCGCGGGATTGCCCCAGCGGTAGATGAGGTCGCCGCCCTTGCCCTGTTTGCCGCCGGTGTGCCCCGCGGCTTCCTTGGTCGAGGTGCTGTGGTCGAGCAGCCAGATCTCGTTGCAGCCGCGGACGCTGAGCGCGATCTGGTCGAGTTTGGCGTTGTAGGCGATGGAGTTCATGTGGTTCCAAAATGCGGGCACGGCCCGGCCGTTGCAGTTGACGTCGATCAGTTCCGGATGCGCGGCGACGGCGCCGTAATTGGCCTTGGCGCGGTCGGAATCTTGGATGAGATGGTCCCACACCCGCCATTCCCAGACGATCTTGCCGCCCTTGGGATAGGTCGGCTGCACCTCGATGACGGAATCGGGGAAGAGCTGGCGGTCGCGCAGCATCTCCGGTTTGAACCCGGCGGCCAGGCATTCCTCATAGGATTTTTTCTCGACGACGAGCAGCAGGATGTTGCCGTTCGGCAGCGGCGCGATGTCGTGGTGCGAGAGGTGCTGGTCGCTGGAATACTCGAACTCCCAGACCAGCTTGCCGTCCCAGTTGAACTCCTCGACGCGGCCGCCTTCACCGCCGCTGGTGAAGCCTTTGTTTTTGGTGAAGCAGCAGTGCAGCAGGTTGCCGTTGGGCTTGAGGTACACCGACTGCCCCGGCTCGTAGGCGCTCTGCCACTGGTGCACGACGCGCCCCTGGTTGTCCATCAGGTAAATGACATTGTTGTGCTTGGGCGCGAACAGGGTGTAGCCGGCGGCGGCCGAGGAGCTGTTGAGGAAGAGTCCGACGGTCTGCCCCGGGTTCGGCGAGACCGGGGTCTTGTTCTCTGGCATGGCGGCGCGGCCGCCATCGTTCCGGGCACCGCCCGAGCCGCCGCGTTCCGGGCGTGGTGTGTGCTGATCATTGGGCGGCGGGCCACCGGGTTCCTGTCCCATCGCCGGCGCCATGGCGAGTGAGCCCGCGGCAAACCAGCCAAAGAGACAGACGAGGATTCGCGCCAGGTCCGGGATCCGGACCGGCCGGGAGGCAACACGCATCAGGGTGGATTTCATCGTGGCTGCTCCTTTAGCCTGGATTGTTCATAACACCGGAGAATGTGGGATCGGAGTCCGTTTCGATTGGAGCCCCGGCGGGCATGCGCGTCACCTTAAGGATTATTTTAAACTGAATTCTTCACCTTGACCGCGACGTCTGCGCCGCTTTGGAGTGCGGGCGGCTTGACGCCGCTTTTTCCCTCCGGTGGAACCGGCTTTTTGTCTGATTTCTCCGCTTCTGCCTGGGCGTGGGAGTCGAACTATGCGTGGGATGGCGGCTCCGCCGCCGGGGAACGCGGTGTCAAGCCACCGCACTCCAAAGATGCTGCGCATCGGTACACGAAGACTCGAATCCTTAAGGTTACGGTCTGGGCGGCGGCGGGTTGGGGCGGCGGTCGTTTCCGGTTGCGGTGGCGCCTTCGGGGCGTGAGTACACGACCTCCAGTTCCGCGGTGGCGAGGATGCGGTCCTTCATGGCCGTCAGCAGAACCTCACGGCTGACCTGCGCCGGCGGCACCGTGAGCTGCGGCGGGGCGGACAAGGCGTAGACGGTATAAATGTACGTTTTCGCCCCCGGCCCCTTGGAATGCGGCGGCGCGTACTCCGTCCGTTCGTTGACGCTGTTGTTGCCCAGGGTGCCGACGCTCTTCACATTCTTGGGGAGGCTTTGGACGTTTGCCGGAAGGTTGTAGAGGACCCAGTACCACTTGGCAATACCCTGGGGATCGGGATGGGGTTCAACGTTCCGCTGGAATGCGGGCCCCGGTCAGGCTTGCGCTCGTAACAGCCGTGGCTCCAAAGACCGCCCAGCCCGCAATGCGGGCAGGCCGACGGCCGGTAGACCTCGGGGGAGTTGGACAG
>CAITSE010000212.1 GCA_903894975.1 uncultured Lentisphaerota bacterium
AATGTTCGACGTTCGATTTTTTCCTTAAGTTGACGTGCACCCCTGCCGGGGTGCATCTTCCCCGGGGGACGCAACCCGGTGGTGTCGCTCACCAAGCTTCGCTCAACCACCGGCTACAGGCTAACATCCCTCCGGGATGGGATCTAAACTCCATCCCCAGCGTTGCCGACTGGAGGTTTGCATTCCTTCGTGGCGCCGGGTAAACTACCGCCATCATCCAATCGCAGATCATGCTTGAGATGGAACATGCTTGGGACAAGTTTATTATGAAAATAAAGAGGACGACTGAAGCTGTCGTGTTTGGGATGGCAGCCATTCCCATCGTCTATCTGGCTGTATCAATGGGTCTTGGAAACGGATTCATTCTCTCTCCCGCAAACACGACACACGCACTCATTCACGGTTTAATTTTAGGTGTAATCGTCACGTTCATGATGTTTCCGTTTCACATGTCCGAAAAACCCAAGGCCGTCTATGTTAGGCGAATACTGGGTTGCCTTCTTGAAATGGCAATATTCTTCGTGGTTCTGATACGTACGGCCCTTATCGCTTCATGCTAACCACAGGCCGGATTCCCATTCCTCCCGAGTTTCCACCCAACCTGCGAAAATCTGCGAAATCTGCGGATAAAAGCCTTTCTCGATTAGCCGCAAAAGAACGCAAAGAAGAAGAAAAAGACGGAGTCCTCCATCCTTTGCGATCTTTGCGTTCTTTTGCGGCAGAAAAACTTCTGAATGGACACTTCATTCGAAATCGATGCGGCGTTCCCCGGCGGCAACATCTTGGTGGATGGCGTGGACGGCGACACCGTCTCCCTGCGCCAGGATCGGCGGGACACGGCGGAATGGTGGTTCCACTGGTGCTTCCGTGTCCGCGGCGCCGCCGGCCGGACCTTGACCTTCCGCTTCACCGACGGCGGCCCGGTGGGCGTGCGCGGCCCCTGCGTCTCGCTGGACGCCGGGAAATCGTGGCACTGGCAGGGGACGGCACAGGCCGGCCAGGATCTCTTCTCCCACACCTTTGCCGCGGACGCCGCCGAGGTGCGCTTCGCCCAGGCTGTGTCTTATACCGAATCGGACCTGCGTGCTTTTTTGGAACGCCACGCCGGAAATCCGGCGCTGCGGGCGGATGAACTCTGCCGCAGCCGCCATGGGCGTCCGGTGGAACGGCTCCGGGCCGGCCGGCTCGACGGCGCGCCGCGCTTTCGCGTCCTGCTCACCTGTCGGCATCACTGCTGCGAGAGCATGGCGTCTTTCGAGCTGGAAGGGCTGCTCGAAGGCATGCTCGCCGCGGATGACACCGGCGCCTGGTTCCGGCAGAACGTGGAGGCGCTGGTCGTGCCGTTCGTGGACAAGGACGGCGTGGAAGAGGGCGATCAGGGGAAGAACCGGCGTCCGCACGATCACAACCGGGATTATGACGCGGGGCTGTACCCGGAAATCCGCGCGCTCAAGGACTCGGTCCCGGCCTGGGCCGCGGACGGACGGCTGCGGGTCCTGCTGGATCTGCACTGTCCCTGGATCCGCAGCGGGTGCAACGAACTCATTTATCTGCTCGGCAGTCCGCGGCCGGAAATCTGGACGGAACAGCAGCGGTTCTCCTCCATCTTGGAACAGGTCCAAACCGGGCCGCTGCCGTACCGCGCCGTCGACAATATGCCGTTCGGTCAGGACTGGAATGTCGCGACGAGCTATGCCGCCGGTCGGACCTCCACGGGTTGGGCCGCGGAACTGCCTGGCATGAAGCTGGCCACGTCCCTGGAACTGCCCTACGCCAATGCCGCCGGCGCGGAAGTCACCGCCGCCAGCGCCCGCCTCTTCGGCCGCGACCTCGCCGCCGCCCTGCGGCGGTACTTGGAAGCGGTTGGGTGAGACGAAGGCGAAGCGGGGGCGGAGTTCGCCCGCCCCCGCGACCCCCTGGCGAGGGTCTTCGACCCGTTTCCGATGAAGGCGTGGCGAAATGCGCTGGCGTACGGGCCCGGTCATCTCGCCAACGATCTCTGCGCCAGCGAATTTCGCCCCGCCGGCGGCGCCCATTGGGAGAGGGGGCATCTTGCCCGCTTGAACGGGGGGGCGGGTGTCCACACCCGGCAACACAGGCCGGCGGGCATCTTGCCCGCCATTTCCGCGCGCGGCCGCCGCGCCGCGGAGTGCGGAGAAAATAACCTTTTTATTTACGGCGTAGGATGTTAAGTTTTGAATGGGACGTATGGGACCGATGCGACTTATGGGACGCATGGGGGGCCATGGATTGTCCCGCGTGGAGGTTTGCATTCCTCCGCGGTGCCGGGTAAACGACCTCCATTGTTTTGTTCAATAAATAAATCATGTGCAGCTTTCATTTTTCTCGGCTAAAATCTGGAAACGAGCCAATGTTTAGCAAAAAAAGTACAATCATTGGAATCACGTTAATTATTTTTGGTTTATCAATCATTATTTTCAGAGAAACGTCATTTGAAATAGTTGAAAAAATTGTAGGAACATATTTTTTTCACGGAAAAGAAAATATTGTAGATGACAAGCCTGGTTTCCCAGGATCTGCATACATTATTTTCAATAAAACAAGAATGATTAAATGGCATCTATCGATTAACTTATGTGGTCTCATTATAATTATTTATGGGATTATGCTGAGTTTTAAACGGATGGTAATTCCTCTTGTGATTATAACGGTCTTATTAGGAATTTCAGTAGGCGTCATTTGGTTCGCCATAGAAGAGCCTCCGCCTCCAATTGAATATGAATTTCCCGAGCTGGAAATTTCCGGAGGCATTCCGGTTTCATCCCGCTGGGAATTGGAGTTTGTTGCCAAGTCTGATTCTTATATCTATTTTGCTGTGCCGAAAGAGGCAAACGGCGCGATGGCGGGCGTATATTTTGGACGCTATCCGGGTTTTCGCCCAAATCCGAAGGCGCCCACCATTCCTGGAAGGTTCGCAGGACGGAATGTGAGCTGGCAACAATCCACAGATCGGGACTATGCCTATTCCGTCGATACGCTTGTGCCATATCGGCATTCTCCCAAGTCTCGCAAATTATTGCTTCACGTATGGGTTCGGGCAAAAACCGAGGCTGATTTCCAAGAAATGCTCAACTCGCTTGCGGCCGCGAAGCTTCAGGATCGTGCCCCGAAAAAATAGTGGATTTCACAAAGAAGTTTTCCCCGCCCCCTATGTGATCTTTGTGTTCTTTGTGGCAAAACCTCCTGATTCACAGGCGGCTTTCCCTTTGCGACCTTGGCGCCTTGGCGAGAGCAAAATCACACCAGCAGCATGCAGTCGCCGTAGCTGAAGAAGCGGAGGCGGTTCTGCACGGCGAGGCGGTAGGCGGTCAGGACGCGGTCGGTGCTGCTGAAGCTGCTGACGAGCATGAGCAGGGTGGAACCGGGCAGGTGGAAGTTGGTCAGGAGCGCGTCGGTGACCTGCGGGCCGTGGGGCGGGCGCAGGAAAATCCGGGTCCGGCCGCAGCCGGCGCGGACCCGGCCGGGCTGGTCAGGGTCGGCGCAGGTTTCGAGGACACGCACACTGGTGGTGCCGACGGCCAGGACGCGGCCGCCGCGGGCCTTGGCGGCGTTGATGCGCGCCGCGGCGTCCTCACTGAGCTCGTACGCCTCGTCGTGCATGACGTGCTCTTCGATGCGTTCGACCTTGACCGGACGGAAGGTGCCGGGGCCGACGTGCAGCGTCACCCGGGCGAATTCCGCGCCGCGGGCCTCGACGGCGGCCATGACCCCGGGGGTAAAGTGCAGGCCGGCGGTGGGGGCGGCGACGGCGCCGGGGCGGGCGGCGTAGATGGTCTGGTAGTCGGCGCGGTCGGCGTCGTCGGCCTCGCGTTCGATGTAGGGCGGCAGCGGTATGGAGCCGGCGCGATCCAGGAGCCCGAGGACGTCGGGGGTGGGGAAGCGGACTTCGGCCAGGCCGTCCGGGAGTTTTTCGCCGATGACAGCGGTGACTCCGGGCAGGCCGTCGAGGAGGACTTCGTCGCCGGGGTGGAGGCGGCGTCCGGGCCGGATCATGGCGGCCCAGATGCCGGGGGTGCGTTCCTCGATTAGCAGCAACTCGACGCGGCCGCCGGAGGGGGCGCGGTGGCCCAGAAGCCGGGCGGGGATGACCTTGGTGTCATTGAGCACCAGGCAGTCGCCGGGGCGGACGAACTCGGGGAACACGTGGAAACTGCGCAGTTCACAGGCGCCGGTGGCGCGGTTCATGACCAGCATGCGCGCCGCGGCGCGGTCAGCCAGGGGATGTTGGGCGATGAGATCGGTCGGGAGCTCGAATTGGAAGTCGGAAAGCAACATGAAGGTCTGTGGTCTGTGGGCCTGTGGTCTGTGGTCTGTGGTCTGTGGTCTGTGGGGGGCGGTGCGGGGCCCGGTATCTTCACATTCGATGGCCCTCGACAGCCCGCGACAGCTCTCGAAAATCCCGGGGCGTGGCCGCGGCGGCGCCCGGAATCCGCCGGCTACCGCCCGCGGATTTCGCGGCGGATTTCCCGTTCGGCGGTTTTGCGTTTGAGGGTTTCGCGCTTGTCGGCGACGTTTTTGCCGCGGCAGAGGCCGAGTTCGACCTTGATCTTGCCTTTTTGCAGGAAAAATGCCAGGGGGACCACGGTCATGCCCTTGGCTTCGGTGGCCTGCTTGAGCTTGCGGATTTCGGCCTTGTGCATGAGCAGGCGGCGCGGGCGCTTGGGCTCATGGTTCTGGCGGTTGCCCTGGGCATAGGGCGCGATGTGGCAGTTCTGAAGCCAGAGGTCGCCGTCCTCGACGGCGGCATAGGCTTCGGCCAGGGAGATGTCCCCGGCGCGGCAGGACTTGACCTCGGTGCCCTGGAGGGCGATGCCGGCGACGAATTTTTCCACGACTTCAAAGTCGTGGTAGGCTTGGCGGTTCTGGCTGAGGGAGCTCATATCAGCTTCGGGTTACCTGGAGACCGGTTTCGGAAAGAGAGAGGTTGATGAACCTGGCGCGGGGGTTGGGCGGATGCTGTTCCAGGTGGTTGCGGAGGCGGTGCGCGGCTTCCGTGTCCTTGGCGAAGAGGAGGAGGAAGCCGCCGCCGCCGGCGCCGAGGAGTTTGCCGCCGGCGACCCAGTCCCGGATGGGGTCGAGAATGGCCTGGATGGCGGGCGGGTTGGTGCCGGCGTCGAGGCGCTGGTTAAGTTCCCAACTGCGGGCGATGGCGCGGCAGCAGCCGTCGCGGTCGCCGCGGAGGATGACGTCGTAGGTGTGGCGGGCGTGGCGGCCGAGTTCGGCCAGGAGATCGAGATGCCGCGCGGAATTGAGGAACATGCCGCGGACGATTTCCTGGAGGATGTTTTTGGCGACGCGGGTGACGCCGGTGTAATAGAGCAGGGCGGTGCCGTTGCCGGCGGACTCGGAGAAGAGATAGGGCGGGAGCCAGCGGATGACCGGGATCTGGGCCAGGCCGGGGCGGGTTTCGATGAGCTTGAGACCGCGGGTGAGGCCGCCGAGCTGATCCTGCCAGCCGCCGCCGGTGGTGAGGATTTGTTCCAGTGCGAGGGTGCGGCGGCTGATCTCGGCCAGGTCCCAGCCCAGGCCGCAGCAGTCACCCAGGGCGCCAAGCATGGCGGCGGCGAGGATGCTGCTGGTGCCGAGGCCGGAGCCCTTGGGCACGGCGGCGAGGAAGGAGAGGTCCAGACCGCCGCCGAACTCCTGCAAGAGCGCCTTAAGCGAGGCCGGCGCGGTGCCGGCGCGGTATTCCGGGAGGAACCCGGCCAGGGCGAGTGCGGCGCGGGCGATGGAGAAGCCGCTGCCGACGGCCTGGAAGGTGCGCAGGTCCGCGAAGGTCGCGATTTTTTCCGCCTGACCAAGGTCGATGGAGCGGAGCATGAGCACGGGTTCGGCGCAGCGGCGGAGGAAGACCTGGACGGGCGGCTGGCCGTTGAGTTCGACGGCGACGTTGACGACGCTGCCGCCCTGGTGCAGGCAGTAGGGCGGGGTGTCGGTCCAGCCACCGGCCAGGTCCAGGCGGAGCGGGGCGCGGCCCCAGACGATCTGGTCCTCCAGGACGGTGCAGCGGGGGAGGACGGGAGTGGCCTGGATGCCGCGGACGATGCTTTCCCGGAGGATGGCGAAGGCTTCGTGTTCGGGTTTTTCCCAGGCCAGTTCGCCGCGGCGGCGGAGGACGGCGGCGCGGAACATGCGTTCCTGGACGCGGAGCATGACCTCGGCCTGTGCGTCCGGCAGTGGGCTGGGGAGGTCGCCGGCGGCGGCGGCGTAGAGGGCGGCGGTGGCGGCGAGGTCGAGGTTGTAGAAGAGGCCGCGGGCGTGATGTTCGGCCAGGGGCTGCAGGGCCTGTTCTCTCGCTTGCTCATCAAGGTGCAGCATTTTAAATTGAAATTAGTGAAACCAGCCC
>CAITSE010000213.1 GCA_903894975.1 uncultured Lentisphaerota bacterium
ACTTCAATGTTGAACGTTCGATGTTGAATGTTCGACGTTCGATTTTTCCTTAAGTTGACGCGCATGCCCGGAGGGGCGGTCGTGAGTAGCCTGGGGCGTGAGCCCCAGGACAGCGAGAAAGAAAAAAGATTGAAGCCCCGGAGGGGCGACAGTGGGATTGGGCTTGGCGTGGTTGTCGGGTATGCCGCCCCCTTCGGGGCTGAAAAATCTTTATCTTTCTTATGACCGGGGGCTTACGCCTCCGGCTACGAACTGCCGCACCTCCGGCGCTTCCTCAGAGTTGGCAGAGTGTTCGGGTTTTTTCTCCATTACAAACAATAGCCCGGGCAAGCCGGCCGCAACGGTTGCATAGCACCACCAACCCGGTTCCGGCTTGGCCGGGCTACGGGGTGAAGTCGGCTCGGCCCCAGTCGCCGCGGTTTTTCGAGTTGCGGGCGGAGCCATTCCAGGCCAGCATGCGCCGGCCGCCGTCGCCGTCGTTGACGCAGAGGTCGAAGAGGACTTCCTGGTTGGCCTTGGGAGTGAACCCGAGCGCCGCGAAGGGAATGGCGGCCTCGATGGTGTAGCTCTTGCCGTCCACGCCCGGGATCACCGTGGATTTGGCGGTGTACGGGCGGGGGGCGTTGATGAAGAACGCCGGGGCATGGGTGTCATCGGCCTTGCCGCCGCGAACCAGGATCTGACGGTCGCAGAACTGCAGGCTGCCGCCTTCGTTCAGGTTGTCGTAGCCGATGAAGACTTCGATGCTGTCGCTGCCCCAGATGCTCTCGTCCTTGGCCTGGTTCTGCATGGGCGTAGTGTCGACGATCTCGGCGTACACATAGAGGTTGGTGTCGTCCCAGGCCAGGCGGAAGGAGGCTTCGAAGTTTTCGGCCGCGCGGCCCATGACCAGGCTGTCGGGGCCGATGCGGGTGGGTGGCACCCCGGGCCATTCGCCGCGCTGGCCGTCCAGCACCACCGGTTTGAGCATGCGCGAGACCACAATGGTTTTTTTGCTGCCGCCCTTTTTCAGGGCGAAACGGGGATCGTCGTAAGCGTACGGCTTGCGCGCGCCTTGGATGACGTCGTAGACCTCGTAGTTCGTCTTCATGGCTTCGGCCAGGAACGGCTTGTAGGGGCGGTCGGCCACGTTGACTAGGCCGATGTTGGCGGCCTCGCCGCTGAAGCCTTCAAAGAAGCGGCCGGTCGCCGCCTGGTCGATGAAGGAGAACCACTGGATGCCGACGACGTAGCCGGTGCTGATCGCCTGCTCGACGTAGTTGCGGTAGGCCAGGCCGCGCTCGTGCTGGTCGGCGACGCGGGTGCCGCCGCCGCTGAGCCCCTGGTCCCGGCAGGAATAATAGAACTCACTCAGGATCATCGGCTTGCCACCGGACCAGTCGTGGAGGCGGTTGAGGAATTCCTTTTCGATGCCGTTGGTGTAGTAATTGACGCTGACGACGTTCAAATACTTGCCGGCGGTGCGCACCAGCGGCTCGCTGTTGGCGGTGCCCGGCATCCAGCGGTCGCCGATCAGCAGATGGTTCGGGTCGTACTTGCGGAAGTATTTGTTGATAAGGCCGTAGCGTTGCTCGAGGAAGAGCTTGTAATACTCCTGCATGTCCAGGCTGGCGGCCTTGGTGGTGATGGCCAGCGGCAGGTCTTTGAGTTCGTCGAAGCTGGCGGCCTTGGTGTCCCACGCGGCGTTGAAGGCCGCGATGCTCGGGTATTTCTCCTGGAAGAGCTGCACCAGGCGGCGTTTGGCGCCGAACTTGCTGCCCTTCAGGCCGGGAACGACTTTGGGAACATCTTCGATGGACGGCTCGTTGGTGACGAAATACCCGATGAGCAGCGGGTCGGCAGCCTTGGGCGCAAGGCTTTTGGCAAACGCGGCGTCCATCTTGGCTTCGATATTGTCGGTGAAGGGGTCCCAGACTTTCGGGATCGGCAGATCCATGGCCACGTTGCTGCCGATGGGGAGGAAGCCGACATAGGGGAGGCTGGCATCTTCGATGGCCTTTTTCCCTTCCGACCCCCAGCCGGCAAAAGCGCCGGCGCTGTTGTAGCCCCACTTGCGGGTGCGTTCAATCCAGCGCGCGACGAACTTGCCCTGGTCGAAGGGTTCGCCGAACTTGCGGATCAGGTTGGAGATGTAAAAGGAGAAGACGCCGGGGTCGTTCGGGCGCCAGGCCGTCTTGAACTCCGCGGCGTCGGCGCCCTTGGGCAGCCATTCGTAGATCCGCTCGCGGCCCTTCACCGTGGTGTAGTCGTCGCAATTGGTGCCGAGCGCACAGAGGCCGAGCTGGAAGAAGAGGTCGCCTTCAGGATCGACCATCACCTGCTGTTTCGCGCCGAGTTTCTCGATGTGGAAGAACCCGGTCTTCTTGAGGTGGAGCTTCTCCCGGCTGCCCGGCAGGCCGCCGAAGCGGTTGAGGGCCGGGGGTTTCAGGGCGGCGAGGTATTCCTGATCGCGCTGCGCGTCCTGCTTGAGTTCGTCATCGGACTTGACCTTGCCCTCGAACTCGACGTTGGTGTGCTGGCCGTAGCGGTCGATCAGGGCTTTGACGGCCGCGGGGGCGGCGGCGCCGCCGGGGTTGCCCAGGGTGAAGGTGAAGCTCGGGTTGTCGTTGCCTTCCGGGAGCGGGGTTTCCAGCCACCAGCCGAAGATGCTCCAGTTCCATTCGCGGTTGTCCTGGAGCTGCTGGAAGCAGCCCTGGGCGAAACCGGCCAGGGCAAACCCGGCGCCGCTGGGATGGACGATGGTCAGGGATTCGCCGTGCCCCTGGTAGAGGAACGCGGAGACCGGCTTGTCCGCCGGGAAAGGCTGGAGGGCGCCGCCGCCGGCGGACCATTTGCCGCCGCTGCCGTAGTTGATGGGGATCATCATTTCGAGGCGGAACTTTTTGGCTTCCGCGGGGAGGGCGGCAAAGGTGAGGGTCAACGCCCGGTCGGAGGTGAGAGTGAGCGTGCCCGTGGCGCCGCCGTTGTATTTGAGCGTGAGCGACTTGTGGTCAGCGGAAAGGGCGGTTTCCATGGGGCCGGCCGGCTTCAGGCCGGTCAGGGCCGGGAGTTTCACGCTGAACTTGCCGGCGACGCCGGCGTCGATCTGAATGTCCTTGTCCGTCAGGGCAAAGGCCAGGCGATCCGGCGCGGTGGCGGCAGCCGCGGCGACGGGGGCGGGCGGCGGCGGGGGCGCTGCGACCGTGGCTTTCGGGGTGCCGTCCGGGGTGTTGGCGATCTTGATTTCCAGGTACGCCTCACCGGCGCCGCTGCGGGGCATGTCGGCCGAGGTGAACCAGCCGAACTCCGCCGTCTTCCATTCGCGGTTGTCCTGGAGTTGCTGGTACCCGAAGGGCATGATGATGGCAAAGCCGTTGCCGGCGGCATCCTTGAGCGCGAAGCGTTTGGCGTCGGCCTTGAACAGGAACGCCGTGCCCGCGTAGGTCTCAGCCAGCAGTTCCGCCGGCTTGCCGTCAACACTCCAGGAAGCTTTGCCGGCGAGCGTGCCGGGCAGGGCGGCATCGAGGCGCAGCTTCTTCACGTCGTCCGGAATCGCTTGGAAATGAAACTGGTACACCCCCTCGCCGGTCTGGTCGACGGTTGCCAGGCAGCCGTTGGCATAGGTCAGCGTGGTGCGGGCGCCCTCGGTTTTGACGGAGGCGGGGCCGGCGGTCTTGGCACTGGTCAGTTTGGGATAACTGACGGTGACCGGCCCGAGGTCGTTTCCGGTGATTTCAAACCCGGCGGGGCCGGGTTTGATTTCGGTGGCCCAGGCCGGCGCCGTACAGGCCGCGCAGCACAAGGCCAGAAGAATGGTGCGGAGAGACATGGCAGATTCCTTGTTTGGTGGTGGTTCACTCAGATCAGTCAGATCGGTCCGGCAACGTTTCACTTCGCCTGGAGCACGATTTCTGCGGCACCCGGCAGCGCGGAATAGCGCGCCACGCCGTCGGTGATTGTGGCGGTGGTCTTGGTTGTTCCCTGGGTCACCTGGCAGTTTTTCCACTCTGGCGGGACGCGGGTGGCCAGGGTCAGGGGCAGGTCGTAGAGCGCCGGATTGGCCGTGCAGGAGAGTTGGACGCGAATCAGCTTGGCATCGGCCGCGAGCGTCTTGACCTCCGCCGCCTTGCGTTCGGTCAGGTATTTGTGCCAGGAAATGGGATCGGCGACCCACCACAGGTCGCGGTTGGCGTCGAGCCGGTCGAGGAGGGGGATGAACCAGTCCATGGGCGTGACATGCCAGTCGCCACCGACGCCGTGGAAGTCGAGATGCCCCATCTCGCCCTTGGCCAGGGTCTGGTCAACTATCGAGAGAATTGCCTCTTTGGTCTTGAGAGTAAGGGGAGGTCCGAAGAAGGAGGGGCGTTCGATCAGGTTGAGCTTGGCCACGACCGGTTTCATCTCGGCGGGGGTAATGCCCCATTTTTCCTTCGGGACTCCGGGGGGGCCGTAGGAGATGAGCCGCGGCTGTTTACGGTCGGGGTAGGCCTTGTTGATCACGTCGGTGCAGAGGGTGAGTTCTTGTTCAAATTCGGCGACGGTGAGAGCACCGTTGTGTTTGAAGGTGTGGTTGCCGAGTTCCATGCCGGCTGCCGGGACGTCTTTTTCCCAGGCGGATTGCTTGTTTTTGTACGGGCCGTTGCCGGGATTGATGTAGAACGTGCCGACCATGCCGCGCTTCTTCAGTTCGGGGATGGCGTTTTTGATGTGGCTTTCGCAGCTGTCGTCAAATTCCAGCATGAAGACGGCGCGCTTGCCATCCTTCCACTTGAGGATTTTGGTGGCGCCGACTTCCGGTCCCGGCGGGGCATCCGCGGCGGCGGGGGTCGGAGCGGGCGTCACTTTGACCGGGACGGCGGGAGTTGCCGGAGCGGCGGCGGTGGTTGCGGCCGCGGCCGCCGGAGCGGCGGCGTCGCCGACCTTGACGACGTAGCGCGGGTTGTCCGGGTTGTAAGGCACCCAGAACTGCCATTGGAAGGCGTTGCCGTTCCATTCGCGGTTGTCCTGAAGCTGCTGGTAGGAATATTCCGGGAGCTGCAGCGCCGTCTTGGCGCCGGCGGGGCTGGTGAGTTCAAACGCGTTGGCATGACCCTGATACAGGAACGCCTTGGGCGGCTTATCCTGGGGAAATCCCACCGCGCCGGCGCCGGTGACGGCCCACTTCACGCCCATGCCGTCGGCGGTCGGCAGGATCAGGGTGGCGTAGACCATTTTGGTGTCCGCGGGCACGTCGGACAAGGCGACCGTGAATTCTCCGTCGCCCAGGGTCAGTTCCGCCTGGCCGCCGCCTTCGTAGGTGAGCGTGGCCTTGCGGCCGTCCACCGTCTTGTTTTGGATTTTCACGTTTTTCTTGGCGGCATTGACCAGCAGTGGATAGCCGAGGGTGTACTTGGCGTCGGCGCCGCTGTCGAGAACGATGCCGTTGTCGGTCAGGTTGAGGGCAGTCGCGGCCTGGGCAACATCGCCTCCGGCCGTCAGCCACAGGGCGGCGGCGGCGGAGAGGGTTGCCGCCAGTCTGGTTTGCAGGTTCGTCTTCATGTGAAACGTCCTTGGTTTCAGTTGGGTTCGATGGCTTGAAAATTCTGGCAGGTGAATGGCCCGACATCTTTGATCAGCAGGGCCGGGCGCGATTCCCCGGGTACCGCGGTCAGGGTGACATTCGTCAGTTCCAATCCCCGGATGTGGCGGCAGAAAAAACCGTAGGCGGGGAGGAAGCGCCACATCGGGTCGCGCGGGTATTCTGATTCCAGTTCGGGGACCGTGTTCATGATCCGGGCCGGGTCCGCCGCCTCACTCCACTGCACGCGGAGGTTCCGCAGGCTCAGGTTATGCAGGGGCAGCCCCGGCAGGCCGGACAGGAAAGAATTGCCGGTGGCGCCGGTGACGGTGATGTCCTCAATCGCGATGTCCCGGAGTTCGCCGGGCGGGCGTTGGTGCATTTTTTTGTCGAGGTAGGAAGTGGCGGCGGCGTGCCCGCGGTAGGTCCGGCACTCGCTGCTCAAACGGATCTGGAATGGCGCCACGACGTCGGTCATATGGATGTTGGACAGGCGCACACCCTGGATGGTTGCGCCGTCGATGCTGCCCAGGCCGATGCCGGTCAGGGTGCGGAACCCGCCCCAGCCTCCGATCTGCACGTCGCTGACCTCAATGTTCGCGAACGGATCCTGGGTCTCGTGACCGATGCAGAAGCCGTGGGTGGTGCTGAAGGCGCGGCAACGGCGGACGGTGATGTCCCGGCAGGGCCGGTCCAGCCCCCAGGTGCGGGAGGTTTTCAGGCAGATGGCGTCGTCCGAGGTTTCAATATCGCAGTCTTCCATCAGCACCCGGCTGCAGCCGTCCAGGTCGAAGCCGTCGCCATTGGGCGTATCGACCGCCGAGCGCACGGTCAGGCCGCGCACCAGGACGTCGGAGCAGGCGAGCAGGTGGATGGTCCAGCGCGTTGAGTCCTGGACGCGGAGGTTTTCCATGCGTACGTTCCGGCATTCGGAGAGCAGGATCAGGGCCAGTGCGCGCGGCCGGGAGCCGGTGCTGAAGGAAGGGATCCAGATGCCCATGGGCTTTTTGCCCTCGACCCAGTCCGCCGGTTTTTCGTGCTTCACCCGGAAGGCTTTGCCGTTGCCGTCGATGGTGCCTTCGCCGGTGAGGCCGATGTCCTGCGCCTGATCCGCGAAGATCAGGCCGGTGGGCGTTCCTTCCTTGTGCACATAGTCGGCGAGGTCGGCGCTGGCCAGCAGGGTGGCGTCCTTTTCCAGGTGCAGGGTGACGCCGCTGCGCAGGACCAGGGTGCCGGACGGATGCAGGCCGGCCCGCAGGATGACCCGGCCGCCGCCCCCGGCGGAACAGTGGTCGATGGCGTCCTGGATCGTCCGGGTGTGGCCGGCTTGCGCGGTCGCCGCCACCACCCAGTCGCGGTCCGGGGGGATCGCGTCGGTGGATGGGGTGATAGGCTTGGCGGTATTCATGAGATCTTTCATTCCCCGAGCACGGCGCGGCCCCAGGCGCCGCGGTCGGTCGAGTTGCGGGAGATGCCGTTCCACATGAGCTGGCACTTGCGCCCTTTGCCGGTGGTGCTGTCGTCCACGGCGAGGTCGAAAAGGAGTTCCTGTCCTTTGGCGGGGGAGAAGCCGAGCGCGGCGAAGGGGATGGCGGCCTCCAGGGCATAGCCTTTGCCGTCGACCCGCGTGGTCGTGGCGAGCTTGCAGGGGAGTTGCTTCGGGGCGTTGAGCAGCCAGACCTGGCCCTGGCCGTCCGCGGCGCCGGCGCCGAGCATGATCTGGCGGTCGGCGAACTGGAGCGCGCCGCCCTGGTCGAGGTTTTCGGAGCCGATGAACAGTTCGATGCCGTCGCCGCTCCACAACATGTTGCCGGTGTTTTGGTTTTGCATTGGCGTGGCATCGGTCACCTCGACATGAAGGTAGAGGTTTTCCTCATCCCAGCACATCCGGAACTGGGCTTCCAGGCCGCCGGCGTCGGCGCCTTCAACCAGCCGTTTGGCGGAGATCATTTCCGGGGGCAGTCCGGGCCAGTCGCCGCGGTTGCCGTCCATGACCAGCGGCTGGGGCGTGCGGGCAATGGTGATCTTGCGCTTGCCGCCGGCGCCGGCGCCGGTGAAGCGCGGGTCGTTGAAGACGAAGGGCTGGCGTTCGCCGAACTCGACCTTGTAGACGTCGTAGTTCGACTTCATCATTTCCGTTAGCATGCTCTTCCAGGGGCGGTCGGTGACGGAGATCAGGCCGGTGTTGGACCGCTCGCCGTCGTAGCGGCTGAACCAGTTGCCGGTGCGGGGCGCGTCCACCAGCGTGAACCATTCGATGCCCACGATGTACCCCAGCGCGGCGCTTTGCTCAAGGTAGTTGCGGTAGGCCAGGCCGCGCTCTTCCTGGCTGTTGACGTCCTTGAAGGGGCCCAGGCCGGAGTCCGAGGAAGAGGTCCAGTAGAACTCGGTCAGCATCATTGGCTTGCTTCCGCACCACGTGTAGATCCGTTTCAGAAAATCCTTGTCGATGCCGTAGGTGTAGTAGTTCACGGAAATGACGTCCAAGTATTTGCCGGCGATGCGGCAGAGCTGCTCGTTGTTGGCCGTGCCCGGCTGCCAGCGGCTGCCGATGAGCATGTGCTTGGTGTCGTACTTGTGGAAGGTTTCGGCGATGAAGCGGTAATAGGTTTCGAAGAAGAGCGCGGTGAAGGCCTGCATGTCGTCGGCCGCCTTCCGGGTGGTGACCGGCAGGCCCGTGCCTTCCATCGTTTTGAAATCAGCGAACTGGATACCCCAAGCCTCGTTGCAGGCGGCGACGGTTCCGTATTTTTCCTCCAGGAACTGCACGAGCCGGCGCTTGACCGGCAGGTTTTTGAGGGTGGGAATGACGCGCGGCACGGCCTCGTGCGTCGGCTCGTTGGCCAGGAAATAGCCGATCAGCAGCGGATCGTTGGCGCGGGGCGGAAGGTTTTTGGCAAACTGCTTTTCCACCTCGGCCTTGATTTTTTCGTCAAAGGGATCGAAGGTTTCGCGGATGTCGGGGAGCGAAGGAATGCCATTCCAGTCGGAGGCGGCGGGGAGGTGGGACACATAGGGGAAGTCCAGCTTGCTCACCACGGCCTGTGACGCGCCGGAGAAGGCGCCGATGGAGTTGAAGCCCCATTTGCGGACGCGGGGAATCATGCGCTCCTGGAAGCTGTCGAGCGTCACCGGTTCGCCGTACTTGCGGATGAGGTTGGCGCTGTGGTAGGAAATGGAGCTGGGATTCCAGAACTTGTCCGGGGCCCAGGCGGTGGCGAACTCGCCGTCGTGCGGCGGGATCCATTCGTAAGAGGACTCGCGCCCGGTGACGTAGGTGTAGCTGGTCGGGCCGAAGCTGCAGACGCCGAGGTGGAAGAAGGCGTTGCCGTCGGGATCGACGAGGATCCAGCGCTCTCCTTTTTTCTCGACGTGGAAGAACCCGGTCTTGGCGAGCCCGAGCTTGGCGCCGCTGTCCGGGAGGCCGCCGAAGCGGTCGGTCGGCGGCGGGTTGAGGGCGGCGAAGTAGGCCTTTTCCTCGTCCACATCCTTTTTCAGTTCGGCTTCGTCGGCGAGACGGTTGGCGATTTTCTCTTTGACGTCCTGCCCGAAACGATCCACGATGGGCGTTCGTTTGACGGGCGCGGCGGCGGCGTCCGCCGGGGCGCCGAGTTTGATGACGTAGCGCGGGGCATCCGGGTTGTAGGCGATCCAGACGTGCCACTGAAAGGTGCTCCAGTTCCATTCGCGGTTGTCCTGGAGCTGCTGATAGGAATAGTCCGGAATCCGGAAGGCGTTGACGACGCCGGTGGGGTTGGTGAGTTCGAGGGTGTTGGCATTGCCCTGGTAGAGAAAGGGTTTGGCCGGCTTGTCCTTGGGGAATGTTTTGGCTTCGGAGCCGGCGATGCTCCATTTGCCGCCGCGGTTGTATTCGGCGCTGACCAGCATGGAGAGGTGGAGCTTGGCGATCTCGGCCGGGATGCCGGAGGGCTTGATGACGAATTCACCGGCGCCCAGTTCGAGATCGAGTTGGCCGCCGCCCTCAAACTTGAGCGTGGCCTTGCGGCCGGCCACGGCCTTGTCCATGACCTTGCGATCCTTGTTGTCCTTGCCGACCAGGGCGGGGAAGGTGAGTTCCAGCCGTCCGTCGGCGCCGTTGTCAACGACCACGCCGGTGTCGTTCAGGGCCAGGGAGGTCGCCCGGGCCGGGGTTGGGCTCAGGCAGAGGGCGCCGGCGGTTAGGGCCGCGGCTACGGATGATTTCAGGAATGGATTCATGTTTATTCTTAGTGGGGGTCAATACCCCG
>CAITSE010000214.1 GCA_903894975.1 uncultured Lentisphaerota bacterium
GGTGGAACCGGCCTTCTGTCCGGCGTCTCCGCTTCATCTGGGCGATGGAGCCAAGCTATGCGTGGGATGGGCGGCTCCGCCGCCGGGGAAAGCGGTGTCAAGCCACCGCACTCCAAAGATGCTGCGCATCGGTACCCAAACTTGCTTTCCCCGCCGCCGCCGGGATAGTAGTTCCCGGGATATTCGGGAACCGGTCAATAACAAGTGGGCATGAATATGAAACCACTTCTCACAATCGCGTTGTCTTGTTTTGCGATGTTGAACGTCGCCCAAGCCGAGTCAAATGACTCCACGCTGACAATGAACAATGCGGAGACCTCGGTTGCGTCGAAGCTCGCCGAGTATTCAAGAAACAACGATCACGAGTTGCTTATCGAAGCGAGAGAACTCGCGTCCTCGATGAATCCCCGGCAAAGAGGCGGAGCCTTATCCGAACTCGATGAGCGATGCCTGCGCCTGCAACTCAAGGTGCTTATGGCCGTACAGGACGCACGCGATAAGGGCTACAACCCCAAAGCGCCAGAGAACATCGTTTACATGAACGTCTGCCCACCGGATAGCGGAGGACAAGGCGTAATGGCCGGAATGGATCCCAAAGCCATACGAGACCCTGCCGCCCGGAAGAAGTACGAGGACGCCATTGAGGAAAACAACAGAAAGAATCTGAAACTCCGCAGAGAGCTTGACCTTTCGAGGTGTGTGGATCGGGCTGTCATCGACATATGGCACTACGTCCGGAACTTTTCAGAGGGATCAGAAGCGCGAACTAAGGCAACTGCGATCATCACCACCACCACAAAATGCCAACACCGTGTCGGAGAATAACGGCCGCGTCCGAAATCCGGTCGGGTAATGACTCCGTTATGGGAGGCCGGAAAAACGCGGGCGGATGGGTTCACGCGGAGCCGCGGCGTTCGCGGAGAAGATGGACTCCCCTTTCCTTTCCTCCGCGTTCTCCGCGGCTCCGCGTGAAAAGGGATTCTTCCGCCTATGCCGCCGCTGTTCGCCCTTGGGGGAAGGCGGATTATGGTATGAACTCCCGCCCGGGCGAAGCCCGGTGCGATGGAACCACTTCCACTGCCACGCGACGCGACGGACCCCTGAACCATGCAGCAATACCGGACCCATACCTGCGGCGAACTCCGCAAAACCCACGTCGGTCAGTCGGTCACCATCTCCGGTTGGGTGCACCGGGTGCGCGATCATGGCGGCGTCATCTTCGTTGATGTGCGCGACCATTACGGCGTCACCCAGGTCGTGGTCAATCCCGGCTCCGCCTGCTACCAGGACAGCACCAAGTGGCGCTGCGAATCGGTGGTGAAATTCACCGGCCGCGTCGTCGAACGCATCGCCGAAACCGTCAACTCCAAGCTCGCCACCGGCGACATCGAAGTGGTCGGCGACACCCTGGAAATCCTCTCCGAAGCCGAGGTCACTCCCTTCTCCGTGGCGCTGGACAGCGACTGCGACGAGAACCTGCGCCTCAAGTACCGCTTCCTCGACCTGCGCCGCGAACAGATGCACGCCAACATCGTCCTGCGCTCCAAGGTCGCCTCCAGCGTGCGCCGCCGCATGGTGGATCTGGGCTTTCTGGAGTACAACACCCCGATCCTGACGTGCAGTTCCCCCGAAGGCGCCCGCGACTTCCTGGTCCCGAGCCGTCTGCACGCCGGCAAGTTCTACGCCCTGCCGCAGGCGCCCCAGATTTTCAAGCAGCTCCTCATGGTCTCCGGGTTCGACCGCTACTTCCAGATCGCCCCCTGCTTCCGCGACGAGGACGCCCGCGCCGACCGCTCCCCCGGCGAGTTCTACCAGATCGACATCGAGATGTCCTTCGTCACCCAGGAGGAAGTCTTCGCCGTGGTCGAGAAGCTCATCGACGGCATCTTCTCCGAGTTCAGCACCCAGGCGCTGACCGCCACGCCGTACCCGCGCATCACCTACCGCGACTCCATGCTCCAGTACGGCACGGACAAGCCGGACCTGCGCGTCCCGCTCATCATCCAGGACGCCTCCGACATCTTCCGCGAGACCGGGTTCAACGCCTTCAAGCAGGTGCTCGCGAAGAAGGGCGTGGTCCGCGCCCTGGCCGTCCGCAACTGCGCCGAACAGCCCCGCAGCTTCTTCGACGGCCTCATCGCCTTCTCCCAGGAAAAGGGCGGCAAGGGACTGGCCTACATCACCTGGACGGCCGAGGGCGTCAAGAGCCCCATCGCCAAGTTCCTCACCCCCGCCGAACTCGACGCCCTGCAGAAGCTCGGCAACATGCAGCCTGGCGACGTCATGTTCTTCGCGGCCGACACCGAGAAGGTCGCCAACAAAGTCGCCGGCGAAGTCCGCGTCCGCCTCGGCGAACTGCTCGGGCTCAAGGAGAAGGAGGGCTACAAGTTCTGCTGGATCGTCGACTTCCCCATGTACGAGTGGAGCGACGAAGAGCAGCGCTGGGACTTCTCGCACAACCCCTTCTCCATGCCCCAGGGCGGCATGGACGCGCTCCTGAACACCAAGCCCGACCAGATCTGCGCCTACCAGTACGATTTGGTCTGCAACGGCATCGAACTCTCCAGCGGCGCCATCCGCAACCACCGGCCGGAGATCATGTACAAGGCCTTTGAGCTCTGCGGCTACACCCAGGCGGACGTCGAGAAGAAGTTCGGCGGCCTGCTGAACGCCTTCCGCTTCGGCGCGCCCCCGCACGGCGGCATCGCCCCCGGACTCGACCGCATCCTCATGCTCCTGACCAACGCCCCGAACATCCGCGAGGTCATCGCCTTCCCGCTCAACCAGAACGGCCAGGACCTGCTCCTCGGCGCGCCCGGCGAGGTCACGGAAAAGCAGTTGCGCGAACTCCGCATCAAGCTGAACCTGCCTGCCGCGCCGGCGGCCGGCGCGGCAACAGGCGCAGCCGCAACGGCCGCGCCTGCCCCGGGAAAGCCGACCCCGGGAACGCCAATCTCCTGATTGGCGAGTTTGGCTTCGCGGGCCGTCGGGAGCCATCGAGGGCTCTCGATAGCCCGCGATGGTCGCCGACAGCCCTCGATAGCCTCCGGGAATCGTCCGACGACGGCCCGCGCCGACTTGTGCCGGCCCCGAACCGGATGAACGGGGCCGTGTTTTCCAGGAGTTTTGAATATGACCACCGCCCCGGCCCCCGTCATCATCGAAGCGCACCGCAGCGACAGCGCGAACGCGCCGGAAAACACCCTGGCGGCCTTCCGGCGCGCGGTGGACCTGGGCGTGGCGGCCATCGAACTGGACGTCCATCCCGCCCTTCTGCTCGCCGCCTGCGCGTCAACGTAAGGTCTCGCGTCTCCTTATACCGATGCGCAGCATCTTTGGAGTGCGGTGGCTCGACACCGCTTTCCCCGGCGGCGGAGCCGCACCCCGGGGACGCCGCTCTTCCGATCGGCGGCTTTCGCCCCGCCCGGCGGAATCATTTTACCGTACGGCAGAATGAGTTTACCTTACGATGCCGACGCCGCGGAAACGTGGTGCAACCACGTTCCTACAAAAATCCCCGCAGGACCGGATAGTTCACGCGGAGGCGCGGAGAACGCGGAGGAAGAGAAAAAGGCTCGTCATTCTTCTTTGCGATCTTTGCGTTCTTTTGCGGCAAAAACTCAGAACCTTTACGGCTTGCGTCCCGCCGCGCTCTGTTCGGCCCGTTGCCGTTCCGCTTCTTTCTTCAGGTATTCTTTACGCTTGGTCTTGAACTCGTCGGAGGCGAAGGTGCCGTCGGATTCCTGATCGGGCGGCCGGCGGTCTCGGAGCACCCAGCCGCCGTCCGCGCGCACCGTGTAGGCGAAGGTGACCCCCGGCCCGGCGAACGGATCATCCGGCAACTTTTCCAGATACGCCGGCGTCAGTTCCGTCAAACTCTCCGGCGCCTTTCCGGCATGCGCCGCCTGGTACTGCTTGATGGCCAAAATGATCCGAGTTACGCGGAGTTCGGCGAGAGCCTGGTACCAACGGACAACGACCGTGCCATGCGATGAGAAGAGTCGCCTAGCCAGGATGCCACCTAATGGGTCGTTTTTAAACAACCGACTGGCTGGCGAGTCCGTTGGGTCGGGAAGAAGATTAAACTCAGAAGACCGATTGAAACGCTCCGCCGAAGCTTGTGGATAATAGGGAGTGTCCAAGATGGCAATGCCATGGGAATAGATGGCCTCAAAATGTTTCTTGGTCTGTTCTCGGCTACTCCCCATTAGTGGGAGCAACCCGGACTGTTGGGCCACACGCAGTGCCGTGATCTGCCAGTCATTGCCAAGCGTTTCTCTCCAGCCGACACCTGCCAATCCGGCTGGGCCGTAGACTGACTTACCGCATTGGATTGCGTCACGCAGGTCGTAACGCAAGATTTCGCCTGGCATTGTCTGTGTCATCTCCAAATCCGCTACGGCCAGAAGTTCCTGCAACATGCGTTGCTCAGGTTCCGGAACGTCTTTCGTCAGCAGGATTCTACGCACTGAGTCTGTGGCCCGTTTTTGAAAGACAATTCCCAGTACAGAAAAAAGTTCGTTTCCACCGCTTTGAAAGATCCTGCCGGTCCGCAGCAGAACCCCCACGTTCCGGACGGCCTCCGGGAACCGGCCTTCCGCGGCATCCTGTTGAATGACAGAATCCAAGCATCGAACGACTTCTCGGATGAGGATCACATTGGAAAATGCATCGGGGCATGAGCTTTGGGCTGGGGGTTGGGCAGCCGCCTGCGTCAGCAGGGCAATCAATATCTGGTTTTCCCGCACCCATTGTTCCTTGCCGGGATATTGCCCCGGCTCCCAGCCGAGAGCACGAAACTTAATTTCTTCTTCTTCCGCTTGTTTCAGCGCAGTCTCTTCCTCTTCCCGGAAGATGGGCCCCGGTGGAGGCACCTGGCGAATCTGGCGCAGGTAATAAAAAGCATTGTCCGGCGTAACATCGGCCGGCTTCAATACCGGCAGCTTCGGTTCCAGGCGGACGCCGGGTACCGGGGCCGGCCAGGGATTGTGTGTGCGCTGCCACAGGATCAGCCCGGCCAGCAGCAGGAGCAGCAGCGCGACCAACCCCGCCAGGCCGCGCCAGAGGATTTTCCAAGCCGTCTTCACAGCACCATCCCTTTCAATGAAATGCGAACGTCGAACATTCAACATTGAACGTCCAACGTCGAATGGGATCATGGCTCAATCCGCTCAACCAATGCAATGGCCGAGCAATTTTTTCCTCCAAACATAACGCCTGTCGCCAACGGCGACACACATGTCCAGCCCAGGGTTGGCAAACCCTGGGTCTGTGGAAGATTTTCACGGATTTGCACCCTGTAGGGCATGCGCGTAAACTTAAGAACTATTATGCATTATAATTTAAATTGTTATGGGTATTTACTGCGGTGGCTGCGCCGCTTTGGAGTGCCGGCGGCTTAACGCCGCTTTCCCCGGCGGCGGAGCCGCCATCCCACGCGTAGTTCGACTCCCACGCCCTGACAGAAGCGGAAACGGAAACA
>CAITSE010000215.1 GCA_903894975.1 uncultured Lentisphaerota bacterium
CTCGACGGTAACGCTCTTGGCCAGATTGCGCGGCTTGTCGACCGCGCAGCCGCGCAGCACCGCCACGTGGTAGGCCAGCAGTTGCAGGGGCACCACATTCAAGAGCGGCTGGAGCGGCTCGCTGACGTCGGGCACGTAGAAGACGTGCTCGGCGACGTGGGCGATCTCGGTGTCGCCTTTCGTGGCGACGGCGATGACCCGCCCGCCCCGGCTGCGGACCTCCTCGATGTTGCCGATGATCTTGTCGTACTGCGGGCCGTGCGGGGCGATGAAGACCACCGGCATGCCCTGGCTGATCAGGGCGATCGGGCCATGCTTCATCTCGGCGGCGGGCATGCCCTCGGCGTGGATGTAGCTGATTTCCTTGAGTTTGAGGGCACCTTCGAGGGCCACGGGGTACATGTAGCCGCGGCCGATGAAGAATGCGTCCCGGACCTGGGCGTAGGCGGCGGCGATTTTGGCGATCTCGTCGTTGCGCTTCAGGGTTTCCTTGATCAGGGCGGGGATGCTCTGGATTTCGCGGACAATGGCCACGCCCTGCTGGCGGGAGAGCCGACGGCAGCGGCCGAACTTGAGAGCCATCTGCAGGAGCACCGTGACCTGGCTGGTGAAGGCCTTGGTCGAGGCCACGCCGATTTCCGGGCCGGCATGCAGATACACGCCGCGGCCGGTCTCGCGGGCGATGGTCGAGGCCACGACATTGCAGAGGCCGGCGACCAGGGCGCCCTTGTGTTTGGCCTCGCGCACCGCGGCCAGGGTGTCGGCGGTCTCGCCGGACTGGCTGATGGCGATGACCAGGTCGTGGGAGCCGATGATCGGGTTGCGGTAGCGGAACTCGGCGGCCTGGTCGAGCTCGGTGTGCAGGTCGGCCAGTTCCTCGAAGAAATATTCGCCGACCATGCCGGCGTGGAGGGAGGTGCCGCAGGCGACCATGATGACGCGGTTGATGTCCACGATCTCGCGCGGTTCCAGGGCGAGCCCGGAGAGGATGGCGGTGCCGTTGTCTTCGTCCAGGCGGCCGCGGATGCAGTTCTTGAGGGAATCGGGCTGCTCGAATATTTCTTTGAGCATGAAGTGCTCGTAGCCGCCTTTTTCCGCGGCCTTGGTGTCCCATTCGATCAGGGAGACGGGGCGGGAGACGGGGACGTTCTGGAGGTTGCGGATGTCCACGGCGTCACGGTGGATGATGGCGACATCATCATCGTTGAGGTAGATGACTTTCTGGGTGTGGGAGACGATGGCGGCGGCGTCGCTGGCGACGATGGTTTCCTTCTCGCCGACGCCGATGAGCAGGGGGCTGCCGCGGCGGGCGACGACGATGGTGTCGGGCACGTCCGAGGCGATCACGGCGATGCCGAAGGTGCCTTCGACCAGGCTGAGGGCGCTGCAGACGGCGGAGAGCAAGTCGCCGTGAAAGCATTCGCCGACGAGATGGGCCAGCACCTCGGTGTCGGTCTGGGACTTGAAGACGTGCCCCTTGGCCTCCATCTGTTGCCGGAGGGGGCTGTAATTTTCAATGATGCCGTTGTGGACCAGGGCGATGCGGCCGGATTGATCCAGGTGCGGATGGGCGTTGGCATCGGTCGGGGCGCCGTGGGTGGCCCAGCGGGTGTGGGCGATGCCCAGGGGCAGGTCACGGCGGAAGTCGGCGTCCCATTCGGCGTAGACATGGTCGGAAAGGGACTGGACCTTGCCGCTGTTCTTCACCACGTGCATGACGCCGTCTTTGACCACCGCGATGCCGGCAGAATCGTACCCGCGGTATTCAAGACGTTTGAGGCCGCTCACCAGAATGTCGATGGTATCACGATTGCCGACGTAGCCTACAATGCCGCACATGGAGCTCTCCTTGGGTCAATCGCCGTCCGGCCCGGGTCGGACGCTACGGTTGCGCGCATACTATAGCCAGCCGGATGGGAATGTCGGGCGGAGAGCCGGACTTGTTCGCGCGCCTGAGTTCGACTTCACGCGACTTCATTCGACTCCCGGCGACTCCCCTCGGGGGCGGTTCGACTCTCTCGACTGGAGTTGCTGAAGTCGACCGAAGTCGAATGAAGTCGCCCCCCCCCCGCAAATTCGCCTGCCCCTCACGCTCCCAAACCGGAGTGAACCCCGGCGGCTGGACCGGATGGGAGAAATTGTAGCATGCCGGAACCGGAGCGTCAAGATCGGGCGTTTCACCGGGAGGGATTCCCTTTTTGAAACAAAAACGTATCAAAATGCCGGAACAATCTTGTATGGCCGCTGCTGAAGGGCGGCGGTCTCGGATACTTGTATTAAAATGTAATCACTTGTTGCTTAATGAGATAATATCAAGTTTTTAAGTCATGGCCAGGGATCTGCTTTATCCTGCCGTCACCGTTCAGTGTGAGCGATTGATGCAAAAGCGTTTTCTCTTGTCGGCAGGCCGCGCGGCCCGCCGGGACGGGAAAAGGAGCGGACGAACCACTCATGAGCAACATTTTTTCTGGGGGCGCGGCGGCCGGACGGCTGTCGCTGGCAATGAAAACGGCTGGACTGCTGATCGCCGTCCTGACGGGCGTAAACGCCTGGGCGGACGGCGCGGCGCTGGCCGGGGCGGCCGTACTCACGGCGCCGACCCCGGCGCTGCCGGCGCCGATGATCTCGGCGGGTGACACGGCCTGGATGATGCTGGCCACGGCGCTGGTCATGCTGATGACGCCGGGACTGGCCTTCTTCTACGGCGGCCTGGTCCGGAAGAAAAACATTCTGTCGATCCTGATGCAGTGTTTTGTCTGTCTCTGCCTGGTGAGTGTGCTGTGGGTGATCTGCGGGTACAGTCTGGCGTTCGGCCCGGATACCGGGCATGTCATCGGCACACTGGATTGGGCGTGGCTCAAAAACGTCGGCGTGGGGCCCGGCCCCTATGCCAAGACGATTCCGCACCGGCTGTTTGTGCTTTATCAGATGATGTTCGCGGTGATTACGCCCGGGCTGATCATCGGCGCCTTTGCCGAGCGCATCCGTTTTTCCGCCTTCTGCGCCTTCACGGTTCTCTGGTCGCTGATCGTCTACTGCCCGGTGGCGCACTGGCTGTGGGGCGCCGGCGGGTTCATGGGCACCCAGGGCGGGTTCGGCGCCGTGGATTTTGCCGGCGGCGCGGTGGTGCACATCAACGCCGGCATGGCGGCGCTGGCGGCGGTGATCATGACCGGCCGGCGTCAGGGTTTTCCGGAGAGTCTTTCGCCGCCGCATAACCTGCCGCTGGCCACGTTGGGCGCCGGCATCCTCTGGTTCGGCTGGTACGGGTTCAACGCCGGCAGCGCGCTGGCGGCCAACGGCCTGGCCGTCAACGCCTTCATGGCCACCCACCTGGCCGGAGCCGTGGCCGGCATCACCTGGTGCGTGCTGGACTGGCTGAAGTTCGGCAAACCGACGACCCTGGGCATGATCACCGGCGCCGTGGCCGGCCTGGCCTCGGTGACGCCAGCGTCGGGGTTTGTGGACATTGACGGGGCGTTCTGGATCGGCATCGGCGCCGGCGTGATCTGCTGGTTCTCCGTCACCGCGTTCAAGGCCCGGTACCAGTACGACGACAGCCTGGACGCGTTCGGTGTGCACGGCATCGGCGGCATCTGGGGCATGATCGCGGTGGGGTTCTGGGCGACGCGGGCGGTCAATCCCGACGGTGTCGAGGGGCTGTTCAGTTCAGGTCAGGCCACCCAGCTCTGGGCGCAGTTCAAGGCGGTCGGCATCACCATGGCCTATTCCTTCGGCGCCTCCCTGCTGATCTTCAAGATTGTGGATTTCATCCTGCCGTTGCGCGTTAACGAGCATGACGAACGGGTCGGTCTGGACCTGACTCAGCACCGCGAGGCGGGGTATACGGTGATTGACTGAACGGAAGCACGGAATAACGGAAGAAAGAACGGAAGAACAGACGAACGGCAACGCCCGCGTCTTCTGTTATGTTCTGAGTCCTGAACCCTGAATCCCATGGCAACGAACCTGTTCATCATCGGTACGGCACACAGGAGCATTTCCCCATGAAATACATCATCGCCATGATCCAGCCGGATCGGTTGGACGAAGTGCTGGCCAAGCTCACGGAGAAGGAGATCCACCTGGTCACCGTCTCCAACGTGGTTGGCCGTGGCCGGCAGAAGGGCATCGCCACGGTCTATCGCAGCCACAAGGAGGCGGGCAGCCTGCTGCGGAAGATGAAGCTCGAGATCGCCGTCAACGACGACTACGTGCAGAAGGCCGTGGACGCCATTGTCGGCGGCGCGCGCACCGGCGAGACCGGGGACGGCAAGATTTTCATCTTCGACCTGGAACAGTGCCTGCGCATCCGCACTGGCGAGACTGGCCACGACGCCATTGGCTGATCCAACGCGGCGCGGCGCCGCTTTGGATATGTTGGCGCACTGGGGAAAGAGACGCGGCGAACTATCTATGTGTGCGTCATCTGTTGACGCTCGAGCATTCCGTCTCATCCATCTGCCGGCCACAGGCCCCATGGGCCACCGACCAGGCCGGGACACTAGGCCGGCGCGAAGGCGGGGCCGTTCAGACCGCGGATTTCGCCTTCCAGGGCTTCCAGTTCCAGCAGGAACCGGGCCTTGTATTCGCCGATGTGGCGGGCGGTATCGACGCGGTAATGCTCGATCCCTTCCAGGAGGTTGGCGTGGAAGGCCGTGAGGTGGAGCCGCATCCGTTCCGAGAGTTCCCGGGAGGCGATGTCGGCCTGCCGGTGGAGTTCGGCGACATAGAGGCGCAGTTCGGTGATGAACATGTGCGGCCGGTCACCGGCCGCGAGCAGGGACTGCCGGCCGTAGATGTGCCCGACCATCTCGGCGAAGGTGGAGGAGCGCTTGAACCAGACAATGTTGGGGCCGCAGCAGACGGCGGGGGTTGCGGCCGGATTCAGGTTGTGGCTGATGGCGGCGCTGCCGGCCAGGTCGTGGCAGATGCAGGCCTTGGTTACGACCTTTTCCAGCACGTCCGCCGGTACGCCGTCCGGGTACTGTTCCGCCAGGCTCTTGAGTTTGAGGGTCTGGTAGGTTTGGGAGGCGACGCAGACCGGATTTTCGGTCAGATCGGTGTTGAGCAGGCCGAAGCCCCGGTGACAGACGCTGCCCGGGGTGCCCTCGCGGATCCGGCGCCGGCGGGTGTCTTCGCTGGCGGAGGTGCGCAGGTTCCAGAAGGGAATGCCGAGGGGTGAGTTGTCGCTCAGTTCCACGTCTTCGGGGCGGGCGGCGAGCAGCCTGGCCAGGGTGTCTGGATCCATGCTGACGGCTTCGGGAACCAGGAGGAACGGGGTTCCCCAGCCGGTGCCGTCCACATTGTAGCAGGAGTGAAGGAGGCGGTCCTCGGCGGCGGTGCCGATGCCGCCCTGGGCGGTAACGCGGAACTGAAGATGGTCCAGGGGCGGCGCTTCGAGGCCGCGGGTTTGCAGGGCGTCGAGGTAGGTCGCGCGCAGTTCCGCGAGCAGGGCGGCGCGGTTCTGTTTGAATTCTTCCAGGATCGGCCCCATGAGGAGGCCCTTGGTCGCAAAGGCGTGGCCACCGCAGTTCAGGCCGGACTCGATGCGGAATTCGGAGAGCCACAGGCCGTTTTTCGCGAAGAACATGCCCTGGATGACGGCGGAGCGGTAATCGCTGACCTTGAGGATGATCCGTTTTTTCGGCAGGGCCCCGTCGTGAGGCAGGAAATCGGGGAGGCGGGCGGCGTAATGGTAGAGCCGCCGGTTGAGGCCGGCGGAAAAGACGATCGCCGAAGCCAGGGAGCTGGAGGCGAACCCGCGGAGGGCGGCCATGGCGTCATTCGTCTCGGGGGCGTCGAGGTTGCGGCCGCGCGAACTGTCGCCCTCGAGCTTGGTCATGATGTTCACGTCGATGCTGCCGGGGACGGCCAGGCGGCGGAGCCGGGCCTGGATCGCCTCTTTTTCGTCGGCATCGGCGGCGGCCAGCATCCGGGCGTACAAGTTTTTCTGGGGCGACTCCGGCAGCATTTCGAAATAGCGGGTGATGTCGCTGCCGGGGACAAAAGGTTCCGCCTGCAGGCGGCGGACCTGATCGCCGACCAGGCGCCCGACCAAGTCGAGGTACGCGGTGATCCGGCGGGCACGGCTGTCCGGGTCCCCGGCCAAAATCGGGGTGGCGGTTTCGCCGGTAGTGCGGGCATAATGCAAACGGATCTGGTCAATAAGGGCGTCATCAACCAGGGAGATCACGGAACTGACACCGAACCGCGCCACGCGCAACGGGGTGTCAATGGTGAACCCGGTACCCATCACGGGAATGTGAAAAGTATGGGCGCTGGAAATAGAAAGGGGATCTGTCACGCGGGGGGAGTTTCGCCGGTCAATCTCATAATAAAGAAAGACGCGGAAGCTAATACTATACTTGGTAAAACGGAAAACGCCGTGCGGCGTGCGAGGGGGAAAACGCGGGGCTTCACCAAACCCGGGCGAGATCGGCGTTCCGGATCCAGGCTTCGGTGTTGCCGGCGCGGATGCGGCTCCATTCGCCGCGGGTTTCCTGGATCAGTACGGATTCGCCCTGGCGCAGAGGCAGGGAGCCGGGTTCCGCGCCGGCATCCGGAACGGGATAGGTGAGGGGGCGGGGCGGGATGAGCACGGCCTGATTGCCGGAGCGGTAGAGATCCTGGAGTTGAGCGAGCAGGCAACCGCCGCAGAGCAGGGCTGCAATCAGGCCGGAGACCGCGGCGGGCCAGAATGGCCGATTCCTCCACCGCTGCCAGGCGGCGCCTAGCAGGCCGGCGGCCAACAGGATGGCGGCGGCCAGCAACCATTCGTCGGGCCGCAGCAGGTCGCGCCCGGTTCGCAGCAGGTCGGCCGGAGTTTCCACGGCGCCCGCCCGGGGCAGATCCAACTGGGTGCGGACAAAATTCAGGTTTTCCAGGATGTCCGAGTCCCGCGGCGCAAGTCGCCGGGCGGTTTCGAACTTGGCCAGGGCTTCCGCGGGGCGGCCCAGACGGAACAGGCAGTTGGCCTCGTTGAAGAGCAGGGTCGGAACCGGGGACTCGGGTTGGCGGTCGCACAAGGTGCGGTAGATCTGCCATGCCTCCTCAAGCTTGCCTTGATCATAGCACTGCTGCGCGCGGCGGAGTTCCGCCTCCGGCCCGGGGATGGGTTCCGACGCCGCCGCCCTGACGGAGTTCGATCCCGCCGCCGCCAGGAACAGGCCGAGCAAGGCCGCTGGCAGGAGGAGGCTCCGGACTTTGGCGGCTAGCCGCGCCAGTTCATCCACGGCGAATGCGCGGCCGCCCCCGGGGCGGAAGGCGTCCTCGCCGGCCTGGCGCAGGAGGGCGGCCAGTTGCGGATGCCGGCCGGCGATTCGTTCTGCCACGCCCGCCGCGGTGGTGCCGGGTGACAGATCCAGTTGTGCGGCCAGGCAGGGAACGAGCAGGTCGCAAACCAGCCGCGCCCGGTCCGGGGTCGGGGCGTTCCGGATCCGGCCGAGGAGACGGTGAAGTTCTTTCCGGGCGGCAATCTTGCGCCGGTAGGCAGGGTCGCTTTGCAGACGGTCGCGGCGGGCGGTCAGGAACAGGACGGTGGTGAAAATCGCCAGGGCTGCCGCCAGAATGCCAGCCGCCAGAGCACCGGTGTTGCGCCACAGCGGCAGGCGGACGCCGCTGTCGGGGCCGGGCTTGAGATAAAGCAGGTCGTGCTGGCCGGCGGGCGCTATTGCGGCAGGAGAGCGGGATGGGGAGGACGCAGTGCTGCTGTCGACGACCGTTGTTCCCGGGGGTTTAACCAGACCCGGCCCGACGAGGAGTTGCGGCCGGAACCGGGCGACGGAGTAGTCACCCTCTGCCGGACGAAAGGTGGCGGCGGCGAGTTCGGGAAGCTTGGCGTTGGCCTGAAGTGGTACGACCACCCAGGAGATTCCGGCGTGGCTGCTGTCCCCGGTCGTCTCTTTTTTAACTTCCGGATCAAAGACGCGGAAGCCGGGCAGATTCAGTTTGGGCGGGACCAAGGTTTCCAAATTTCCCCTTCCGGTCACGTCCAGGGAAAGGGTGACCGGATCGCCGGCGGCCACGGAGGCGGGGGTGACGCTCCAGCGGACTTTCCAATCTCCCACCAGGCCCAGGAACGGCGTGTCCGCGGGTGGAGGTGGCAGGAGCTTGACCGTCAGCGGGCCGAGTGGAACAGTCACCGTTCGCGGTTCTTCCACGGGCTGGTTCAGGAAGTCGCGGAAAAATTCACTGTTGAACGGGGAATTCGGCGGCGGGCGGCTGGCCTGCCGGGCGAACCGGAGTATGGCGGTACAGGCCGCTTCCGCCTGAACCTTTCCCGGGGCCAGCGGGGTCATGCGGGTCCGGAACACAAACACGCGGAAGGGAACGCCTTTTCGGGTCTCGCGTCCTTCCTGGAGCGGGGCGTACTGCCGACTCTGGGGATTGGGCGGGACCGGATCCAGGAAGGCGGCATTGTCCAGCTTCAATTCCGGATACTGGCGCAGGTCGCTGAACACGGGCGCCGCGACATGTACCCGGATCTCGACCGGAATTTCCTGGCCGGGATACCAGGTGTCGCTGGCGGCGCCGCCCGGGAGGGTGGCGATTTCAGCAAAGAAGGCCTCCGGCAAGGTCAGGGAGCCGGGAGCTGACTCCGCTCCGGAGGGTGTCCCGTCCGGCGGCGCGGCGGGCGGCGGCGCGGGAGCGGGGGGCGGGATGGCCGCTGCCGTGACGCGGAAGGACACGGGCTTGGTTTCAAGCAATTCCTTGCCGACTTTGATGTTAAAGGCCGGGATGGTGTAGGCGCCGGGTTTGTCCACCTGGAACAGGAACGAGGTGGTGGCTCTCACGGTTTTTTTGAAATTATCGAAACTGACGGACATGCTGGTCTGGGGACCGGCGATCCAGTTCAGTCCGGAAACGGTGGGCAGATCGTTTACCCGCGGCTGGTCGGAATCGGAGGCGATGATCAGGGTGCCGACTTCGCCGGCGCCCACGATTTCCGGTTCCACCCGGACTTCGACCTTGGCCCAGGCCGGCAGGGCGGCCAGCGCCAGGGGCAGAAGCACGAGGCGGCAAACGGCGTTTAAAATGGGACGGAGAAAAGGCATGCGCTGAAACTTTTCCTTACCAGTTGCGATCGGGTTCGGCAATCTGCCGGTTCTGCTGTTGCTGTTTGATGGCTTCGCGGAAGTCGTTTTCCTGTTCCTGCATCTGCCGGAGCAAAGCCGCGGCCTGGGTGGCGTCGAGAGGCTGGCCGTCATTCGGATTGCCGGCCTGCGGTTCTTTTCCGGCTTCGGCCGGTTTGTCCTGGGGCTTCTGCCCGTTCTGTCCATCTTTTTTATCTTTGTCCGGATCGGAACCTTGTTCAAGCTGGCGGATGGCGTCGTCCAGGTGCTGTTTAGCCTGGTCGCCAAGCTGTTTTCGTTCCGGACTGCCGGCGGGTTTGGCGGCGGCCTGTTTCTGGTCGGCCTCGGCCTGCCGGACGGAGTCGGCGGCCTGTTTCATGGCCTCCTGGCTGGCCTGGCTTTGGCCGGGCGCGGGTTTCTGCTGCGCCTTGTCCAGACTTTTTTCCGCGTCCTGCGTTTTCTGTTGAGCGTCTTTCTGGAGTTTGTCCTGGGCGGATTGCTGCTGCTGCTGGTTGGCCTTGTTCTGGAGGTCGCGGGCCTGCTTCAACTGTTCCTTGGCCTTTTCCTGATCCTGCTTCTGCTGGTTTTCCTGTTTCTGTTGTTCCTGTTTCTGCTTGGCGGCCTGTTCGGCGCGGATCAGGTCCGCCTCGGCCAGTTCCAGGTCGCGGGCGGCCTGAGCGGAAAATGGTTGCTGACGGAGGGATTCGCGGTAACAGGAACGCGCGCCTTTGAGTTTTTGGATCGCGGCTTCCGGATTCTGTTCCAGGACGCGCCGCGCGTCTTCGTGCTGGAGCACGCCAAGGTTTTGGAGCGCCCGGCCTTTGACCAGGTGGTCGTCGCGGGTGCTTTGAACGGACTGATAGGCCTGGGCGGCGACGGCGGCGTCGCCCGCTTCCTGGCGCTTTACGCCGAAATTGTACAATTCCCGCGGTGGCGCGTCCTTGGGGAGCACGACCGCGATCGGTTCCGCCGCCGGCGATGGCGGCAGCGTCACATTTTGCTCGGGGGCGGCGGTCGTTGAGCCCGCGGCGTTCCGTTCCAGCAATCCCGCGGCCAGCAGCAGGGTCAGGACGATCGGCACGGCGGCGGCGGCCCGTACCGCCGGCCGGCGCGGCCGGGGCCAGAGCGGCGATCCCGGTTCCCGCCGCTCGCTGATGAGCAGGCGGAGGATGAGCAGGAACAGCCCCGCGGCCAGGGGGATCTGAAAGCGCTCGATGGGACGCTGCCGGGTTCCGGGTGTGCCCTCGGCCGGAACCAAGTCGCTGATGCGGCGGGCCACGGGTTCCAGGTTGGCGGCCAGGCTGGTGGAATGTGCGTAGATTCCGCCGGTTTCCGCGGCCAGCCGCCGCAGTCCGTCCTCGTTCAGCCGGGTCCGGACCAGGTTGCCGTCCTTGTCGCGGAGCATAACCTTGTCCTCAAGCTGGACGAGGCTGCCTTGGTTGGGATCGCCGAGGCCGGCGATGAGCAGGGGGATGTTGGCCGCTTTCAACGCCGCGGCCTCCCCAGCGGCGGCGCCTTCCAGTTCCTCGCCATCCGTGATCAGGACGACCGCGCGGTTGCGGTCTTCCGCGGCGCGAAAAGCCTGGCGTGCGACTTGAAGCGCCCGGCCGAGATTGGTGCCGCCCACGGGGATGGTGCGGGTATCCAAGGCGTTGACAAACTGATGCAGGGTGTTGATGTCCTGGGTGAGCGGGCATTGGAGCAGGGCGTCGCCGGCGAAGGCGATCAAGCCGAAGCGGTCGCCGGGGAAACGGGTCGCGAGTTCGCGGGTGAACCATTTGGCATGCTCCAGTCGCGACGGGGCCACGTCGGTGGCGAGCATGCTGCGGGAAGCGTCCACGACGAACAGCAGGTCGCGGGAACGGCTCGGCGCCGGCACCAGGTGGTTTCCCCACCACGGCCGGGCCAGCGCCGTAAGCACGCAGGTCAGTCCCAGAAAGAGCAGGATGTCACGAAGCCGGCGGCGCCCGGTGTGGACCGACGCGGCCAGCGCCGCGTCCAGAGGCGGCGCCACCAGCGTCGCCAGCCGGCGGCGGCGACGGAGCGCCCCGCGCCAGACCGCCACGGCGGCGGTGCCGAGCGTGAGCATGGCCAAGGCCAGGAACAGGCTGGAAAGATTGAGGAAACGCATGGGGATCCGGATCCGGCGCCAAGCTTCAAAATGAACGAACGGTCACTGTAGTAAAAGACACGGGGAATGCAATGTTGGTTTCATCCCCCGGGTACACCCCCTTCCGCACCATATATGATTCCGCTAGTCCTGCGGTCAGGTGCGGGCAGCGGTGAAGAGCTGGCGGAGTTCGCGGGCGGCGGCGGCGGGGTCGGGGGCGGCGAGGATGGCGGAGATCACGCACAGGCCGGCGACGCCGGTCCGGGCCAGCTCCGCCGCGTCAGCCGCAGTGATGCCGCCGATGGCGACGCAGGGGAGGCGGGTGGCCGCGACCAGGCGGCGGACGCCTTTCAGCCCGAGCGCCGTCGGCGCATCGGTCTTGGTGGCCGTGGCGCGGAAGGCGCCGAGCCCGACATGGTCCAGGCCGGCGGCCTCGGCCCGGCGCAGGTCCGCCAGGGTGTTCACAGAACCGCCGATGAGCTTGCCGGGCGCGAGCTTCCGGGCGATCTCCCAGGGCAGGTCGCCGGCGCCGAGATGCACGCCGTCGGCGTCCAGCGCCAGCATCAGGTCAAGGCGGTCGTTGACGATGAGCGGGACGCCGAGCCGGCGGGTGACCGCAAGCAGGCGCCGGCCGGTCTCGTACAGCTCGCGGGCCGGGGCCGTCTTGTCGCGGAGCTGGATCATGGTGACGCCGCCGGCAATGGCGGCCTCCACGACCGCGACCAGGTCGCGCCCCGCCAGCAGATGCGGATCGGTGGCGAGATAGAGCGTGTAGTCAATCATCTTTGTTGCCGTTGATTTGGCCAATTGATCCCGGACTGTGCGAACATTCAACATTCAACATCGAATAAGGATGAGGCTGGACGTTTAATTTGATCTTCCGGATTTCACTTCGACGTTGGACGTTCAATGTTGAATGTTCGATGTTCGTTTTCCGCCGCGGATTCACCAGGCCAGGCGCACACGGTCGCCGGGCATGGCGTCCAGCAACCCTTCGCGGCCGACCGGCACGGTGACCATGGGCAGGAGGTGGCCGTAGGGCAGGCCGGAAACCACCGGGCCGGGCACGGCTTCTGCGAACTCCGCAAAGATCTCCGGGAGCCACTCCGGTTCGTCCACGTTGGTGAAACGGCCGATGATCAGGCCGGCGAGGCGCTGGAGGATGCCGGCCTGACGCAGGTGGTTGAGGTCGCGGTCGATGCTGTACGCCGGTTCATTGACGTCCTCGATGACCAGCAGTGTGCCGGCGAGCTCCGGGAAATAAGGCGTGCCGAGCAGGCTCATGAGCACGGTGAGGTTGACCGGGACGACGGGGCCGGCGGCATGGCCGGGCTTGACGGTTTCCAGCCGTGTCCCGGGCGGCAGGCCGACGTGTTCCTGCGGCAGCCAGGCCGCGTGCAGGGAATGCAGGGTGAAGCATAGCGCGTCGGCTTCGGCGTCGTTGGCGGGAGGCCTGGCGAACTCCACCGCGGCCAGGGGGCCGGATAGACCGGACGCCACGCCGGCGCGGAACCGGGCAAGATGCAGGATGGTGACGTCGCTGTAGCCGAGCAGCGGCTTGGGATAACGGGCAAGCAGGGCGGGGTCGAGCCGGTCGAGAAGCCGGGCGCCGCCGTAGCCGCCGCGGGCGGCGAGCAGGACATCGACGTGCGGGTTGACGAGCAGGTCGGTGAAGTCAGTCAGCCGTTCGGCATCAGTGCCGGCCAGGGTGCGGTGGCGGGCGGCCAGGTGCGGGCCGGCAGCGACGTGCAGTCCCCAGGCCTTGAGTTGGGCAATGCCGGCGGCGAGGCGCTCGGGCTCGGCGCGGCCGCTGGCGGCGAACAGCCCGGCGGTGCGCAAGTCCGGCGGGAATGGCGAGGGGAATGGCAGCGTCTTGTCCATGTCTTGTAACGTAACCGTGTAATTCCCCAGTTACAGAGATCGGGAGGCTGTAGTCTGTGGGCTGTGGAGCAGATCGGTCAGATCCGTCCGATCTGACGGATCTGACTGATCTGACGGATTGGACCGAATCTTGCCGTCGCTTCACCCGCCGGCAACGGATATCCTTAGTTTCTTCTTTCTCCGCAACGGAGGAATTATCTACCGTCACCCTGCGGAAACTGGCCAATCCGGTCGCCGGTGGTATGGTCTTCCCGGCCGTCCGGCGCCGGATCCGGCGCCCGGCGGCGGGACGGACTACGCTCGTGAACAAGCGTCTGGACATTACGGTGACGGGGTGCGTGCAGGGCGTCGGATTCCGGCCGTTCGTGTACCGCCTGGCCACGGCGCTGGAACTGGCCGGGACCGTGTGCAACACACCGGCCGGCGTCCGGATCGATGTGGAAGGTGAAGCCTCGCAGGTGGATGCGTTCTTTGTCCGGCTGCGCGAGGACGCGCCGCCGCAGGCCCGAATCGACAGTCTGGCTGCGCGCGAACTTCCGCCGCAGGGCGGTCTTCCCGGGTTCCGCATCCTGGCCAGCGGCCGTTCCGGCGACATCGTTGCGGGCATGCCCCCGGACCTGGCCACCTGCGCCGACTGCCGCCGCGAACTCTTCGATCCCGCCGACCGCCGCTTCGGGCATCCTTTTGTGAATTGCACCAATTGCGGCCCGCGTTTCACCATCATCGGCGGCCTGCCCTATGATCGTGAGCGCACCGCCATGGCCGGTTTCTCCATGTGCCCGCGCTGCCGGGCGGAATACGGCAACCCCGCCGACCGCCGTTTCGAGGCGCAGCCCGTGGCCTGTCCGGAGTGCGGTCCGCGGCTGCGTTTTCTCGCCTCCCCGGCGGATGCGGCCGGGATCGGCGATGTCGGAACGGACCCGGTGGCCGAGTTTGCGCAACGGCTTCTGGCCGGCGGCATCGGCGCCATGAAAGGCATCGGCGGCTTTCTCCTGGTCTGCTTGGCCGCGGACGATGCCGCGGTGCGGCGGTTGCGGGAACGCAAACACCGCCCGCATAAACCGTTGGCCGTGATGTTCCGGGACCTGGACCAGATCCAGGCCGGGTGCGAAATTTCGGCCGCCGAGGAAGCCTGGCTGACCTCGCCGGCGGCGCCGATCGTGATCTTGAAACCGAAACCTGCTCCCGCCGGCGGCACGGAAGAATGCCTCCTTTCCCCGCTCATTTCTCCGGACACCGGCGAGATCGGCGCGTTCCTGCCGTACACGCCGCTGCATCATTTGCTGCTGACTTTGGCGTCGCCCCTGATCATGACCAGCGCCAATCGCGCCGAGGAGCCCATCGCCTCGTCCCTGGAGGAACTGCGGGACCGCAGCCTGTTCGGGCCGGAGGGAGGCGTGGCCGATTTCGTGCTCGACCACGACCGGCCGATCCTGCGCCGCTGCGACGATTCGGTGCTGATGGTGGCGGCGTCCGGCGCGCCGGTGCTGCTGCGGCGTTCGCGCGGGTTTGTGCCGGCCCCGGTCGCACTGCCGGTTTCCGGGCCGCCGGTGCTCGCCTGCGGCGGGGATGTGAAGAATGTCTTTGTCGTGACGCGCGGCGGGCAGGCCTTTCTTTCCCAGCACATCGGCGATTTGGAGGAACCTTCAGCCTTCGAGTTTCTGCGCACCGCCTCGGCGGATCTGGCCGGGCTCCTGGGAGTGGTGCCGGAATTGATCGCCTGCGACCTGCACCCGGGCTATTTCTCCAGCCGGTTCGGACGGATGCAGGGAGCGCAGGCGAAAGGCGGCGTCCATTTCATCCAGCATCATCACGCCCACATCGCGGCGGTGCTGGCGGAGCACGGCGAGAGCGGTCCGGTGCTCGGCCTGGCCCTGGACGGCACGGGTTACGGCCCGGACGGCACGGTCTGGGGCGGCGAACTGCTGGTGGCGAACCTGGCGGAATACCGGCGCGCCGCATGTCTGGAACCCGTGCCCATGCCCGGCGGCGAGGCGGCGGTGCATGAACCCGACCGCATGGCCCTGAGTTGGTTGCGCGCGGCTTTTGGTCCGGAGGAGGCGGCGCGGTTGGCCGCCAAAATTCTGCCTGGGGTGTCTGCAGAACGGGTGCGGTTGCTACTGATGCTCTGCGGCGACCGCGCCTTGGCGCCGTTGACCTCAAGCGCGGGCCGGTTGTTCGACGCCGCCGGCGCATTGCTCGGCTTTGCCGCGCCAGTTACTTACGAGGGGCAGGCGGCGATCCGGCTTCAGGCGTTGGCGGAATCCGGGCCTGTGGTCTGTGGGTCTGTGGCCTGTGGGGGGGAGCGGGAGACAACAGAACTTGGAGATCCGCGGGGCCGTTTTCCTGGCGACTTCATCGACTCCGGCGACTTCTGCGACGCCAAAATCCCAAATCCCAAATCCAAAATCCAAAATTTCCAACTCGCCCCGGCGGTCATCGCCGTTTCCCCGCTGATCCGGGAACTGGTGGCGGGCGCGCTGGCCGGGCGGGACCGGGGGGGGCTGGCTCGGCGCTTTCATGAAACCCTGGCGGAGTTATGGACGTCAGCCTGCTGCGGAGTCCGCGGCGAGACTGGACTGAACACGGCGGCGCTTTCCGGCGGCGTGTTTCAAAACCAGCTTTTCCTGGAGCGGATGTCGCGGGGTTTGGAGGATGCTGGGTTCCGGGTGCTGACCCACCGGCAGACTTCGCCCAATGACAGTTGCCTGGCCATGGGTCAGGCCGCGGCGGTGTTGGCGGCTTGGCAGCTCGGGCGGAAGTGACACGGACTTGCACGGCCCGGCACGGACGCACATGAACGTTTTTTCCGGAGGCCATCTGTTTGGGGTCAGGCGGCTGGTTGGGCTGGGGCGGAATCTGCCGCGGCGGCATCCGCAGGTTCTGGCGGGGGCAGGGTTTTAAGATGCTGGAGCGCCTTCCTGCCGCGCCGGATGAAAAAGATCATGATGGCATGAAAGACGACGGCCAGGGCCAGGGATGAGTCCGTGGTCAGCAACCAGACCCCATCCGCTCCGTAGAGGATCATGCCCGCGACATAGGCCCACTGTTGCCGGTTCCGGGCCAGCACGCCAAGCAGGACGATAAAGCCGGCAAAGCACAGATTCATGACCGTCGCGATGACCTTGATCATGCTGGCCAGGTTTTCCGGTTGCATGCCGGTGGAGACGGACTGTCCCATCTCGTCGATCCATTCGGTGACACGGAGGCCGATGACATAGCGTCCCCATTCATGTCCGGAGAGAACTAGCAGGCTGTTGATGGCGGAGCAGGCGGCGATCCCCCAGAAACAGGCGGCGCCCCGGAAATGATCACTCTCAAGCTGGCGGCGTTCGAGCACGGCCAAGTGATCCAGATCGGGGCGCGGGGGACGTTCCTGCTCGGCCGCTTTCGGTTGGTCCACGGCCAAATGCAAGGAGAACCCGTTTGAGGCTTCGGCTCCCTGAGACGGCGCGTCCTGATAGTTCGAATAGGTTGTTGTCGCCGGCATCTTGGCCGGTGGTGTCGGCGGCGCGGGTCTGGTCGCGGCGCGATTGAGAGCGGCGGACCGGGCCGCGGCAGGGCGGGGCGCTTCGCCGGGCCTGAGTCGGCGGGCCCGTCCGTTCGGATAAGATGGAGAAGGAAGATCCACGACGCGCTGCCTCCTTTGCAGACGGTTCCAGCGTGGCGCGGGCCGGCGTTGGACGCGCGAAAAGGTATCCCGTCAAACCTGAAAGAAAAACCTCAGCCCGGGTCGCCGCGGCGGTCTTGTTTGATCCGGCTGACGTGGCGTTTGCCTTCGAGGCGGCGTTCTTTGGCGCCGCGGCCGGGGCGGGTGGGGATGCGCCAGCGCGGCCGGACCGTGGCCTGACGGATCAGGTCCAGCAACCGTTCCAGCACGTCCTCGCGGTTGCGGAGCTGGGAGCGGAAGCGGTTGGATTCGAACTGCAGGACGCCCTCGCGGGTGACGTTATTCCCGCCCAGTTCCAGTAGTCGCCGGCGGACGAAATCGGGCAGGGCGGTACTGGTAAAAACATTGAACCGGATGCGTACCGCGGAAGCCGTGCGGTTGACATGCTGCCCGCCGGGGCCGGAGGCGGCCACGGTCGCCTCAAAATCCAGCTCGGAGTCCGGCAGCGACAAGGTTGGCGTCACACGAATCATGCGAAACGATACCACGCCGCCCCGCAGTTGCGAGCGGATTGCCGGCAGACGTGGAACGCGTCTTTCCAAAATCTCTCACGGAGGCACGGGGGCACGGAGAAGGATGATTTGGGTTTTCACCTCCGTGCCCCCGTGCCTCCGTGAGAACAAATTTCGGGGTTTGTGATTTTGCAGGCGACGGGAAGCCCCCTATAGTCCGGGGCTGCCGCGCGGCGTGCGTTGTACCCCGGTGTGCAATTGACCTTTTTCCGACCGACGCAACCCTCAGGAGTCTTTTCATGAGTCCGACCGATTCTACCGTTCCCGGAGCTTTGATCTTAACGCCGGCGGCCACGCTGAATGGGTTGCGGCGGTCCGCCCGGCTGTCGCCGCTGAAGGGCGGGCGCTGGCATGAGGTGGAGAGCATCGGCGCCGGTTTCGATTATGTTTTTCCCAAGGGCGCTCTGGCGGCATATCAGTACCTGACCTGCGACATGCTGGTCGAAGGGAGCAACGCCGTTTATTTCCAGATCAAGCTCTCGGAAGGCGAGGGCGGTCCGTTCATGTGCCTGGCCTTCTCGTTCCTGAACTATTGCCAGGGCCGGGTGCGGATGGCGCTGGAAGCGGTGAACCAGAACCGTTGGATGTATCCGCGCGAGGCGTCCTGGCTCAAGCCGCTCTGCGGCGGCACCCGCGTCTCCCTGGACAAGGTTGACCGGCTGCGCCTGGAGGTTCTGCGCAAGAGCGAGGCCCCGGCGAACTTCTGCATGACGCCGCTGCAAGCCGTGTGCGAAGCCCCGGAACTCTTGCAGAAACCCCTGCTGCCGCGTGGTCCGCTGTTGGACGAACTCGGCCAGTGCACGTTCCGCGAATGGGCGGGGAAAATCAAAAGCGCCGAAGAATTGCAGGAGCGTTTGCAGGAGCGCCTCAAGACGGCGGCTGCGGCCAAGCCGCCGGCCGGCTTGTCGCGCTGGGGCGGCTGGCTGGAGAAACGCTTTGCCGCCACCGGTTTTTTCCGTGTGGAACGCGACGAACAGCGGTTCTGGCTGGTGGATCCGGAAGGGTGCGCGTTCTGGTCGTCCGGCATGGACTGTGTCCGGGAGCGGAATTTCGCCACGCCGGTGACCGGGCTGGAGAAGTCCTTCGCCTGGCTCCCCGACCGCAAGGGTCCGTACGCCGCAGCCTTCAGTCCCGACGGAGAAAGCGTCCAAGCCTCCGTGGAACTGCATGTTGCCAATCTCATTCGCGTCTTCGGCGCGGACTGGCGGAAACGCTGGGAGACGCTCGCCGTGGGCGGGCTCACCGAAGCCGGGTTCAACACCATTGGCAACTGGTCGGATGAGGAGTTGGCCGCCCGGCGCGCCATCCCCTATGTGCGGCCGATCAAGGCGGAGGGCTCCCGCACTCCCCATGTTTTCCGGGATTTCCCCGACGTTTTCGCTCCGGAGTTTGACGCGGATGCCGCGGACGTGGCCGCCGCGCTCGTCCCGACCCGGAACGATCCCGCGCTCATCGGCTATTTCCTCGGCAACGAACCCACCTGGGGCTTTGCCGAACTGACCCCCGCGGAAGGGATGCTGATCAACACGGACGGCTGCCATTCCCGCGTCGCGCTGCGGCGCTGGCTGGAGGCGAAGCACGGAACCGAGGCGGCGCTGACGGCCGCGTGGGGTATGCCCGTGACCTGGGCCGCCCTGGAAACCGGCCGCTGGACCGCCGCCGCACCTGCCGCCGCCAAGGGCGATTTGGAGGCTTTCAGTACCGTCATGGTGGCGCGTATGTTCGACCGGTTGCGCGATGCCTGCCGCAAGGTGGATCCGAACCATCTGAACCTGGGCGCTCGTTATTACACGGTGCCGCCGGTCTGGGCCATTGCCGGCATGCAGGCGTTCGATGTGTTCAGCATCAACTGTTACAAACAGGAGGTGCCGGATTCAATCCAGGAGCAGTTGGTGGCGGTGACCGGGAAACCGGTGCTGGTCGGGGAATGGCATTTCGGCGCGCTCGACGCCGGGTTGCCCGCCAGCGGCATCGGCCGGGTCAAGGACCAGGCGGCGCGCGGCGCGGCCTTCCGTTTTTACGTGGAACGGGCCGCAGCCAAGCCCTGGTGCATCGGGGTGCATTATTTCACTCTGTACGACCAGTCCGCCAACGGCCGGTTCGACGGCGAGAATTACAACATCGGCTTCTTCGACGTCTGCGAACAGCCCTATGCGCCGCTGGTGACGGCGGCGCGCCGGACCCATGAACGGCTCTATGCCGTTGCCGCGGGGAAAGTTCCGCCGTTCGCTGAACCGCCGGAGCATCTGCCGATGCTTTTTTATTGAAAGGTCGGTGGGCCTGTGGTCTGTAGGCCTGTGGCCAGATCGGACGGATCGGTCGGATCAAGCAGTATTCCCCCCCCCACAGACCACAGACCACAGACCCACAGACCACAAGCCAGCCCATTTGGGTTCCGGTCATCCTCGCGTTATAATATCCCTATTCTTGTGGCAGGTTGCGGCCGGGATGATGGCCGGATGGGATCGTGAACTTCTATTTATTTCCCCTCCTGACGGGCAGTTGGACCCGGACGTGACGTCTGCCACGCGAACCTCAACCCTGACCGCATCCTATCCCGAAGAGTGACTCCCATGCCTATGTCTTATCATGCCCCGGTGTACCGGCAGGCGCCCCCCCAGTCCAAGACCGCCCTGCTCATGGATTTTGAAAACTTGATCATCGGTTTGGAGAACAACGATCCCACCCCGGAAAAACCGTTCTCCATTGCCGGCGTCATCCAATACCTGGAACGCCAGTTCGGCCCGGTCATTTACCGCAAGGCCTTTGCCGACTGGAGCAATTCCCGTTTCCGCAAGTATGCCGTGGACCTCTCCCGCGTCGGAGTTGAGCTCCAGCACGTGGTCCGGACTGGATTCAACAATAAGAATGCCGCAGACACGCACCTGGTCATCGAGGCCATGGACTGCATGCTGCACTATCCGAACATCGACACCTATGTCATCGCCTCCGGCGACCTGGACTTTCTGCCGCTGATCTCCAAGATCAAGGCCAGCGGCCGGAAAATCGTCGGCCTGGGCAGTCAGGGTACGGTGGCCAACGTGCTGGCGGAGAACTGCGACGAATACCTGACTTACGGCCCCAAGGGCGTCCAGCCCCGACCCCGCGCCGCCGCCGACCTTAATCAGGTGCGCCAGATCCTGCGGACCCTGCTCACAGCCGAACGCCAGGGCACCATCCGCCGCGTCTATGGCGTGCTCAAGGAGCAGATCCCCGGGTTCATGCCGCGCAATTACGGCTTCCACAACATTTTCGATCTTCTGCGCCAGATTACGGACGTCACCCTGACGACCCTGGATGACGGCGACGAGATTGTCCGCCTGGTCGAGGGCGGCGGCGCCGGAACCGCGGCGCCGATCGCCGGAGATGCCGCCCTCGCGCCGGTCACCGCCGGCGGCGACAGTGACGGGCCGGAAGACGGCACCGGCGAGAACTGTGCAGGCGGGGCCGGGGACGAAGAATCCGCGATCCCGAACGATCTTCTCCGCGAACCGGTCGTGCCGCCCGAGTCCGTCTCCCCGGATCCGGGCTTTGCCGACTACATGATCCAGACCCGCTGGTTCATCCATGATCCGCGGGCGCGTCTGGCCATCCTGACCGGCCTCTACCGCCAGCTCAGCCACCTGACCTCCTCGATCTCCCTGGAAAGCCTCCGGCAGCAGATTCCCGAAGCCGCGGCCGTCACCGAGAAGGAATGGTTCGGCACACTCTTTTCCCTCATCCACGGGGGGTGCCTGTGGGAGGATCCGTCCACCAGTGAAAAACCGTTGGCCCAGCGCGCCGTCAGCCTTTTCCGCGGCATCGGCGAACTGGAGGAGTTTGTGGTCCGCTACTATTGCAGTCTGTTCCACAAGGCCTTTGCCGATCGGGCGGACGTCAATTCCCGGCTCTGCTCGGCGCTGATGTACGGCGACCATGCTCCCGAACACCTGGCCCTGTTTGACCTGGTCCTGCGCCGGCTGTCCGACCGGTCCTGAGCCGGGAAGCAATCTTAACAGAAGGCGCAAAGGCACAGAGTGTTAAGATCGAGGGCACTCGAGGGTTATCGATAGCTCTCGCGGGCCCTCGATTCCCAGCGCCGAACCCAGAACTCATAACCCACAACCAGCAACCCGTGGGTGTTTCTCTCCTGAAATGAGCGACAGCACTTTCCAATCCGTGCATTTCATCGGCATCGGCGGCGTCGGCATGTCCGGGCTGGCCGCCATCCTGCTTGATCTCGGGGTGCGCGTGTCCGGTTCCGACGCCGTGGATTCTCCCACGCTGGAACGGCTGGCCCGTCGCGGCGCCCGCGTCGCCTCCGGGCACGCCCCGGAACGCATCCCGACGGATGCGGATCTGGCGGTTTTTTCCAGCGCGGTGAACGAGACGAACCCGGAGATTGTCGAAGCGCGCCGCCGCGGCCTGCGCTTGGTTCGCCGCGGCGAATTTCTGGCCGAACTGGCCCGGCGTTTCCCCACGGTTGTCTCTGTGGCCGGCTCCCACGGCAAGACCACCACCTCCGCTATGATCACCCACATCCTGCGCGAAGCCGGCCTGCGTCCCGGCCATCTCATCGGCGGCGATGTGCCGGGTTGGTCGTCCCCCGCCGGCGCCGGGGCCGGCCGCATCCTGGTTTCCGAGGTCGATGAATCCGACGGCACCCAGGCGTTCATGCAGAGTTCACACGCCGTGGTCACCAATGTGGACGACGACCATTGCTGGAGCCTGGGCGGCGTCGAAAAACTGGAAGAATGTTTCCAGACTTTCTCCGGCCGCGCGGAACGGTTGTTCTGCCATGACGAACCTACCCCGCGCCGGCTGTTCCCGAACCATCCCCGCGCCCGCTTTCTTGGGGAGGATGCCGTTTCCGTGGAATTGGAACTGACGCTGCCTGGCCGGCACAACCGCGCCAACGCCGCGCTCGCCTTGGCGGTGGCGGAAGACCTGGGTGTGCCGCGGGCCGCGGCCCTGGCCGCACTGCGCACGTTCCCCGGGGTTTCGCGCCGGCTCAGCGTCCGTTACGAATCTCCCGGCGGCCGGGATGTCGTGATCGAGGATTATGCGCACCACCCGGTGGAACTTGCCGCCTCGCTTCAGGGGTTGCGCGAACGCTGGCCGGGACGCCAGCTCGTGGTCATTTTCCAGCCGCACCGGTTTGAACGGGTCAAGCGCTATGCCACCGAATTCAGCCAGGTTCTGGACCAGGCCGCCGACGCCGTGTATCTGATCCCGCCGTTCGCCGCCTGGCTGCAGGACCGCGAACTGGCTGATCCGCGCCGCATTGTCGCCGCCATCCGGAACAAGCCTTCCGTTTATTGGGAAAAATCGTTGGAGGAACTGGCCGACGCCCTGGTCCACACCCCGACCGCACCTGTTGACCTTGTTGACTTCGTTGACCCTGTTGACTTCGGGGAACCCGCAACCCGCAACCTGCAACCCGCAACTCGTCTGTTCGCCGTCATCGGCGCCGGCGATGTCGGCCGGCTGGCCGGGCTGTTGAAAGAACGACTGTCCGAAGGTTGGCTGGATGGCGCCGCCCGCGAACTTCGCACCCTGCCGGAATTGGCGAAATGTGAGATCAGCCGCGACCGGATCTGGTCTGAATTGACCACACTCGGGGCGGGCCTGGCCCGTCCGCTGGTGGCTGCACCGCAGACCTTGGCCCAACTGCAAGCTCTCCTGGGCTTTGCCCGGGATCGTGGTGTGCCGGCCGGCGTGCTCGGCGGCGGCAGCAATCTCGTGGGCGCCGATTGGGAACCGCCCCGGCTCTGGTTGCACCTGCGCCAGGGCGTGTTCCGCGGCGGCGAGTGCAGCATGGCCACCCCCGCCCCGTCCACGGCATCGTCTTCGTCCATCCCATCCGTCTCTCCGAACCCGCAACCCGCAACCCGCAACCCGCAACCCGCCTCGCCCCCGGACTGCCTCTGGCGCGCCGGTTGCGGCGTGACGCTGCGGAGCCTGTTTGATGCTGCTATCCATGCCGGCATGCCCTGTGCGGAGTTCGCACCGCTGGCCTGGATTCCCGGCACCCTCGGCGGCGCCCTGCGCATGAATGCCGGCGCCGACGGCGTCAGCATCGGCGGGTTTGTGGAGGACGTCGAAGGCGTTCATGCGGACGGTTCGTCCTGGCGCGCCGCGGGGCGGGATGTGACCTGGGGTTACCGCACTTCCAGCATCCCGGAGGATGTGATCATCACCTCCGCCACGCTGCGGCTGCCGGTGGCCGCGGCGGAAGCGGTGGAGGCGCGGTTGCGCGAGACCGGGGACGCCCGGCGTGTCCGTCAGCCCGAAGGGCGCAGCGCGGGCTGTGTGTTCAAGAACGCCGGAGCCGCCGCCGCCGGCCGCCTGGCGGATGCGGCCGGCTGCAAGGGCATGGCCATCGGCGGCGCCCGGGTCAGCGAACGCCATGCCAATTTCATTGTCACCGACGGTCATGTTTCCGAAAAAGAAGTTTTGGATCTGCTGCTGCGCGTACGGCAACGGGTCTACAGTCACACGGGAGTGCTGCTCATGCCGGAAGTAAAATTTGCGGGAACCGAGGCGGAAAAAGCGATTGAGGCCGCGATATCGCCGGCCAGGGTTGTGGTGCTCAAGGGCGGGCCATCGAGCGAGCGCAAAATTTCGCTGAGTTCCGGCACGGGCGTGGCCAACGCTCTGCGCGACGCCGGGTTCCGGGTCGAGGAGATTGAATTTTCCGAGGCCGCACTGCCGGAACTGCCCGCGGAATGCGACGTGGTCTTTCCCGTGCTGCACGGCGTGTTCGGCGAGGACGGCCAGATTCAGACGCTCTTGGAAGCCAGGGGCGTCCGCTACGTCGGCAGCGGCCCCGCCGCCTGCAAACTGATCATGGACAAACTGGGCACGAAAAAAGCCCTTCTTGCCGCCGGCGCGCCCACCGCAAAGTGGGCGGTGCTCGCCGGGCCGGATGCGCCCATGCCGGCGGAATTGAAATTCCCGGTCGTGGTCAAGCCCAACGAGCAGGGTTCTTCCATCGGTATCAGCAAGGTCGACGCGGGGGATGGGGTCGCCTGGAAAAAAGCGCTGGCCACGGCGTTTGCCCTGGATCCGTGCGTGTTTGCCGAAGAATTCATCCCCGGAGTTGAGATCACTGTCGGCGTGCTTGACGGTAAAGCCTTGCCGGTGGTCGAAATCCATCCCTGCGGCGACGGTCGCTGGTACGACTATGACGCCAAGTACGACCACACCCAGGGACACACCGAATATCTCTGCCCGCCGCGGAACGTGGCCGAATCGGTCCAGGAAAAGGCCCGGCAGTTAGCGGAGGTCATCTACCGTGCGCTCGGCGCCAAGGATCTGCTGCGCGTCGACTTCATTGTCGGTCCGGATGGCACGCCCTGGTGCCTGGAAGCCAACGCCATCCCCGGGTTCACCCCGACCAGTTTGATGCCCAAGGCCGCCGCCGCCGTCGGGATCAGCTTCCCCGAACTCTGCGCCCGCCTTGTTAAGGCGAACCTGTAACCTTGACTTCAAACAGCGCCTGGGCGAAGAAGTCGGGGCGGAAGGGCTGGAGGTCGGTCTCGCGTTCGCCGAGGCCGGCGAAGCGGACGGGGATGCGCAGTTCGCGGCAGATGGGAACCAGGCTGCCGCCGCGGCCGGTGCCGTCGAGCTTGGTGATGATCAATCCGGTGAGGGGGACGATCTTGCTGAACTCGCGGGCCTGGGTAACGGCGTTGGTGCCGATGCCGGCGTCTACGGTCAGCCAGACTTCGTGCGGGGCGCCGGGGCAGGCTTTGGCGATGGTGCGGGCGATCTTGCCGAGTTCGTCCATGAGCGCCTTGCGGGTATGCTGGCGGCCGGCGGTGTCGACCAGGAGAATGTCCATGCCTTCATTCCGGGCGCGGGTGGCGGCGTCAAAAGCCACGGCGGCAGGATCGGAGTTGGGTTTGCCGGCGACGACCGGGCAGTTGACGCGGGCGCCCCAATGCACGAGCTGTTCAACGGCGGCGGCACGGAAGGTGTCACAGGCAGCGAGCATGACTTTGAGCCCGTCCTGTTGCCAAAGATGGGCGAGCTTGGCGGCCGTGGTGGTCTTGCCGGTGCCGTTGACGCCGACTAGCAGAACCACGGTGGGCGGTTTCGCGGCGGGGGTGAACGGGTTCCCGGCGCCGGCGACTTCCAGAATCTTGGTAACGTCCTCGGCCATGGCGCGCCGGATGTCCTCGCGGGTGGCGATTTTACCGCGGTCGTAACGTTCTTTGAGGTCGTTGACCAGTTCCGCGGCGGTGACGACACCGAGGTCGGCCTGAATCAACAGACCTTCAAGATGCTCAAAGTCTTCCGCGGTCCACGGTTTGGTTTCCGTGAACACTGACTGGACGCCGCGGACCAGGCTGGTGGCAGTCTTCTGCAGCCCGTTTTTGAAGATGGAGAAAAGAGATTTCATGCATTAGCCCGGGCAAGCCGGCCATAACGGTTGCATAGCACAACAAACGAGGCTCCGGCTTGTCCGGGCTAGGTCACTTCGGGTCTTTGAGCAGGCGGTCGAGGATGCCGTTGATGAAGCGCGACGACTCTTTGTCGCCGAACTCTTTGGCGATCTCGATGGCCTCGTCGATGGCGGCCAGGGGGGGGACTTCGCCGTCGCCGTAGAGGATCTCGCAGGCGGCGAGACGAAGGAGGTTGCGGTCAATGGTGGCGAGGCGGTCGAGTTTCCAGTTCGTGCAGATGGCGGTGATCCGCTCGTCAATGGCCTCGCGGTGCTGGGCGACGCCGAAAATCAGCTTTTCCGCATAGGCGCGGGTGGCTTCGCGGTCGGCCTCTCCGGGCACGTCTTCCAGAGTGGCGACCTGATCCCAGAAGCGGGTTAGGTCGTCACTGGAGATCGTCCAGGTTCCGGCCTGATCGGCCTGATAGAGGAAGCGCATGGCGCAAACGCGGGAGTAACGGCGGCGGCGCAGGAAGACGAGTTGGGCGTCATCATTGCTGCTGCCGCCACGGCGGGGGGCGGCGGGGGCGGTCGAAGCCGTCATTTGGCCTCCGGCAGCACGCGCAGGAGGTTGGCCATTTCGATGGCCGCGATGGCGGCGGAGGCGCCACGGTTGCCGGCCTTGGTGCCGGAGCGTTCGATGGCCTGTTCGATGTTTTCTGTGGTGACCACACCGTAGATCACCGGGATTCCGGTATCCAACCCGATCTGGGCAAGAGCCTTGGAAACTTCGGCATTGATGTACTGCGCGTGGCTGGTTGAACCCTGGATGACTACGCCCAGGCAGATGACGGCGTCATAGCGGCGGCTGCGGGCCAGCCGTTGCGCGGCGAGCGGGATCTCGTACGAGCCCGGGACCCAGGCGACTTCGATCGCCTTGCGCTCGGTGCCGTGGCGAACCAGGCAGTCGATAGCGCCGTCCAAAAGTTTGGAGGTGAAAAATTCGTTGAACCGGCTGCAGACGATGCCGAACTTCAGCCCGGAAACCGTCAAGCCGCCTTCAAAAACCTTGCCGTCTGTCGTGGCCATAAACTCCGCCTTCCTTGCGTGGCACGCCGGGAAATCAGGCCCGGCCGCCGTGTCATACTATACCACCGGGACCGCCGGAGGCCGCGCGGTGTGTCCTCAACTCCCTGGGAGCGCCGAGTTGCACTCTGCATTTCTCCAAACCAGAGCCGAGTGCAACTCGGTGATCACGGGGAATTCCGCCGTCACTCCATGGTCTTTTTCCGCTCCTCCAGGAGCCGGGCCAGTTCTTCGTCCGGGACGAGGGTGATTTTGTCGTCAACCAGTTTCAGGCCCGGCAGGTTTCCGGTGCGGACGGCGTTTTCCAGTTCGCTTTTGGAACTGGAGTCCTTGATGTCGCCAGCGAGGGCGGCCAGGGGCTTGGCCACGGCCGGGTCGCGCAGGCGGATGGCGGCCTGGATCGCGGAACGCTGGAGAAAGGCGTTTTTGGACTTGAGGTAGGGCAGGACATAGGCGGTAGCGCGGAAATTACGGCTGTTGCCGAAGTAGGCCAGGAACTGGGCGACGCTGCCGGTGTCCGTGTCGGGGTTGCCGCCGGAAACCTGTTCGAACACCTTGCTGACCAGGGGCAGTTCCTTGCGTGTGGCATTGCGCAGCAGAGCGACGGCCATGTTCCGGCGGGCGTACTCTTCCGTCTCGTCCTGGATCAGGTCGGCGAGGACTTCGCAGACGCGCGGGTCTCCAGCCTGCTGCAAGGCGTTGCACAGGCTGTTCCGGAGATTGCGCGAAGCGTCATCGCTGGACAGCCCCTTGAGGATTTCCAGGAGCGGGGCGATCATGTCCTTGGCCAGGCCGCCGCCGTTGTTCAGGAGATTGGCCGCGGCGCTGGCCTGTTCCGGGGTGCCGTTCTTAAGCCAGTCAAGGATGATGCCGTTGGTTTTTTTGCTGCCCATCTGACGCAGCGCGGCGAGCGTGTATTGGCGGAGATTGGGATCGGCGCCGGTGAGGAGTTCCAGAAGTTCCTTTTCCGCCACTTCGCCGCCGAGCCGGCCCAGGATTTGCACGGCTTCGTTGCGAATTTCGGGGTTGCCATGGTGAAGGAGGCTGAGGGCGGCGTCCAGCGGCGGGATGTCCTCCCGGTCGGTGCCGGCGGCGCGGCGGTTTTCGTCAAACCATTTTCCGGCCTGATCCAGCGTAGAGTTGAGCTTGGCTAGCACGGGTGCCTGGGCGGTGATGGCGTCCGCCTGACGTTTCTGGATCTGGAGCTGCTGCCAGCCGAGCCAGCTCAGACCGGCGGCGGCGGCAACGATGAGGCCGGGTATGAGAGTGTCCTGGATGCGCATCGGGCGGAGATTCCTGTCTTTCGGGCCGGTCTGCGGTTGGCGCGGTCAGGCTGGCGGAGGTGGACTGGTGCGGGCGAAGGAGAGTACGGTATCGCCGATGCGGCGTTGCTTGATCAGACGCCAGAGCGAGGCGGGCGCCCAGGGCGGTTCCGTGCCGTCCTCGTGTTCCAGGACGAGCAGGGTTTCGGGGCCGGCCCAGGCGGCGAAGTCGGGGTCGCGGAGCAGGGCGTCACCGCCATACTCGGTCGCCGCCGGGCGGTAGGGCGGGTCGGCCAGGATGAAGTCGAAGGCTCCGGCCAAGTCCGGCAGGCGGCGAGCGGTCTGGCGCACGTCGGCCGTGACAATGCGGGCGGCCCCGGCCGGCTGGTTGCCGAAAGCTTTCCGCACCGCGGCCAGGTTTTCCTCGATGAGGTGGACGTGCCGGGGATTCCGCTCCACGAACACGACGTCCGCGGCGCCGCGGCTCAGGGCTTCGAGGCCCAGGGCACCGGTGCCGGCGAACAGGTCGAGGATGCGCAGATCCGCCAGAGGCTCGAGCATGGCGAAAAGCGTTTCTTTCACCCGGTCCGAAGTCGGGCGCAATTCACGCCCTGCCGGGGTTTGGAGCTGGATGCGTCGGGCATGTCCACTGATGATGCGCATAGAGGAAAAGGAGAGATTGGTCGCCGGCGCTGGACGGTTAGCGGCGGCGGGAGGCGTGGCAGGTTCGTCCGCAGTGCGGGCATTCGCCCGAGGTCAGGGTGCGGGGCAGGATGAAATTGTGGTGGCAGACGGGACAGCGGCAGAGATGGGCTTCCGACAGCCGCCAGGCGCGGCGGCGTTCGCGGAGGAAATCCGCAATCAATACCGCTCCGAGTCCGGCCAGCGCCAGTACCAGGTACACGAGAAAACCGGTTTTGAAATCAATGGGAAACATCGGGTGTAATAATGCGACACTTCTTCTGCGGATGAGGTGTGGCCGGCCGCGGATATTCGGGAAAAGTCACAGGCAGGATTGCCTGTTTCACGTTTTGGGGGGATGGCGGAGAGGCAGGGATTCGAACCCTGGAGACACTTGCGCGTCTAATGGTTTTCGAGACTATTTTTCGGAGGGGTTTGAGCTTGTGGTGGGCTTTGTTGTGAAGGGGGAGACAAGGGAACTGTTAGCAGTGGCGTTAGCAAGGTCTTGAGCTTGGGAGGGAAACGTCTTGGAGTCTTTAAGATAGTGCGGTTTTAGGCGAAGAAAAGGCGCAAAAAAAGGCCGGGACTGGTGAGGGTCCCGGCCAGGGGGGCGGAGCTGGGATGGTTCAGAATGCGGCTTCGGGACGGGCGCTGAGGATGCCGATGATGACGGCGCAGCGGGCGTCGGCCAGGGTGATCTTGAATTGTTTGGACATGGCGGCGGCCGCGGCGGTGATGGCGGGACGGTGGCTGAGGTCGCAGATGAAGCGGATCTCAGCGGCGGCTTCGTTCTCGAAGAGGCCGATGATGCGGTCCTGGGCCGCGGCGCCGGATTCGGCGGGGAGCTGGGTGGACAGGCTGGGGATGGCGGGGATAGGCATGGTCACACCGCCTTTCCGGATTCGGCTTCGCCGCCGGGAATGGTGCTGGTGAGGGGGGTGATGGTTTGGCCGTCGGGCAGATGGAGGGTGTAGGTGACTCGGATGGAGGAGGCGAAGGAGCAGGCGGTCTCGAACTGGGACTGGGTGAGGCTGGCGAGCCGCCGGACGCCAAATTTACGGGAGATCTGGTTCCCGAGAACGGTTTTTCCTTCGTTGAAGGGGGCAAGGAAGGTGGAGCGGATCACGTCGCGAAGATCGTAGAGCTGCTGCTTGGTCAGGGTGTCGGGGACGGCGAGTTGGCGCGGGGTTGCCGCTGCCGGCGCGGAGGGGCGTGGGGCGGCGGCTTCGAGCTGGTTGAATCGCTGGATGTAGGCCATCTTGAACTGCATGGCCTTGGCCCCGGTGAAGCCAAATGCCAGCAATGTGAAGCCGTCTCGGGTCATGGAAATCATCGGCAACTGCCGGCCAATGCTGTCAAAATAGCTATTGCCCTCAAAATTGAGGGCAATAAACTCCTTTGGAACATCCAACGATTCGATGGAACGGAGGATGTTGTCATGCCTCTTGCCGAAGATTTTGGCGAGGATGAGGCTGTTGGTGCGGGGCTGGCCGTTCATGAGGGTGACGGCTTCGGCGGGGATCAGGTCGGCGGACGGACTCATGGCGTGTTTCCTGTATGCTGGCCTTGTTTAGGGGCCGTTGCCACCTGATCCGGAGGTGGCGGCCGGGAGCTAAACAACCTGATACAGGTCAGGCCCACCGGCTTTTCCCCTTGCGGGGTGTTGTATGGCCGATGGACTCCCGACCAGGGAAAATCCTGGCCGTGGTTGCGAGTCCGCTTGAGTCAGCGTTGAAAGAAGTGATTCGTTCCGCGCTGACGGGGCGAAGCCCGCCTGTATCGTGGGTTGTTTAAGCCCAATGGCGGGGAGTATACAGCGCGGTTTGGGGTTTGTCAAAGGGGTATTTTGAGCTTGGTTATGGAATTTCGCGGAAAGGTATGGTATGTTTAATAAGCGAGAAGTGGAAGCCAAAAGGTGATTGAGAAACTATGAAAACCGTCAGAAAACCAGCGGCGAAGGCGACGACGAAAGTCGCGGCTCACCCTGTGGCGCGCAAGGTCTGTGGCGGGCGGGAGTTCCGGCCGGCAACGGTGCGGGCGATGAAGGATGTGCTGGCGGGGCGGGGCGAGCGGTTTGATGACATGAACAAGCTCTTTGCTTCCTGGAGGGATTGAGGGGGTGAGACGGGTCATTCAGGCTAAGAGATTCGAGAAAAGCATGAAGCGGATGTACCGTCGGGGCCTGGACTGTGGGAAGGTGGAGAATGTTGTGCTGCGGTTGCGGGAGGGCGTGACTTTGCCGGCGGAACTGCGTGACCATGCGTTGCGTGGAAAGTGGATTGGATTTAGGGAGTGCCATGTGGAGCCGAATTGGCTACTGGTATACCGGCTGACGGATGATGAGTTGTTCTTGGCGGATACGGGGACGCATTCGGATTTGTTTGGTTGCTGACTTGCGAGGAGTTGATGGTGGGGCTGGAAGGGTTAAACCCTCCCGGAGCAACCCCAAGCGTCTCCGGGAGGGCGTGCGGCGTTGTGCCGCGACGGGGTTACGCGCAGCCTACGCTGGCGATTCGGGGCGCGGGGTGGGTGGGGAAGGATGGGAATGGTTTGCGAGAGTAGCTGGTTTTGTTCTGGTGTGCGGGGTGGTGTTGCGTGAATGGTTGGCGAAACGTAGGGGGATGGGGGTTGACTTGGGGATTTTTCCGGGGTATGTTGTGGGCGGTCGGGAA
>CAITSE010000216.1 GCA_903894975.1 uncultured Lentisphaerota bacterium
CCTGACCGTCAACGGAGCCGGGGTTTCCGGCAACTGCATCCCCGTCGCCAAAGCGGGCCAGACGGTCAACGTCCAGGTGGTGCTTGAAGCTTGAACCTTTAATGAACGCTAATGGACGCTAATGAATTTTGAATTGAAAATGCTGCTTTGTGAATAGTATATGATCAATTTGATCTGTAATTGGAATTACCTCCCTCCCGAGAAGATGTTCCCATGACAAAGACCCAATCCCTGAAATGGCTCTCCGCCCTGCTATTCGCCACGATGCTTTGCTCCGGCCGCGTCGTCCGTGCGGCGGATGTGCCGCCCGCCGTGTCGCCGTCGGTCGCCTCCCCGGCGCCGTCGCTGATTGCCAACGGGGATTTCGAGACCGATGCGGACCGCGACGGCGCGCCGGACGGCTGGAAGGCCGGCGGCGGCGTGAGCTTTGAGAAGGACGAGGCCGGCAACCGGTTCCTGCGCCTGAAGGTCGAGGAACCCGGCAAGATGGTGATGGTCTACTGCGCGGTCAGCATGAAGCCGGAGTACCAGGCCTTCGAGCTGGCGTACCGGGTCCGGTACGAGGGAATAAAAGCCGGCAAGCAGGAATGGTTTGACGGCCGGATCATGATGAATTTCAAGGATGCCGAAGGGAAGACGCTCAAGCCCGCGCCCGCGCCGCCGGTTTTCCGCGGCACCAAGGATTGGCAGGCCCGGAGCCAGAAGTTCCTGGTGCCGGAAGGCGCCAAAACCCTGGAGATCATGCCCTGCTTGTTCCAGGCCGCCGCCGGAACCCTGGATTTTGACGATTTTCGCCTGATTTCCCTCGACGCTGCGGCCGTCGCCGAACTCAAGGCCGTCAACGCCGCCGCCGCCGCCAAGCAGGCCGAGAAAGACGCCGCCCTCGAGAAGAAGGCGGACGACAAAATCGCCGCCCTCCTGGCCGCCGGTGGAAACCTGCTGGAAAACGGCGACTTCCAGACAGCCGACAAGGCGGGAACCTTTCCCGTCGGCTGGGGCCGGGCGACGGAAGGCAGCGGCGTCACCTGGGAACAGGACAACGGCAAACGTTTCCTGCGTCTCGTCCAGCAGGAACCGGGAAAGATCCTCATGCTCTACCGCATCGTGCCGCTGCCCGCGGATGCCAAAGGTCTTGAGGTGACGGCCCGCTATCGCACGGCGGGTGTCCAGAACGGTACGCAGATGCCCGGGGACGCCCGGGCCATCCTGCACTGGCTCTCCGGCGGCCGCACCGGGCATCTTGAATACGGCCATCCCGTCACGCCGGAACCGCCATCGCTCGTGTTCTCGGGCAAGGCCGCCGACTGGACGGAAGTCAAGAAGCGCATGCTGGTTCCCGCAGACGCCACCAAGCTTCAGCTCATGCCCGGCCTGTGGTTCGCCAAGACGGGGACGGTCGACCTGGCAGAGATCCGGATCGCCCCGATCAGCCCCGCCGACGCGGAAGCCATGGCCGCTGAAGCCGCGGCCACAGCCGCGAAAAAGGCCGAACAAACCGCCCTCCTTGAAAAGGACATGGCCCAGCCGGCCGTCAGTCAGGAACTGAAGGTCGCGGGCAACCGCCTGGTCACGCCGGACGGCAAGCCGTTCTGGATGCAAGGGTTGTGTGTCGACAGCATGGAGTGGGGGCCGGGCGACAATGTGCTGTGGTCCATCCGCGTCGCGCTGAACGACTGGCACGCCAACGTCATCCGTCTGCCCGTGCACCACAAGCTCTGGTTCGGCCAGGCCCACAAGGGCAGTCCCCCCGGCGATCCCGAGCGCTATCGGAAGACGGTGGACCAGGCCGTCAAGCTCTGCGCCGCCAAGGGCGCCTACTTGGTGCTCGACCTGCACGTTTTTGGCGCGCCCATGCCCGAGCATGTGGAGTTCTGGAAGGATGCCGCCGTCCGGTACAAAGGCGCCCCGGCCGTGCTCTATGAACTCTTCAATGAACCGCACGGCATTCCTTGGAAGATCTGGCGTGACGGCGGCGACTTGGGCGATCCCAACAGTAAGCACCAGGACAATGCTGTGGTGGAAAACACAGAAAAGAACAGCGGCAAGGTTTCCGTGGGCATGCAGGCACTGGCGAACGCCATTCGCGGCACCGGCGCCAACAACATCATCATCGCCGGCGGTCTCGGCTGGAGCTACGACCTCTCCGGCATCCTGGAGGGCTATGCCCTGCAGGAACGGGACGGCGGCAACGGGATCATGTACTCCCACCATAATTACCCATGGAAGATTGGCTGGCAGAAGGCGGTGCTGGACACGGCCGCCAAGCATCCCATCTTCATCGGCGAAGTTGGTTGCCCCGAAAAATGGGAGGACTTCTCCTTCATCCAGGCCAATGAACGTTATGAAAAGCTCGGCCCCGGCTGCGCCTGGCCGGCCGACATGCTCGGCACCATCCAGAAGTATCAGCTCAACTGGACCGGCTTCAGCTTCCATCCGCGCTGCGGGCCGATGGTCATCAAGGATTGGGACTACAATCCGACCCCTTACTGGGGCGTCTTCGTGAAGGAAGCCCTGGCGGGCAAAGTTTTCGAAGTGCAGAAGATTCGGTAGGCCGCCCCGAAAAGGTGGCGGATAAGCTCTACCCTGGATTATTCATGAGAAAATCAATCTCACTTCACGACGTCGTGCTCTTCGCAGCCTTTTTTCCGTCAGAACCGCGCACGTCAGTAAGCGGACTCCCCTCCGTCAGAACCGCGCACGTCAGTAAGCGGACTTTTCCGGTCACCCAATTCAAGATCAAAAAGAGTCCGCTTGGTTACCCGCGCGGTTCTGACCAGCCACCCACCAAGTCCCAAATGTCCACGAGCAAGCCAATTCTCTCATGAATAATTCAGGCTAAAGGCTCGCATGAAAAACAAATCACAATCCTTCACTCTCATCGAACTGCTGATCGTGATCACGATCATCGCCGTGCTGGCGTCGCTGCTGCTGCCGTCGCTGCGGACCGCCCGGGAGCAGGCGAAGCGCCTCAGTTGCGTGGCGAATCTCAGCCAAATCGGGATCGCCATGTTTGCGTATGCAGGCGACAACGACACGGCCATCCCCGTTCCGGATTACAGAAACAACAGTAATTACAACTGGGCCGGAATTCTGGTGGGGCGATCCTACCTGACCGCGCCGACGGGAACCTCGGGCTGGGCCCCCACCAAAGACGCTAGTGTTTTCAAATGTGCTTCCGGTTTGGATGACTATGTCCTCACCAGCACTGACGCCGCTGCCACCTCTTTCTCTGATCCACAGACGGCGCGCCCCTATCAGGGCCGCGTTTACGGGACCAACAAGTACGTCCACTCCTGGTATGCGGCCAACGCCGCCAGCGGGTCGCGTGATTATCCGATGTTTCGCGTGTCCGGAGATTTTTCCCAGGACTGGAATAACTGGACCTATGTTCCACGGATGATTTACATCAAATCCCCGGTATCCACGGTGGGGATTCTGGACGGGAATTGCTCCGGGAATCTCTACAACGGTTACCGGATCAGCGCGCGCCACAACGGTGCCACGACCACCAATCTCCTCTATTGGGACGGACATGTGGGTTCGGCGGTGACGCTTAAAGGATTGCCGGGCCCCTCGTCGGCGGGCTACAATTGGAGCCCCGTATGGCTCAACAATTTCAATCCCAATATCAAGTGGATGATCACCCAGTAACCGGCCGGCCGCCGCGCCTTCAAGCCTGCAACAATTCTCCCCCTCTGACCTGACGACCTCTTTCATCCGGGAATCTTTGATGCAAACCACCGCCGCCTACCTGCAAGCGCCCTGGCAGTTTGAACTGCGTTCTGTGGAGCTTCCGGACGCGCCGCCGCCCGGGGAAATCCTGGTCCGCGTCGATGCCTGCGGCGTCTGCGGGACCGATCTCTCTGCCGCCATCTCCGGCGCCGGCGGCTGGCAGGCCTTCGGGCACGAGGTCGCCGGCACGATCCTCAAGGTCGGGCACGGCGTCGCCCATCTCAAGGAAGGGCAGTCCGTGGCGCTCGAAACCTCCAGTTTCTGCGGGCACTGCGACCTGTGCCGCGATGGCCGGGTGGATCTGTGCAACAAAGGGCCCAACTTCTGGGGCCGCCCGGCCATGGGCTTCAGCCGGCACATGCTCGTCCCGGCCTGCTGCGCGGTGCCGTATGAGGGACTCACGCCGGACGTGGCGTCTCTGGCCGAACCCGCCGGTGTGGCGTTCGACATGGTCAAGACCGCCGGCCTGCGCCTGGGCGACCGTGTGGCGGTCATCGGCCCCGGCCCCATCGCGCTGATGGCCATTCCCATGCTGCTGCGATCGGGGGCGGTGGAAGTGACCTGCATCGGCCGGCCGCATTCCGGCCGGCGTCTGGAAACCGCCCGGGAACTCGGGGCGGAAGTCATGGCTGTCGCCGGCCGGCCGGAGGAACTCCCGGAACTGCAGAAACGCTTCGACCAGGTGCTGGTGACGGCGCCGGTCGAGTCCATCCCCGGGGCGCTTTCGCTGCTGGCTTACGGCGGCGTCCTCACCTACATCGGCATCGGCACCGGCGATCCCAAGATCACCTTTGACGCCAATGACTTCCATTTCCGAAAGCTGCAACTCCGCGCCAGCTTCGCCAGCCCGGCGGTCTATTTCCCCGCGGTGCTGGACCTGCTGAAGCGCGGCATCCTTCCCGGGCCGAAACTGATCTCGCACCGGTTCCCCCTCGGCGAGATCGCCGCGGCCATGACGGTCTCCCGGGACGACAAGGCCAACACCGTGAAAGTCGTCGTGGTGAACTGAAAGAAAACAGTTGTTGAACAGAAGGCCGCAAAGGACGCAAAAAAAGTTCACGTTCTGCATGAGGCCCTCCTTGCGTGCTTTGCGAACTTCTGTTCAAAAAACTCTGCAAAAACGTCCGTTCAAAAATGGAGTGTTTCAAGATGGTACGCATCGGCATCATTGGCTGCGGGCAGATTTCGAAGTTTCACTATGAAGGCTATGCGAAGGCCGGGGCGAAGATCGCCCATGTCTGCGACTTGCGCCCGGACGTCGGCCGGCCGGTTGCCGACCGGTACGGTGCGAAGTTCAGCACCGACTACCGGGCGTTGATCGGGGACGCGGACGTCGATCTGGTCGCCGTGCTGACCACCGCCGCTTCACACCGGGAAATCTGTCTGGCGGCCATGGCCGCGGGCAAGGGCGTGGTGTGTGAGAAAACCCTTTCCGACACCCCGGCGGTCTCCGCGGAAATCGCCCGTGCCGCGGAGCAAGCGGGAACCTTCTTCGCCACCGCCTACATGAAGCGGTTCTTCCCCGCCGCCATTCAGGCCCGGAAGTTGCTGGACGGCATGGGGCAGATCATCTCGGTCTACGCCCGCTCGTTCCAGCCGTGGAACCTGTGGACCGCGCCGCTGCCGCAGGGGTTCCTGGAAAAGCCCTCGCACCTGGTCCGCAACTACGGCGGCGGCGCCGTCGTCTGTTGCGGCAGTCATGTAGTTGACTTGATCCACTGGCTGGCCGGGCGTCCCACCCGTATCGCCGGCCAGTTGCACCACCCGCCGGGCGCGGACTTCGACATCCAGGCCAATGCCATGATGTGGATGGAGCAGGGCGGTGTGGTGCATTTCGAAACTTGCTGGCATCCGCTGAAGACCATCGGCCTTGAGCACAACGGCTGGGATGAGAAGGTCGAGATCACCACCGTCACGGGGCGCCTGGAGTTTTCCACGGTGGTGTGGAACAACCCGGTGAACCCCGCGCTGTTGGTTCACCACGATGACGCCTCTGGCAAGACGGTCGAGTACCGCTATGAGGCCATGAACCCTTTCGACGCGGAAATGGCGGAGATGGTCCGCCGGTTTGAAGCCGGGGAAAAAGGCCTCCCGTCGGCCTGGGACGGCTATGTCGTGGATGAGATCCTCGCCGCCATCGTGGCCAGCGCGCGCCAGAACACCCTGGTCGAGATGAAATGGCGCGACCGGACGCCTTGCTGATCCGGGGCCAGCCTCGCGATCAAAAGAAGACCAAATCAAAATCAACGGCTGTCCCATTCGCGTTCATTGGCGTTCATTCGCGGTTACCTTTCGCCGGAG
>CAITSE010000217.1 GCA_903894975.1 uncultured Lentisphaerota bacterium
ATGACTTCCAATTCGACGTTGGACGTTCAATGTTCGATGTTCGACGTTCGTGTTATAATTCTTAAGACGCGTATGCCCCTTGGTGCTGAAAAGGGAACGCATATGTGCATCCGTACAAACAGTAGCCCGGTCAAGCCGGACGCAAGGATCGCATAGCACCACAAACTGGTTCCGGCTTGGCCGGGCTAGGCGTTCCGTTTTGCCTCCGGGGTTCAGCCAGTTTTTATGCTCCGTAAAAGAAAATACATAAGAATAGTAAAATTATACATTAATTTTTATCTTTGTCTATCTTGCCCAAGGGGTTTTTGAGTTATAGTCATCGGTATAATTGTGATTGTGATGACCCGTTGCCAACCAGCAAGAAAGAGGAGACACGAGCATGAATCAGCAATGGACACACCGGATCAGCTCCCCCGCCGGACGAGCTGCCGTGACGCTGACCGCCCTGCTGGCCCTGGGCACGGGCGCGAGCCGGGCCGCCAACATCTATTGGGACTCTGACACCAACGGCGCCAACAACAACATCTCCACCGGTGCGGGCTTGGGCGCCGCCGGCAACTGGAACAATTTGGCTTCGGGCACGCCGCTGGTAAACTGGTGGCCGGGCTCCGGCACCACCGACCAGACGTGGGTCAACGGCACCGACACCGCCATCTTCTGGGGCACGGCTGGCACGGTCAAGCTCACGGATACTATCACCGTGGGCGGCTTGCGGTTCGACACCACCGGCTACACGATCAGCGCCACCGGCTACGCCCTGACCTTCGGGGCCGGTAGTGATACCATCGCGCTCAACAACATCGCCGCGGCGACCGTCACCGGCGCAGTGGGCGGAACAGGTGCGGTCACGATCACCAATATGGGCACCACGGCGGGCACCCTGACCTTGAACGGCACCTCCACGGCGGGTTGGTCCGGCGCCACCACGATCAGCAACGTGGCGACTTTGGCGCTTTCGGGCTCCAACTAGGCACTGGTCAGCACCTCGGGCATCTCCCTGGCCGGCGGTATTACTCTCACCAACGCCGCCGCGGAAGCCGGGCTCGACCGCATCTCCAACACCGCGACCATCACCGCCAACGGTGGCACCTTCCGGGTCACCAACGCCGGCAGCGCGACCGCGGTTTATACCGAAACCACCGGCACGCTCGCCCTGGCTTCCGGCAAACTGAACGTCATCACCACCAACAGCACCACCGCGGGCGGCAGCCAGCTTCTGACCTTCTCCGGCCTCACGCAGGCTGGCGCGTCGGCCGTGTCGTTCCTGACCCCGGGCGGCCTGGACGCCACTACCAACCAGATCAAAGTGACGGGCAAGGGTACCACGACGGCGGATCAAATCATCGGGCCGTGGGCCACGACCGGTACCGCAACCAATGCCCAGACGGATTACGCCGTCTACAGCTCGGACAATGTTCTCGCCGCCAACATTGCGGCCAGCGCCGAATCCACTTGGACGACCTCGGCGAACAGTTACACCCTGGGCACGGCCACCACTCTTTCCGCCGCGCGCACCATCACCGCCCTGCGTTACACCGGCACCGCTGGCACGCTCGCTTTGGGCGGCAACAACCTGCAAACCAACGGCATCCTCAATGCCAGTTCGGGCCTGCTCACGATTTCGGGCTCGGGCACGGTGCGGCAGAACGGAACCACCGCCGGCAACTTGTATATCAACGCTAATAAAGACATCACGATCAGTTCTACGATCGCCAACAACACCGGCAAGCTGACGCTGGTGAAGACCGGCGCGGGCACCCTCACCCTCAGTGGCACCACCACATACACGGGAGATACGATTGTGCTGGAGGGCACGTTACAACCTACTAGCTCCTCCCTGATTAACGGGAATTTGGTTGTCGGCTCAATCGGCGGCGGCCCGGCGGCGGTTTTTGCGAATACGACCTATACGAAATTTGGCGCCAACATGAGTGGTACGGTTTACAGCAACGGGTCACTCAATTGGTCAAATTCGGGTGCCGTGTTTAAAAATCTAACCATTATTGGCGGCACGGCCAATTCGAATTATGGCTATGTTGATACCGCGGTATACATGACGGGAGGAACCCTCTCCGGAACTCTTTGGGGACAATGCCCCAGCGTGATCACTTATGCCAGTTCCTCAACGGCGACCATCTCGGCGGGAATGAATACGTGGATATATGGTGACTTTACCTATAATGTGGCGGATGGCGCCGCCGTGATTGATCTCAATCACACGGGGGGTATAAACCTAAACAAACCGCAATTCGGCATCGTCAAATCGGGCGCCGGCACGATGGCGGTGGGGACCGCTAATTCCTTCACCGGGGCAACGACGGTTAGCGGCGGGACATTGCTTCTGACCCACTCCAATGCGCTGGCAACCAGTCCGTTAGCCAATGGCGGCACGGGGATCGTGTTTGATTCGTCGGTAACCTCCCGCACCTTCCAAATTGGCGGTCTGAACGGCAGCGGCAACCTCGCGCTGCAGGACAATGCCGCGACCTCGAACGCCATCACCCTCGTGCTCAGCACTGCTGCCAATACTTCCCGGAGTTATGCCGGCAACTTGAGCGGCGCGGGCAATGTGACCAAGATCGGCACCGGCACCCAGATCTTTACCGCCTCGAGCAGCTACACCGGCACGACCGCGCTCAACAACGGCGTGCTGCAGTTCGCCGCCCTGAACAACCTGGGCGGAGCCGCGGCTCCCATCACCTTTGCCGGTGGCACCCTGCGCTGGGCGACCGGCAACCTCGCGGACATCTCTTCCGGCCGCACCGTCACCCTCAATGCCGGCGGCGCGATCTTCGACACCAATGGCAACAACGTGACCTTTGCCAACGCCATCGGCAACAGCGGCGTGGGCGGCCTGACCAAGGCCGGCGCGGGCATCCTGACCCTGAGCGGCGCGAACAACTACACCGGCAGCACCCTGGTCAGCGCCGGCACGTTGGCGGCCGGCAATGCCAATGCCTTTGGCAACAGCACGGTGACGGTTAATGGCGGCGTGCTCGACCTGCGCACGGTCAATGTCGCCAACGTGATCAACATCACCGGCACGAACGGCTCGGTCCTGTTGCAGAGTTCCTCCGAGGCGCTGGCGTCGAACTTCGCCGCCAACAGTAATTTCCGCGGCTGGCAGCGCAACAGCGGGTTGACCCAAAACTCCCAGGCCCAGTTCCTGGGCGGCGCCAACGGCCTTTCGGCCGCAACGGTGACCTCCTCGTGGGCGGCCAGCACGAACACCTCCAAGATCGTCAGTGACGTCCTTGATATCAAGGGCATCAACGGCACGACGTTCGTTTTGCAGATGAACTACGCCCCCATCGCCGGCAAGGATGACGCGTGGGAAACACAAAACGCCACCCTCGGCTGGCTTAATAGTTCCACCCAGTGGGTCAACGCCGTGCTCGGCAACAACGACGGAACGGGCACGCTTGGCACCCATTACACCGTCGCGTACGACCCGAACGCCAGCTACAACCTTGGCGACTACGGCGTGGACGCCGGGAATAACGTGGTCTGGGCCGTGGTCAATCACAACAGCGAGTTTGCCGTAGTCGTGCCCGAGCCGGCCGCGCTGGCCCTGTTCGCCCTCGGCGGCTTGGCGCTGCTGCGCCGCCGGCGTTGTGAAACGGTGTGACGGTAGGACGGTAGGACGGTAGGACGGAACCTGGGAACGCCGAGCCCCAGCTCGGCGCGTCTTCCGGAACAGAGCCGCGGCGAATGTGAATGAGCGGGTTTATCCGTCAGAACCGCGCACGTCAGTAAGCGGACTTCCTTGATCTCAAATACAAAGAACCCGCTCCATGACTGTCGCGGCTCTGACGGAGGATCTGCCGTCCAGCCGTTCTTTTTCCCAAAGGATGCCGTTTTATGACGCGCTCATCCAAGTTACAAAATCGGGGTGCCGCACCCCGATTTTTTACTCTGATCGAACTGCTGGTGGTGGTGACCATCATCGCGGTCCTGGCCTCGCTGCTGCTGCCGAGCCTGACCAAGGCCAAGCGCATCGCGAAGGTGGCCGCCTGCCAGAACAATCTGCGTAGCATGGGAGCTATCACCGCTCTTTACGCCGGCAACAACGACGGCATCCTGCCGCCCTTTGATGCGGACCTCTGGTTTTCCTGCACCGTCGGCGTGGTGCAAACCACCCTTTCCTCGGTTTGGCCCAAGCGGGAACTGTACGACATGTGGAAGGTGATGGTTCCCTACGGGTACAAGGGCGAAATTTCGCAATGTCCGGTGAAGGGGACTAATTGGAAGACGGCTTATCGGACGGACTTAAACGCCAGGAGCGATTACGGATATCGTCTGGCAGTGGGGGCCTCCTCCGACCCCTGCAAGTACAATGAGATTTACGGGAAGGCGCCCGTTCCCTATACGTCTTTGTGCCTGAGCAACACCCTTAACTTCAGCAAGTACGCCATCATCGCCGACCAGTCGGACCTGCCGGGGAACGTGACCTACGCGTACTTCAACAATCACGCGTTCGCCAACCGGACGGTGGAATCGATCAACGTTCTCTATCTCGACGGGCATGTGGCCCTGTTGCGGTCGCCCAACACGTTCAATTGGGGCGGGCTTTGGTAAACAACCACGGGATCCTATGAACGCCACGTCTGAATGCTCTCATGAGAAAGGGCGGAGTCGGAGATTTCCGGGGGGAAATTCGTTCCGCGACTTCACCCTGATCGAATTGCTGGTGGTTATTGCCATCATCGCGATTCTGGCGTCCATCCTGCTCCCTGCCTTGGGCAAGGCCAAGGATGCGGCCAAACAGGCCGCCTGCCAGAATAATCAGAAGCAACTGGGGTATGCCTTTGCCATGTATACCGATGACTCGGACAGCAAATACCCCGGCGCCCGTTGGCCGCAGGGCCTTAATTCCTATATTGGCGGAACCTTGTTGGGGAGCACAGAACTTCCCGAAAACGCCGCCAATCTGGATCAGGTTAAACCCTTTAATACCATTCACTGCCCCGGGGTTCCGCTCACGACTCTGGCCGGGAAAAAGAGCACGCTGACGTATGGGATGAGCGGGATCACCGGAATTGTGCCAAACTCTGGCAATGCGAGTTGGTTTTGGACGTATCTGAGTTGTTACCAACCAGGGGAGCCGGTGAGTCTTCTTCCGCAGGTCAGAACTTCGGCGGTGATCCGGCCAGAGGCCTTTGCGGTCCTCACCGAAAATTGGAACACCGGCAATGCCGGCGCGCCGGAGCAAACGGCCTGGACTACGACCTCGTGGCGGCTGTTTGCCCAAAGCGGCGGCAAATGCATGCTTGCCCATGGCGGCACAAAGTCAAACATTCTCCTGGCGGATTCCCATGTGGCCGTGGTGACGGGCAATTCCGGTTCACCATGGGACGCGATTGGGGGAATGCGGTATGTGCAAGATCAATGGGATTCCTTGTTCCTGTATGATAACGGCATCATCCATTACGGCAAAGGAACCCCCTCGAAATACCTCAAGTGAGCGGGAGCCTCATGAACGCCAAACTTCTAGGCTGGGATTTTATCGAAAATTCCGTTTTCGGCCCCAAGGGGCAGAGGTATCAACTTAAGGAGTTGAGTTTCCTTGTACCGATGCGTAGCATCTTTGGAGTGCGGCGGCTTGACACCGCTTTCCCCGGCGGCGGAGCCGCTCTCCCACGCATAGTCCAACTCCCGCGCCCAGGCAGAATCGGAGAAGTCAGACGAAAAGCCGGTTCCACCGGCGGGAAAAAGCGGCGTCCAGCCGTCGGCACTCCAAAGCGGCGCGGACGCCGCGGTCAAGGCGAAGAATCAGTTCTTAAAATCCGCTTGGATTATCCGAAAGAGACTCTTTACATGCCGAAATCGCACCTTGTTCCCCTAACGATCCGTCTCCGTTCTGCGTTCCGCCATGGAGCATTGACGAAGAGCGCCGGGCTTCACCTGATGGCGTCCACCTTTTTGTTTCTGGCCAGTCTTGCCGCGCCGCTGCACGCCGCGGCGCCGGCGCGGCAGATTCCGCTGGCGCCGCCGGCGGATGTCCTTCCCGATGCCGCGGACCTGGTGCCCTGGCCGGAAAAGGCGTATCCCGTGTTTGCCGCGGGCTCCGTGGCCAACGTCGGGGAATGGCTGCTCGACGCGCCGGCCGGCAAGCACGGGTTCGTGAAATCCCTGCCGGACGGACAACTGGCCTTTGCCGACGGAACGCCGGTCCGGTTCTGGGGCACCACGACCGTGTTCGGGATGACCTTTCCGGAGAAACCGGAGGAAATCGCCGTCCTCGCCGACGCGATCGCGGCCTCCGGATATAACCTGGTCCGCTTCCATCATAACGACATGCAAGGCGCGGGCCTGGGCTACTTGCAGACCAAGCCGACGCCCAGCAATTATCTGCTGGACCCCAAGATGATCGACCGCCTCGACCGGTTCGCGGCCGAACTCTACAAGCGCGGGATTTACGTCTACCTGGATTTCGTCGATTTCCGCTCAGCCCTGCCCGAAGACGGCCTTGAGGACGTCGAAGTGCTGAAAAAGCTCGACAACCGCGGCTGGAAAGGGTTGTTCCCGCATCCCAAGATCGTCGAGGCCTGGAAGCGCGCGGTCAGCGAACTGCTGAAACACAAGAACCCGTACACCGGCCGGACCTGGGGCGAGGAACCGGGCGTCGCCACCATCGAGATCATCAACGAGAACGGCCTGTTCTGGGACTGGAACTTCAAGATCAACGAGCCCATGCGCCAGTGGCATGACGCGCAATGGAACCGCTGGCTGCTGGCCCGGTACGGCAACCGCGCCAAGCTCGACGCGCAGTGGACGGATGCCGCCGGCAAGAAAGGGCTCTTCGATGGCGAAGACCCCGTCGCCGGTACGGTTTTTTCACCGCGTCTGGGAAATTATCTCGACTGGGACCGTCCCTACCGTTCCAAGACCCGCGGCGCCGCCCGGGTCAACGACTATTACGCCTTCCTGGCCGATGCCGCCACCGGGTTTTACCGCGACGCCGCGCAGCACATCCGCGGCCTCGGCTTCAAAGGCGTGGTCGTCGGCTCCCACGAGTTGCAGGGGCCGATCAACCAATACGCGGAAATCCAAGGCACCGGTGCGCTCGCGTCCCATTTGTATGCGAACCGCCTGACGGCCTGGAACGCCCGTCCCACCACCCGCGGCGCGGTGAGCGAAGGGGTAAACGTCAAGACCAACAACTGGTTTGCCAACCTTCCCCGCATCAAGGCCCAGGGCATCCCAGGCATCAACGGCGAATGGGCCGGCGGCGGACTCGTCCAGCGCGCGGACGTCAACCTGGCCGTGGCCGCCATGACCTCGTTCCAGGGGGTGACGCAAAGCCTGCACTTCTCCTATGCCCACCGCTGGACCGGCGTCCCGATGAATGCGTACGACACGACCATCGACTACCAGCAGTACATCAACTCCTTCAGCAACACTCATTCCTCGGTGCATGACGCGCCGTGGATGGTGGTCAACCGGATCTGCGCGCCGCTCTTCATCCGCCGGGACTTTGCCAAGCCGCGCGTCACCGCGCACCTGGCCTTTTCCGCGGAAGACCGCTTCGAGCAGAACCTGCACGCCCTGGGCCTGAGCGGCGGCAGCGGCACCATCGGCGACGCCGCGGTGTTCCTGCCGGAACTGCACAACGTGGAATGCGCGTTTTTCGACCAGGCCTACCAGGGCGATGCCGATGTCGTCTTCATGACCGGCCGCACGGCCTCCGGCGATTACCGCAAGGCCAAGCATGCCGTGCTCATCGGCGACAACCCCTACACCGACCGCTACCACAAGACCCGCGACCTCGGCGTCCCGGCGCGCTTTGTGAATCCCAACGCCAAAATTGTCACGCTCGACGCGCCGGTGACCTTCACGGTCTCCGCGCCCTGGGAGGCGGAGCGCACGCTCGCCTTCGACCGCCTGGAGGGCGCCGTGGAGCTGGCCTCAATCCCGAAGGGCGCGCAGCCCATCGGCAAAAGCGCCGACGGAAAATACACGTTGGGCTGGTTCGACGACCGCTTCCTGGTCCTCCCCAACGGCCGCGCCTTTCAGAGCCGTATCGGCGACATTCAGTGGCTGTACCGCCTCTACCTCGCCGCCGGCAAACGCTGGAACCTGGACGTCGCGGACAATGCCGTGGAGAATACCTTCTACCGTTCCGACACCCGCGAGCTGACCGTGGACTGGGCCTCCGGCACCCTGGTCCTCGACACCCCGCGCACCCAGGGCTTTTCCGGCTTGATGGGCTGGCGGGAAAACAATGCCACCCGCAATTTAACCTGCACGGTGGACGTACCTTACGCCAATGTCCTGGCCACCAGCGCGGACGGCAAGCCGCTGGCCGAATCCCGCCGCATGCTGCTGGTCGCCACCGGCCGGATGAAAAACACCGGACAAGAACTGGGCCAGGACAAAAATGGCTTCCCCAATTTCGTCAAGACCGGCAAGAGCCCCATGCTCGTGGAAGCGTTACGCGGCAAGGTGAGCCTGGCCTCGGGATTGGCGTCCAGCCTGGTGGTGTATGCCCTGGATTGCGAAGGCCGGCGGCTGGGCAAGGTCGAGACGGCCGTTGCCGACGGGCGCCTGAGCTTTGCGCTCTCGCCCAAGTGGGGCAGCATCTGGTTTGAGATCGCCGCTCCGGACGTGGCCGGCCCCGCGGCTCCGGCAACGACTCCGGCGGTGTCCTGGCCGCTGGCCGAAACCGTGCGCACCACGACGCCTCCCGCGCCAGTGCTGGTCGAACTCCGGCAGCTCCTGGCTGCGGCCGCGCCCAAGCCGCCGGCTGCGGCTCAGGCCGCCGTTGCGGCCGCGACGGGAAAGGATGTCCGCTTCTCCAGCCTGTCGTTTGCCTCCGGAAAAGTCTGTATGTTCTACGGAAACGTGACGCAGGCCGTGGTGCCGGACGCGGACCGCGGCCAGGTGCTGCGCGTCCAGTTCGGCAAGGTCAATCAGGGTTGGCATGGCGGCGTCTGGAGTCCCATGCCGGCGCCGGCGAATATCAAGCCGGAAGACTGTCTGGGTTTCGGCTTTTCCTTCAAGGGCGACGGCACGGCGCCCAAGGACGCCTTCCTGACCTTGAAAACTGGCGACGGCATCCCCTACCAAAGCAAGGGGTTGCGGGCGATTTTTGAGTCTGACGCCTGGCAGGATGTGATCCTCAAGCCGGAAGACTTCAGGCTCGCCCCCGACTATGCCGCCAAACATCCGGAGGAAGCCAAGACCCTGCCGGCCCGCCCGGACTGGAAGAGCGTGAACCGGGTGGACTTTGTCTGCCTGGGCCCGCTCATGGATCAGCAGTCCGTAGGGTTGTTCGGCGAGTTTTTCTTCATCCTCGCCAGCGCCCCTGAAACCACGGCCATGACCGCAACGGCGCTGCACGCGCTCCTGCCGCCGGCCGGGATGCCGCCGGCGCCGCGCATCACCATCCCGTACGCTCCGGAGGCCGCGATCCGCGCCGACGGCGAGTTCCGCGAGCCGGAATGGAAAAAGGCGCTGGGCATCGCCATGGACGAGGCGCAGGTGCCGGCCTGGCATTTCTTCGGCAGCCACGTCGTCGAAGGCAAGCCGGTCAACGGCGAAGGCGCCAATTTCTGGCTGCTGGCCACCAAAGACGGTCTGGCGCTGGCCACTGAAATTCACAAGGGAGTGCCCGGCATCGTGACCGAAAAAAGCGAGTGGTACGGCGGCGACTGCCTGGAGGTCTTCACCGATGTGGAGAACAAGGGCGGCAAGCCGACCGCCCATCTCTTCCTCGCCTACTGCCGGCCCAACCTGGACCGGGCCAGCGCCAGCGACAATGGCATCCAGATCGGCCGCGCCAAACTGACGGACGGGTATGTGCTGGAAGCCCTGATCCCCTGGAAGGCCCTGGGCTTTGCCCAAATGCCCGACGGTGAATTCGGGCTGGAATTCCAGGTCGACTTTGCCCAGCCCGGCGCCGGCCGCACCCTGCAGATGACCTACGGCACCGGCACCAATGAAGCGTTCATCAATTCCGCCCATTACCTGAAGGTCAAGATCGGGAAACCGTAGTTGGACAAGTCCGACAAGTCCGACCGGTCGGACAGTTTGGTTCTGCGAACTTCGCAAATGTTACACCATAGAAACCAGAAACGCCCATGAATGATTCCGTTTTCCGTCCGTTCCGTTCGCTCTGCGCCGCCACGGTGGCCCTGGGTGCCATGACCGTCACGGCGGCCTCGCCGAGCCCTGAAACCGCGCCGCCGGCGGGCAAGGGATGGGAACCCTGCGGCTGGGGCGGCGGCGGGTATTTTTGGGCAACAATCTTTCACCCGGCGAAGGACGGCGTGATCTACCTGGGGCTGGACGTGGGCGGCGTCGCCAAGACGACGGACCATGGCCTGAATTGGCGGATCATGAACCAGGGACTGACAAATTACGCCGTGTACTCCCTGGCCGTGGACCGTACCAACCCCGAGACCGTGTACGCGGCCACGGAGGACGGCCTGCACAAGAGCACCAATGGCGGCGAGCGCTGGCAGCGTCTCCCGAACACCGGCCGCAAGGAACTGCGGATCACTGCGGAACGCGGCCGCAGCGTCCGCGCCATTGCCGTGGATCCGACCAATGGCAATAACCTTTATGCGGCCAGCCCCGGCGGCAAGGTCTACAAATCCCGCGACGGCGGCCAGAGCTGGAGCCTGGCCTATGAGAAAAAGAACCAGCCGGAAGCGCCCGACGTCCTGGAGATCCAGTTCGGCAAGGTCAATGGCGAGTATTACGGGGACATCTGGCTCCCGCTGGAGTTTCCCGCCGGCGTCAAGCCCGAGGAGTGCTTCGGCTTCGGCTTCTCCTTCAAGGGGGACAAGACCCAGCCGAAACAATCCGTGTTGATCTTGAAAATGGCCGACGGCGTCAGCTATCAAAGCAAAAACCTCAACGAACTGTTCAAGGATGACCAGTGGCGGGACGTGGTCCTGGGGGCGTCGGATTTCACCCTTGATCCCGCGTACGTCAAGAGGAACCCAGAGAAAGCCCAGACCTTGCCCGCCGCCCCCGATTGGGCCGCCGTCAAACGAGTGGACTTCGTCTGCTCCGGCAACCTTCCGGCGGAGGCGTATCTGGCCAAGCTGCGCCGGTTTTTCTTCGCCGTCACGCGCACCCCGGACGGGCGGACCGGCACGGCGGCGGCGCCGCTGCTTTTGACGGCCCGGGACTTTGTGGCCGACAAGACGGTTCAGACCATCGCCAATGTCAATCTTGGCGGGCCCCTGCCCGGGTCCGTTTATGCCGTCGCCGTCGCCGCAAAGAAACCGTCCCTGGTGGTGGCGGCCACGAATGATGCGGGCCTGGTGCTGAGCGAAGACGCGGGCCAAACCTGGCGCGAGCTGGACGCCCCGAAAAAAGCGTCATGCGCGGTGTTTGCCGAGACCGATCCGGGCATCCTGTACGGATCCTTCTTCACGGACGGGATCTGGAAATCCACCGACACCGGCAAGACCTGGGCGCGCAGCTCGGAAGGGATTCCCGCGAACGCCGCCCTGCTTGAAGTCACCGTCAGTCCGGTCAATCCCCTCGACGTGTATGCCACGGGGGACGGGGCGGCCTGCCTGTCCAACGACGGGGGCCAGACCTGGAAGAAAGTCGCACCCTTGCGCGTTGACCTGGAAGGGAATCCGACGCGTCATTATAGCGGCACCAGCCCCACCGCGAACATCTCCAGAACGAAAAACATTGCCATCAATCCGTTGAACCCCAAGGAATTGTTCATCGCCGCCGACTGGCGTTCGGCCTGGAGCGGTGACGGCGGCCTCACCTGGCAGGAACGCGAGCGCGGCGCGGACATCTCCTGCATCACCGACATCCGCTTCAGCAACGGCCGGGTCTATGTGACCGCCATGGACGAGGGCGTCCTGGTTTCGGAGAACAATGGTCAGGCGTGGCGCCAGCTTTGGCCACTCAAATACATCGAGGCGGTGAGCGGCCATTGCTGGCGGGTGGCGGTCAACCATATCCAGGGCGTGGATCATATCGTGAGCGCCTTCAGCCCCTGGAACAACAAGCCCAAGACCAACATTGTCGTCGTCAGCGAGGACGGCGGGAAAACCAGCCAGGTGGTCAAGAGCGGTCTTCCCGACTATCAGATCAAGCCCAACACGATGTGGGGCCAGGGATATATCCGGGCGCTGGCGGCCGATCCGGCCAACCCCGAGGTTTTCTATGCCGGCATTGACGGCGACCCGGAACCCGGCAAGAGCGGCGGCGGGATTTTCAAATCCGAAGACGGCGGACGCAATTGGAAACAGCTTCCCAACCAGCCCGGCAGCCGCCGCATGTATTACGGCCTGGCCGTGGATCCAACCGATTCCAAACGGATTTTTTGGGGCAGTTGCGGAACGAACGGCGGCGTCTGGAGGAGCGAGAACGGCGGCGACTCCTGGGAAAACGTGTTGCGCAACGAAACCTTTTTCTGGAACGTCCTGGTGACCAGGGAGGGCGTGGTCTATGCCAGCGGCGCCAATCTCTGGCGGAGTTCCGACCACGGGAAAAGCTGGACGAAACTGACGACGTTCACCAACGGCCGGGCCATTGTCGCCCTGGAGGCCGACCCGCGCGATTCCAAAACCCTATGGATTGCCGCAACCACCTGGAACGGAAGCTCGGACGGCGGGATTTATAAGACCGTGGACGGCGGCGCCACCTGGCAGGAAATCACCGGAAACATTCAGTACGTGAAACCGCAGATTCTGCGTTTCAATCCCGCGACCAACGAACTTTGGGCGGGCTGGGTCGGGCTGTACAAGATCAAACAATGAAGCCCGGCCAAGCCGGAGCCAAGTTTGCGGTGCTATGCAAGCGTTGCGGCCGGCTTGCCCGGGCTACTGTTGGTGTTGCCAAAAGTAAATCTTTACCAGAAGAGGCGCTTGCAGAACTCCGTCCTGCCAGCAAAGAAGGGTTCAGGGTGTCAGGGTTCAGGAAGCAGAATACAACCCTTTAATAATCTGACAGTTGCTTTCCCGAACCCTGAACCCCGACCCCGACCCCTGAACCCCGAACCCTGAACCCCGACCCCGACCCCGAACCCCGGCTCTTGCCTCGCGGTACTTCTGCAAGAGCCTCAGAAAACCACGATTTTTACTCGGAAAGTTTAAAAAGGGCTTGCACATGAAAATTCAACACGTGGTGGTGACGGACACGCGGCAGGTCGAACTGCAAGCGGCCGAACTGGACGAAACGCTGGCGCCGGATGAGTTCCTGGTACGGACGGAACGGACGTTCATCAGCGCGGGAACCGAGCTGGCGAACTACACCGGCAAAGAGCCGGCGGTCTACCAGAAAGGCTCCTGGTGCGCGTACCCGTGGCGTTCGGGGTATGCGAACGTGGGCGTGGTCGAGGCGATCGGAACGGCGGTGTCGCGGGTGGCCGCGGGCCAGCGGGTGCTCACCTTCGCCAACCACGCCTCGCACGCCAAGGTCAGCCAGAACCTGTTTGCGGCGGCGGTGCCCGACGGCATGGATTCCGGCGCCGCGGCGGCCTCGCGGATGGCCGGCGTCGCCACCGCCGCCATGGTCATGGCGGACCGCTCCCAGCACCAGCCGGTGGTGCTGGTGTTCGGCCTCGGCATGGTCGGCAACCTGGCGGCGCAATCGTTCCGGATTCTCGGGGCGAAGGTCGTCGGCGTCGACCCGCTTCCGGCGCGCCGCCGCCTCGCCGAACGCTGCGGGATCGCCAACACCCTCCCCGGCGGAGAGCTTGCGGCGCTGAAACAAGAGCTCCTGCGGCTCGCCGGTGTGGAACAGGCCGACATCTGCATTGAAGCCACCGGACTGACGCCGGTGCTCCTCCAGGCGCTTGCGCTGACGGTGGACGTCGGCCAATTGATCCTGCTGGGTTCTCCGCGCGTTCCGGTCGAGGGAAATCTCACCGCTGCCTTCAGCGACATTCACTGCCGGAACATCATTGTCCGCGGCGCCCTGGAATGGTGCCTGCCGGTGTACCCCACGAAAAACATCTGGGGCGGACGGACCCTCCCGCTTCTGTCGCTGTGGGACAAGCAGCGGATGATCTTCGACTGGATGGCCGACGGACGCCTGTTCGTCGAGCCTCTGATTTCGCACCGGCTTCCCCCCACCCGCATCAAGGATGCCTACGAGGGGTTGCTCACCTCGCCCGAGACCTTCACAGGCGTCGTCCTTGACTGGGCATGAACAGCTTCACCTTGATTCCCGATCCCAACAAAACGTTTTTAACAGAAGTTCGCAAAGATCACGAAGGTTTTCCCATTCAACCCATTGCGGAACCTTTGCGGCCTTCTGTTCAACAAAGTTAAACCGCTTGTGAATAATTCAGGGTAGATTGATACCCGCAGAAAGTATAGGACATGAACATCAACCAATACCTTGACGCGGCTATTCTCAAACCGGAGACCTCCATCAAGGAGGCGGTCGCCGCCATCCACGAGTGCCTGACGTACAAGGCCCTGACGGTCTGTGTCCGTCCCTGCGACATCGAGATGGCCACGCTCTTGTGCCGGGGGAGCGGAACCCTGGTCGGCTGTGTGCTGAATTTTCCTCACGGGAATGATACCAGCGCGGCCAAGCACGCGGAAGCGGAACTGTATGTGAAGAGAGGCGTTGCGGAAATCGACATGGTGGCGAACTTTTCCCTGGCCAGATCCGGCGAATGGAAGTGGTATGAGAAGGACATCCGGGCGGTTTCCTCCGTGACCCGAAAATCCGGCGTGGTTCTCAAGGTGATTTTTGAGACCTGCTACCTGTCCCTCGACGAGATCCGGCGTTGCACCAAGGCCGCCCGGGCGGCCGGCGCGGACTTTGTCAAAACCTCGACCGGTTTCGGCACCGGCGGCGCCACGGACGAGGCGGTCAAGGCGATGCTGGAAGCCGCGGAAGGAAAAATCAAGGTCAAGCCCTCCGGCGGGATCCGTGACTTCGCCCGGGCCAAGCACCTTCTCGATATGGGCTGTCACCGGCTCGGGGTGAATTTCAGTTCGGTCGCGGCGATTTGCGCCGGCGGAAAAGCGGCGGGGACGGATTCGTATTAAGCCGCACACGAGGGCCAGGCGTTGAAACCGAAAAAACAGATAACTGTCATCGGCAGTTCCAATGTCGATTTCATTATGAAGGCCCCGCATCTTCCGCAGGTGGGGGAGACCGTCACCGACTGCGTCTTTCAGCAAACGTTCGGAGGCAAGGGCGCGAACCAGGCGGTCGCGGCGGCGCGGGCCGGCGGACGAGTGACTTTTGTCACCTGTCTCGGAGACGATCTGTATGCGCCGATCCTGATTGAAAATCTGAAGAAAGACGGGATCAACGTGGCGCGCATCCAGCGGGTTCCGGAGGCCGCCACCGGTTCGGCCCTGGTCATGTTTGACGGTTCCGGCGAAAATTATCTGACGGTCTCGCCCGGTTCCAACTACAGCCTGACGCCGCAACGAGTCCGGGCCTGCGAAAAGCTCATCGCCGGCAGCGCGATGGTGCTGTTGCAGATGGAAATCCCCCTGGAAAGCAATCTGGAAGTCCTGGCCCTCGCCTCGCGGCATCAGGTTCCCGTCCTGTACAACTACGCGCCGGTCCGGGACGCCTCCATCCCGGTGACCGGAGCCATGTCCGGGCTGGTGGTCAATGAAATCGAAGCCGCGGCGCTGCTCGGGGTGAGGCGAGTGACGGTCCAAGATGCCGTGGCTGCCGCCGAGGCCCTGCGCCGGAAAGGTCCGGGGTTTGTCGTCATCACGCTTGGCGCCAAAGGTTCCGTGGCTTCTTCGGCATCAGGAACCAGGCGGATTCCGGCCTGGAAAGTCCGGCCGGTGGATACCACGGCCGCCGGCGACACGTTTTGCGGCGCGTTGGCGGCCAGCCTGGTGGAAGGGGCGCCCCTGGTCAATGCCGTCACGTTCGCCACGACCGCCTCGGCGCTGAGCGTCACCAGGATGGGCGCGCAACCGTCGATTCCGTTCCGTGATGAAATCAATAACTTCCTTGAAACCAGAGAGATGCCATGACTACCGTGACAGGATTCCTTTATTCCCAAATCGGGTATGAACTGGGCTGGCCGATGCGGGCCGTGGTGCGCGGACCTGACGCGTCCCTGCTTTCGCCGGCGGCGACGTTCCAGATTCTTGAAGCGGGCAGCGGGACGCCGATCCTTGACGGCGCGGTTTCGGGCTGGGGCGAAAAATGGGGAAGCCGGTGGTGGATCGCGGATTTTTCCGCGCTGGCCGGGGAGGGCGAGTTCCTGCTCGTCATCTGTGACGGCGGCCGGGAAAAATTCCGCAGCGAACCTTTTGCAACCGGCCGCGGCCTGCTTTGGCAGCGAACCTGGAAGATGGTGGCCCTCGAGCAGAACGAACGGCGCGCCCGGCTGGCCATGAACAAGGTGGGCTGGCAGGATTGCGGCGCGGCCTGGCAGGAAGCGAACAGTCATACCGCGCTCGTCGATGGATTCTGCGATCTGCTGGAGTTTGCCGCCGACCGGGTCACGGGCGAAGACCTGAAACGCCTTGAAGATCAGATCATCAACGGCTGCAACTATCTCTGCCTGCTCCAGGACCGGGCCGCGGAACTCGGCAAGGGCCCGGGGGCGCTCTCGCATCAGAAGCCAGTGTTTGAGGAATTCACGCTGCTGGGCGACGCGTCCAAGGCGGCGGTTGCCTGGGCCCGCGCCTCCCGGTTCCTTTCCGATACGCATGCCGTAAAAAAGCGGGAGTATCTCGACCGTGCCGTACGGGCCTTCGCTTGGCTGAAGACGGCACATCCGGTCCCGAACGCGTTTTCGCGCATTAACCACGGGGCGCCGAAGGATTTCACGGTCCCGGATGAATGGATGACCCGCGATCTGCTGATGATGTGCCGGGCCGCGGTGGAATTGACGTTCTGCGGCCGCGAAGCGTACCGGGCCGAGGCGGTCGCCTTCGCGGCCCAGGTCATGCGCCGCCAGGTTCCGCGGGACCGCGCCGAGGATGGACTCTTCGGGCACTTCTACACCTTCGAGCATGCCGATTTCACGGAAAAAGCCTGGGTTCACCACTTGGAGCGTAACGAACTCGGCGGGGATGCCGGCGGACACTACCCGCATTATCTCATCCCGCTGCTGCAAATGCGCGAAGCCTGGCCGGATCACCCGGAGGCCGCGGCCTGGACCCTGACGATCCGGGACTTCGCCTATGGCTATTTCCTGCCGGCCTGCCGGGCCAATCCGTTTTATCTTCTGCCGCTCGGGTTTTTCAAAGGCATCGGTCTGCTCTGGTTCAGCGGGTTATGGCATGGCATGAACGCGGCCTACCTGCTTGCCGCCGTGCTCGCCCAAGAATTTGAGCGGATTTTTGGCGATCCCGCCTTCCGCGCGATTACCGCCGGAAATCTGCAGTGGATCGCCGGAGTGAATGCCGGGTTGACGGCGGAGGGAGTCACGGGCGCTTCCCACATGTTCAGCGCGGATGTGCCGGAGGGGGTGGCCCAGCCGGTCAGCATGATCCATGGCATCGGCCGGCACACGGCGGGCAGTTACATGAATGTGCGCGGCTCGATCTGCAACGGTTTCAGCACCGGCGAGCAGTTCCGCTTTGACGTCGAGCCGAGCCTGGAATCCGACGGCCCGCACACGTTCACCGACGAGGACTGGATCACCCACTCGGGAGCGTGGCTCAGCGCCATTTCGCGCCTGCCGCGACCGGCCGTTTTCTGAAATGCCTATTGCTTTAGTGCCATCCCGCGAGACAGAGACACTCAAAACATGAATCATACCAAGAACATGAATAGCCGTGGGTGCAACCCACGGTACCGGAGAAAAACGAACCGAACCCCGGAAGGGGTTAAACATAATCAGTTTTGTAGTGAACATGTTACGTTATAATTCACGTGTATCCTCTCCGGGGATCCAAGAGGTGTTCGGATGACCGCGGGTTGCACCCGCGGCTATTCATGTTCTCGATGCATTCATGAATCATCCAGGTCAGGAGCACACCATGAAAGAAATTCCCTTTTTGTCCCAGGTCAGCACGGATCCGAAGACACGGCGCCGCGTCTGGCGCATCGTTCCGCCCGGACGGAACGGCACCCATGCCTATTTCACCTCTCCCAGCTTCGACAGCCAGGGGCGGCTGCTGGCGTCACTTGAGATCGAGGGCAGGGTCCAGCTCTGCCGGGTGGATTTGCACCGCGGGACCTGCCACCAGCTGACCGATCTGGACGGCCTGCTTTTTCAAAGTTTCTGTGTCATTCCCGCAAGGAACGGGGCGGTGATATCCCGGAACGGCCGGGAGATTGTACTCATCGATACGGAGACCGGTGCGAACCGCGTCGTTTTTACGGCCCCCGACGGTTTCAGAACGGGTCTGCCCACGGCCGACAACTCGGGCCGTTATCTGGCCTTTGCAGTGGAGGAAACGATTCCCCAGTTCACACGTTCGACCGCGATCTATTCCACCATGGAGGAGATTTTTTACTCCCGGCCGCGATGCCTGATCTGCCGGCTTGATCTGGAGACGGACGCGCTGGAGGTGGTCTGGGGCGAACAGCTCTGGATCAGCCATGTGCTGATCCACCCCACCGACCCCGACACCATTGTCTTTTGCCATGAAGGCGGGTACCTGGCGGATTCCCGGCTCTGGGTGGTTTCGGCGCGGCAAAGCCATAAAAAACAATCCCGCTGCCTGTTCCCGGAATCCCGCAACCTTTTTTTGGTGCATGAATTTTTCTGTCCGGACGGCGTGCTGGGGGTGCAGTTCAGTCAATGGCCCGAGGATCATGTGGAGATGGCGTGGGGCGACCCGCGCAGCCGTCACGGCGTCATGTTTCTGGATATGGAAGGGAAGATTGTGGCCGAACACATGCACGTCGCGGACCGCAGCATGCATGTCCAGGCGACCCCTGACCGGTCATGCCTTGTCTCCGACACCCTCAGCATGGCCTGGGATCAGCCGAACGACGATCAGTCTTTGTCGTTGCTGCGGCCGGATGCCGGGAAAATTCTGCGTCCTGAACCGCTCTGCCACCACGGTTCAAGCTGGAAGACCCAGGCCTCGCATCCGCACCCCTCGTTTTCACCCGATGCGAAACAGGTTGCGTTCACCTCTGACGCCGGCGGCTCCTTGAGCCCGTATGTGGTGGAGATATGAGAGGGAGCCTAAATTATTCCATACCCGTCCCATAGCGGACGGGGAGGCTGTAGGGGTTTGGGCTGTAGGTTATTAAGTTACGGCAAAAATAAAACGGCGTCGCTCGTAGCATCGCCGCGGGCGAAGTTCTGCGGCTGCGATGACTGGAACGAAAAGAGTTCCGCGTTGCGGATCATGAAGAGCAGTTGACGCCATTTGCCCGGTTCACCCATCTCGGACTCTCCGCCCCAGGTGACCGTGTGCGCCGTGGCATCGCCCGTAAAGGGCTCCGACAGCTCATGCCCGCGTCCCGGCATCACCTTTCGGCCCGCATCCATGACGGCGACGCGGATCGAGCCGCCCGGTCGGCAGCGGGCATTGATCGTCAGCCGGTTCCCTTTCGACTTGAATGGCTTGGTCAAAACATAGCCCGGGCGCTCATGACTTCCGTCCAACGACGCCAAGCCGTTTTTGCGCAAGCGCGCCAAGCCCAGCGCATATCCATCCCGCATGGCAGCACCCGGATCGCGGGCATCGGGATGATCAATTCCTTCATCCGGTCCACACCACCAGTCGTGATGCGCCTTCGCGCCACCATGGTAGAAGAACCACTCGTCGCCAATCTCCACCGGCTGACTGGTTATCGAGACCATTTCCGCATCCCAATGACCGGGTCCACGCGGCGCCAGAAACGCCGTGCCGCGGTCCGCCGCAACAAAGGTATTGCCGTCACGGCTATACAACAGGCGCACTTCCATACCATCCGCCACGTAGCGGAAAATGCCGAGCGTTGCGAAATGCATGCGCCCCACGCGGAACTGCTGCATCCCATAATGAGCCACGTCAAGATTATCCAAGGAAACGGCGCTACCGCTCGCGTCATCCGGCGCCGAGACCAGCACGGGTTCCGTCCAGTGCCTGAAATCGTGGCTGCGCGTCTGAATGACCCGCCGCCGGCCCAACAGGTCGGGCCGGCCGGGATGCACGGGGCCAAACCAATGCGAAACGCTCAGAGTGTTTGGCGGAAACGCGACATCGTACATTCGATGGTCGCGAGTATTCTGCACAAACATCCGCGCGTCATGATCGTAGTGCAGGCAGGACACATCGTTGAGGTTTCCTCCGGTACTGCCAATTTCTGGATACCAAGGATAACGCTTCCAGGTGAGACCATCCGCAGAATGCGCGCATGTCGTTTTGTGCTTGAGCACGCCCTTTTCCAGAATACTTTCCGAAAAAATCGTTCGGAACCGTTCCCCGGGCGTCGGCGGATACGGATCGATGACAATGCCGTTGGAGTGGACGCCCATTGCCGCCCAAGGATTGCGCTCGTTTGGCTCGACACCCTTCTGGTACCCCATGACGATATTTGTCATCTGCCCGTCGCGGGTGCGAATTCCGGTATCCGGCTTGCGGAAGGTAACACCGTCTTCACTCTCAGCATACAGAAGGGTAGTCTTCCAAGGATGTTGCTTCCCATCCACCTCGTTCATGTCTTCATACCAACACTTGATCAAGCCGTCGGCCGGGTCGCGAATGACGATATAATTGCTGTAAGTAAAATAGAGGCTCTGCTCCCATGGCCGATCACGCCGGATCACCGGCTCGTTGCCATGCCGCTGCGGCTTGTGCCAGCGCCGGGTAAGGCCTTGCGCGGCCTCGATAAGAACATCATCAACGAAAAGTTGAGGATCCTCGTCGATATGAAAACAGGTGGAGTCAATCACGGGATGTCGAGTCCTATTATTTCATTGATTATGAAAACCGGCCGAACCCCGGAGGGAAAAATGGGCGAGGAGGTCGCGGCCGGCGGCCTCGAACCGCCAGCCGCGCAGCAGCGGTAGGGCGGATTCCGGTTTGCCGGCGGCCAGGGTGCTGATCAGGGCGCCGACCTCGGCGCGGCTGCCGAAAAGGGCGGGGTCAACCTTCAGTGCCGCGCCGCGATCCTTCAACCAGGCCAGGGCGACATCGGTCTGCTTCTTGGCGGCTTCGTCCAGGTGGCGTGATTCCAGCCGCGGCCATTGCTGGCGCGGCTTTTCCAAAGCGCAGCGGCAGGCGGCAATCAAGCCCTCGCCCAACCGGCTGCGCTGGCGGTCGTTCAGGCCGCGGATGGCCAGAAGATCGGCGGCGGCAAGGGGAGGGCGTTCGGCCATGGTCACCAGCAGCGCATCGGCCATCACCCAGGTCCGCGGCAGGTTGTGCTCGCGGGCGGTCTCCTCGCGCAGGGCGGCAAGCTCGCAGAGAACGGCCAGCCCCTGAGCGTTGAGGCGGCCCGCATCCTTGACGCGCGCCCAGGTTTCGGCCGGCGGCCGCGCCTGGTAAAGCGCCGGATCGTCCAGTCCCTGCATTTCCTCCTTAAGCCAGGCGAGTGTGCCGGCCTCCCCGGCGAGGGCTAGCAGGCGGTCGCGCAACTCGAGCATATGGCGGACGTCATCCAGGGCGTAGGCGATCTGGCGGGCGGAAAGCGGGCGGCGCAGCCAGTTGGTCCGGGTCTCGCTTTTTTCCAGTTCCACGCCCAGCACTTCGCGGAGCAGCGCCTGCAGGGAAAGCTGCGAGGAATAGCCGCAGAACCCGGCGGCCAGGCGGGTGTCGAAAATCGTGCGCGGTGCGCCGCCGCTCCAGTCTTTCAGGATGCATAGGTCCTGGCGCGCATCATGGAGAACTTTGATGATGCCGGGGTCGGCCAAAAGGGCGCCCACGGGGGCGGGGTCCGCCAGCGCGGGAGCGTCGATCAGCCACGCCGCGTCTGGCGAGATCCCGAGCTGAACCAGGCCGAGCCCGGGATAATAGGTTTCGTCCCAGACAAACTCGGTGTCGATCGCCACGGCGCCATGCGTCCGGGCGTGCTGCAAACAGTCCTGAAGAGCGGGTGTGCTGGAAATCATGGCGCCTTTTCAAGGTTGCGTTCTGGTGCCATAACGTAATCACGTACAGTCGAAAACACGACAGTCTTCCGGAATTGCCGAGCCCGGCCCGGAGTGAAATTCCGTAGCGTGGCCCCCCCAATTCCGCCGTCCCCCTGCGCGCCCCGCCTGTCCCCGTACCGGCTCAGGGCGTAATGGATCTTAAAGAAAGTTGTATCTTATAGTAAAAGTTTCATATCTATTTGCGATTAATTTAGATAAAAGGCTATAATAGTACGAAGCCTTTTTCACGCGGAGCCGCGGAGAACGCGGAGGATGAAAAAGTGGGTTCCCTCCTCTCCGCGAACTCCGCGGCTCCGCGTGAACCAATTCGTCAAGGATGCCGTTTTATGCCGCGATTATCCAAGCTAAAAAAAAGGGGAGTCTCTCCCCGATTTTTTACCCTGATCGAACTGCTGGTGGTCATCACCATCATTGCCGTCCTCGCGTCCATCCTGCTGCCGAGCTTGGCCAAGGCCAAGCAACAGGCGCGGCTGGTGCTGTGCCAGAACAACTTGCATAATATTTTTCTGTTTGTCAGCGTCTATGCCGATGACAACAATTCGTTCGCCCCCCCCGTTTTGCGCGGACATCTTCAACTCTTCCTACCTCGGGGAAGGCACCAAAAGCACCTTGGACCGGATGTGGAACACCTTGAGGCCCTACGGGATGACGGGGGCGGTCTCGCAGTGCCCGGTGAAAGGCACTGACTGGACCAAGGTCTGGATGCAGAGCTACAACAGCCGCAGCGACTATTTCTACACCCTGGTCAGCGGGTCGTATTACAACCCGGCCAGCTACAAGCCGATGCTGATCAGCGGCGCCGCCAACACCCTCATCCTCTGCGACACGGCCGATGACACGGGAAGATTCTCCACGACTTGGGCCAATTCCCACAAATACGGCAACGGCTCGGTGCAATCGCAAAGCCAGCTTTTCCTGGACGGTCATCAGGTTTTGGCGCTTACGCCCCGGACGGCCAAGCGTGTCGGATTAGGGTTTTAACCCGGCGATTTGTTACGGCATCGTGGTTATTCGAGAGGGGGAATTGCTCGCCGCCAAACGGGAATGATGAGTCCGCGCACGCAATCGCTACAGGGAACGCAGCTCTGGAATCAGGGAGAGCGTTTGTTCCCAGTTCACGCGGTCGCTGTGGCCGCTGGTAGGCTGAATGACCACGAGAACCGGTTCTCCGCCCAGGGAGCCGAACGTCAAGCGGCGCACGGCCGTCTGCCACCAGTAGCGGGTTGCGGAGGCGTGCCGGCTTGTCCCGTCAGTAAACCAATAAATGGCCTCCGCGTGTTCGCCGCCACGCTCCAGCTCGACGCGCCTGGCCGCGCCGCCGGGCATGGGCAGTGGGTTTTCTGCGATCACCCGCCAGCCGCCGCCCCGGAAACAGTAAACCGGATCATGCACGGCATGCCGGTTTTTCGATCCGTCAATCACGACGACCACCACGCTGCCGGACCGCATGCGGTAAAGCCGCTTTATCACATTGGCATCGTGGTAGATTCCGGCTTCGACGTTCGAGAGCGGCACTTCCACGCTCGAAAATCCGAGACCCTCGCGCGCCAGCGCCTTCAGGCGTGGCGACGCATCGGGAAGCGGCGCCAGCTCCCAGAGCAGGGTAACCGTGACGGCGGCCGCCAGCGCCAGCGGTTGCCACCAGGTTCCGGGCAGGGTCGGAACGGCTCGCCTTTCCGGCGAATGGTGCAGCCCCCGGAGTCCGGCCCCCGCCGCGCCCAGGCCGAGACCCCACCGCAACAGCCAAACCGCCTGCACCCCGGCGCCATTGCCCGCCCAACCCAGGACCGGCATCCAGGAAACAGCGAGCGCCAGCCACCAGAAAGTCCAGGTCGTGCGGGGCATGAACGCCGCCGCCGCGACGGCCAGCGCCGCATGTTTGAAGAGATTGAGGGAGCTGGCGGTTCCCAGCATGAGCAGCCCCAGGGCGGCGGTAGAGAAAAAAACGGAACAGACGCATGCAGAAGCCTTGCCGGCGGGGCGCAGATTTTTGATTACGGCGGCAAGTACGGGAAGGCTCCACAGCGCCAGCGCCGCCTGTCCACCCCAGTCAAAGGGAGAACTGCGCCAGGCTCGCGGCAAATCGCCGCACATCATGGCACAAAACAGCAGGGTGGCCGTCCCGGCCCAAAAGCGCATCCGCGGCACCAGGTCTTCTCCGGCGCGCAGCACCCGGTGAACCCAGGAAAAGCCGGCCAGGCAGAGCAGAAACATCAACAGCAGGATCAGCGTACCGCCGAAGACGTGAAAATGACCGGAGGCGAATGTTGTGCCAAAGCTCAACGCCGCGGCGCTTACGATTAGAACCCGCAGGGTATTGGCGCACCACGCGGCCGCCACGAGGGCGGGAAGCGCCCACCAGTAGCAGGACGCGTGAGAGGCGCGGAATTTCTGGTGGGCCACGAACAGGCCGGCAATCAACATCGCCTGCAACACCGTCAACCCCGAACATTCGGCATCCACGGAAATCGGCAACCCCTGGACCAGCACCAGGACTCCCTGCCGCGCGACCTCAAACCCCAGGGCGCCGAAAAGCTGCTCCGCAACTCCCGCCGCCGACAGGCGGAAATACCATCCGACCCTGTCGGCCTCCAGCGCCAGCCAGGGAAACCCCAATCCCAGCAACGGCAACAGGCGCGCCGCCGCCGGGATCGCCGCCGGTTCAAGACGGGCCGACAGCAGGCTCCACAGGGCCAGAACCCACGCCAGGGCCAGGAGTGCGGTCAGGTTAAGTGTAATCCCGGCAACCCAGACCACGGCCGCCACCGCCAGCCATTCCCGGTTCACCCCGCCCCCGCCGGCGCGCCAAAGCCACGGCCTGCCGCACCACCAGGCGAGCGGGAACGCCACCAGGATCGGCAAAACCTCCCACGCCGTCACCATCCAACTGCCGTCACGCACCCAAATAAACGCCGCCAAAAACGCAAGTCCCCATAGCCACAGGCGATCCAGGCGGGTGAGCCGGTTATCGCTGCGGAGGGTGTGGGGAAGTTCCGGACATGGATGTGGCATGGTGCCGGGCATCGCTTGCGCTCTATTTTTTGCGGGCCTCCGCGTCAATCGTCAGCAACGACCGACGCAGCTCCAGTTCATCCGGCATCAAATCCATCAATTCCAGGGTCAGTTTCCGGGCGGTATCCCAATCTTGGCGCTGGACGGCGCGCCGGGCCAGCCAGACGCGCGCCTCGACGGATTGCGCCGCCAGGGCGTGATATAGCGCCTCGGCTTTTTCGGTGCGGCCTGCGGCCGCTTCCATCCGCGCCTCGATTTCGCGGCCGGTGACGCTGTCGGCCAGTCGCGGCTGTTGCGCCAACGCGGCGCGCGCTTCCTCGATTCGCCCCTGCTCCAGGCGTGTCACCGCCAGGAGCCAGGCGGCGCGGTCGCCGATGGCGTCAGGGCGCGATGCCAGCCGCGCCAGTCGCGTGCATCCGTCATCCGGGTGCCGTTGCTGGATAAGCAATTCGGCGGAAAGCAGGTCCAGCAGGGGTGTGGACGGGGAGGATGTCAACAGGGCCAGCGCGGTGTCAGGACTGCGATTGTAGCGCAAGGCCTGGGCCAACGCATAGACGTACCATTCCGGAAGATCCGGCGCCAACGGCTGTTCCGCCCACAGGGTCAGGGCGGCGCCGCGCCATCCGGCGGCCAGGCACGCTGCGGGAAAAATCTGGGGACTTTTCAGAAACTTAGCCTGCAGCGGCGTCAGTTCTGGAACCTGCCGCAGGTTTTCTAATTCATCAAAGAAGGCATGGCGCGCCGGGGCGTCGGCAGGCCGGGCCGGGGCGGCGGATTTTCCGGCCGGCATGGCGCCGGCGCGCCGGAATGCCAAAATCTGTCGGAGTGCCGCCGCCAAATCCGGCTGCAACTCCAAGGCGGCGGGCGGTGCGCGTTCGAGCATTTTCCGCGCCTCCTCTTCCCGTCCGGTGCGCAACTGTTCAAGCAGCTCCAGCCAAAACCGTTCGGGCCGCACCGGTGCGGCGTCGCCCGGATTTAGCGGTTCTGGCGCCGCGGTTACGTCCCAAAACCGGTTTGAGGAAGTTGCCCGCATGCTGGCGACAAGCGGCGCTAGCGTGCCGCCGGGCACGGAGTCCGGCAAGGCCGTGGTGGGCGGCTGGACGACGCGCGACCAGAACAGCGCCTTCACCCAGAGATAATCAAGGGATACGGGCGCTGCCAGGGCCTCCCGCCACGTTTGCGCGGCCAGGTCAAGATTGCCCTGACGGCGGTAAAACTCGGCCAATTGATCCCGCAACAGGGGATTGGCCGTATCCGCAAGTGCGGCGGAAACATACTCCACACGTGCATCCGCCAAGCGGCCGGCGGTTTCCAGGAATTGTCCGCAGAAAGAGCGAATATCCGGGTTCCGGGGCGCCACTGCGCGGGCCTGCGAAAGATATATCCAGGCCGCCTTTTGATCCTGCGGGGCCGCCATCAGGGCTAGTCGCAGGAGCCGGCCGGCCTCGTCCGCTCCCGAAAGGGTCTCTCTCTTGAGCAACTCCGCCGCGGCGTTTATTTTGCCAGCGCGCATCAGCGCGTCGGCGTCCAGCAATTTCCAGCGCCCTTTGGCGAGTTCGCGTCCGCGCCAGGCCTGACGCAACTGTGCGTAATCCGGACTGGGCCGTCCGGCCAGCCAGATTCGCAACAACAGAATCGCCGCGTCTTCATCACGCCGCAGCGCCTCTGGATCGCGCCGGTAGAGGCTGTCCAAGGCATAGACGTCACGCGTGGCGGTAACGGCGTGCAACTCAAGCCCGGGCCAATCCGGATGCCGGAAGGGCCGCGGCTGCAGGCGGACAAGAGAAAGCGCTTCACGCCCCCGCCCTTTTTCCAGCAGGCGGGAAACGCGTTCGCGGGCTTGCGCATCCTGACGGCCGACCACCTGCCGGCGCCAATAGGGCACACCCCATATCGCAAAACCGGCGACAATCAGAATCCCGATGGCGGCGGCAATGGGTACACGATTCAGCTTCATGCCGGGGCGGCCTCTCCCGCGCTGCGGGAATGCCGAAAAGCCAGTAGCAAAAAGGCTCCCAGGACCACGATGAGCGCCGGCTCCGGCGCCCCCGTCAGCGCCGCCACGTTGCGCGCGCCGATGTCCACGGCGATCAGCACGTCGTTGAAATCACGGTCGCCGCCGCCCAGCATGTCCTCAAACCCAAGGATCAGGTACGGGCTGTCCGGCAAGGCAAACGCCACCACATGGTTGATGCGGTCCGGGTTTTTCGCGCCCACGGTGCTGAAAACGGAGCTTCCGCCATTGGCACCGTTCGAGATCAGGAAAAAGTCGAGGGTGGATTTGGCGGCCAGGGTCCCGAGGGTGACAAAGTCGCCAGGCAGCAGAGGCGCGGTCGCGGTCCGTACCGCCGTTTTTCCCGGGTCGTAGGTTGAAACGGAACTGGACGCGTCGGGGAAGATGAGCTGCCGGTTGCCGGTAATTTGGCCATCGGCACTGACTGAAAATCCCAGGGTGTTGCGATACCCCGCGCCCTCGCCGATAAAGTAGACCCGGACATCGCTTGCCGTGCGCAGATTCAGGCGGGTGGGATCGAGCAGGGCCGCCGAATCATTGAAACTTTTCGTTTCGGCGAGCCGGGCATTCAGCAACTGGCTGATGGATGGCAGAACCGTTTTTTGAAATGTCGCGGAAGCCGCATCCGATCCGCCCAGCATGACCGGTCCCACCGTGCTCAACCCCAGCGGGTGGGCCGTGGCTTGCACGGGGCTCACAACCCCCGAGGTTTGTGCTTTCGCCTCCCCTCCCTCTCCCCCTCCGCCCCCGCCGCCGTTGCCACCAGCCATAAGCCCAGGGCTGCGGGCATTCCCCAGCCGGTTCGCTTGGCCGAGCATTTCATGGTGTGGTCCCTCTGGTTTAACGGGTAGATTTATCCGGTTTGTCCATGACGCCGATCTCCATCCGTCATGCAGGCATTATCTTATATAATATGCCAAGCTCGGTCTATATGCAACTGTTTACATGTTAAAATCAAGATCCCGTCATCCCGCGCCAGCCGGATGACGGCAGGAGAGTTGCGGCCATGGTTCAGCCGATGACCCGCGATCCTTATCGAGACAGCGTGATCAACAGCATTCCCGCGGCGGTGCGGGTGACGTTTTCCGAGGTGCAACTTGCGGCCTTGCAGCAGGCGCTGGCCCAAGTGAACGGTAGTTCGCGACACCTTGTGGATGTGCGCACCGAACTGTCCTTGTATTGGGTGCGCTATTACATCGTGTTTTTGCTTGGCCGTGACCGGCGCGATCATGTGCAACAGGTTTCCCTTGATCGTCGCCGGCGCAGCCGGCATGCCGCGAAAATCGGTCTTTCCGTCCTGGTCGTCTGGTTCCTCATGGTCGGGGCTGCGGTGACCGCATTTATCGTTCTCTATCTGATTAAGTGCCATTTGAATATTGATATTTTCCCGGATAAGCATCTCCGTGATTTTTTGCCGTAAAGACTCGACAGCCTATGAATATCAGCCTTGGCATCCTGGCGTGGAATGAAGCGGAAGTGATCGCGGTCAGCCTCCGCTCTTTGTTTGAGCAGAGCCTGTTTCAGCGTCTCGAGAATTTGGACGCGAGCGTTCAGGTCGTGGTGGTTCCCAACGGCTGCACGGACGCCACGGCCGGGGTGGCCGCCGAGGCGTTGACACGGTGCGCCGCCGCCATGTCAGCCGACCGTTTACGCTGGCAGGTATGCGAGCTGCAGGAACCGGGCAAAGCCAATGCCTGGAACCAGTTCGTCCATGAGTTCGCTGATCCCGGAGCGGACTATCTTTTCCTGATGGACGCCGACATCCGCTTCACCCATCCGGACACGCTCCTGAACATGATTCGCGCCCTCGAACAGAACCGGGACGCCAGCGTGTCCACCGACCTGCCGCAGAAACATGTGCTGTTCAAGAAACGCAAAAGCCTGTTCGACCACCTCTCTCTCGCCATCGGCCAGATGACCCAGGCGGCGACGGCCCAGATCACAGGCCAGCTCTACTGCGCCCGCGGGCCGGTTTTGCGCCGGATCTACCTGCCGCCGGGGCTGATCGCCGATGACGGTTTTATCAAGGTCATGGTATGCACGGAGTTGTTGCGTTCTCCGTCGGACGACCGGCGGGTTGTCCGCGCGCCTGACGCCTCACATGTGTTCGAAGCGTATACGCGCTTCCGCGATATTTTTTTCAACCAGCGCCGGCAGCAGGTCGCCCACACCATCTACGTCTTCCTGCGCGACTACCTTTCCGCACAGACGGGCACCCGGGACGCCGGTGAGATTGTGCGCGACAACAATGCGGACGACCCGGACTGGTACCGGAAGCTCATCCGGGAGCGGGTGGCCGGGGGCGGCCGGTGGGTGATCTATCCCGGCGCCTTCGGCATACGCTTCCGCCGGCTGAAAAAGCTTCCGCTCCCGCAGCGGATCAGGAAATTGCCCGCGACGCTCGTCGGCTTTATTTTGGACGCCATGGTTCTGGTGGCGGCCAACGCGTTCCTGAAGTCGGGCAAGCTCAAGGGCATCTGGAAAGACACGAAAACCACCCAGCTCGGAGCCGCTTCCGATGGTTCCGCCACGGACGGGAGTTTTTGATGAGTCCGTTGAAATTCGGCGTCACGCCCTGGGGGGTTTGGGAACGGGATGGCAACAACCTGCCGTGCTTCCAGGCGGACTTGGCGCATTTCCAGGCGGCCGGCCGGCAGCCCGGGCACTTGATCGGCAACGGCCGGATTGCCCTGAGTTTGGATGCCTGGGGCCGGCTCCGGCTGTTCTGCATGGACGCGCATTCGCCGCGGGAAATCACGCCGCCGCCGCCGCGGCATGCCGGCGCATTTTCTGTTACGCTGGCGCTGGGCGGCCTGGAACGGCGGCTGCCTGGGGGCGATTTCGAGGCGGCGCCTGGGGCGGCCATGATCTGGGGCGCGGGCTACGTCGTTCACCGGGCGCCGCTGGAGTTCGGTCCGGACGCCGCAGTGGACGCCGCGCTCGAGTTTGTCGCAGACCCCGCCGGGAGCGGCTTGGTCCTGCTGGAAATCCGGCTGCGCCTGACTCGTGGCGCCGCGCTTGCCGGCACGCTCGGTGTGAGTCTGGAGACGGGGTTCGACGAGCCCGGGGCCGGGCCCCATCCGCGGGCGCCCCGACATTTTTGCCGCGGCGGCGTGGCGATCTTTACCGAACTCGGCGAACCGGTGGGTGACGTGGTGCTGGCCGGAACCGCCGAGTGGACTTCCGCCTGCGAGGAACGGCGCCTGCAGCTTGCACGTCCGGTGGAACTGACTGAAAATCAGGAAGTCGTCTATCGCGTCCGGTTCGGCTGCCAGCGTGACTGCGCCGTCGCCTGGGCGCAGGAGGAAGTGGAAAAGACCGATGTCGCCGCCGCCAAAACGGCCTGGGCCAAGCGGCTGCTGCCGGCGGCGCCGGCGCGGGTGCCGGAATTGTGGATGCAGGAGGAGTGCGTCTGGAACGCGGCGCTAGTCCACGCACTTTCCCGGCAGGACGGCCGGCACGGCCGCTGCCTTCTCGGCACCGGGGCGGCGGCGGTACCGACCGGCCGCCAGTCGCTTACCGGGCGTCACCTGCCGGTGCGTGACCTGCTACTCGCCGCCCTGGCTTGCCGGGACGCACAACCGGAGTTGGCCCTGGAAACGTTGCGGGCCGTCGCCACCCGCCAGAATCAGGCAGGCCGTCTCCCTGAAAGTCTGGACGCCACCCCGGCCGCCGAACTTCATCCCGCCGTCGAGCGCAGCGATTTGGAGATCTGGTTTCTTTTGGCTTGCGGAGAACTGGCCGGCCGCGGGGCCGACAGTGCCTCCTGGCTGGATGAGCCCCAGCCGTTTGCCGACGCCGAGCCGGCGCCGGTGTGGGAACATCTCCGGGCCGCGTATCATTGGCTGCGGGACGAGATCCGCACCGGCAGTCACGGCTTTATCCGCATCCTGGCCGGCGACTGGAATCCGGCGCTCCGGAACGCCGGGGTCGAGGGCGCCGGCGAATCCGCGCTCAACACCGCGCTGGCCATCGTGGCGCTGGAACGTTTTGCCGAACTGGCCCGGCCGCGGCGGGACGCTTTTCTGGCGGACGAGGCCGCGGCCTGGGCCGCCGAATTGCGCCGGGCCATGGCGTCGGCCTTCGACCAGAAATGGTTTATCCGCGGCTATACCGACGCCGGCCGCCCTTTTGGCACTGTGGCCGACGGCCATTTGTACCTGGACGTCCAGGCGTGGGCGGCGCTGGCCTGCTGCGGCACCGGCCAGCAGCGGCAGACCGCGTTGATTCAGGCGCTGGGGCGCAACCGACCCGGGCCGGAGGCGCCGTTGCGCCTACTTTCGCAGCCGTATTCCGCGCCGCCGCCGCCGGAGCTCAGCCCGTTCATGGGGCTGCCGGGCGACGGCTGGAACGGCGGCGCCAGCCTGCCGGCGGTGGCCTGGCTGATCCAGGCTCTGGCCGCCCAGGGGCTGCGCGACCAAGCCGTGCCGGTCTGGGAGGCCATGTCCCTGCGCCGGCTCGGCCGCGACTTCCCGGGCGTGGCTCCGTCCTGGCGCTGGGCGCTGCCGCTGTTCTCCGCTGCCGCCGCCGGCGTCCGGGCTGGTGGTCCGGGGCTGGAGGTGCCGGATCCGGAACCGCTGCCCGACCTCCTGGCCCTGGTCTGGCAGGAGGCCGCCTTGCGCCGGCTGACAGCCCCGGCTTAGTTACCGTTTTGACCAAATGAGAGAGGCGATGAGCGCGCAACCGAGCAAAAAGGCGCCGGTCGGCACCGGCGTCGTTAAGCCGCAAAGTCTGGCTTGGGGCCACCATATCCGCGAGCAGCTTCTGGAACGGATCCTGCAGTTGCCGGTCGGGACGCGCCTGCCCACGGAAGTCGAGCTGGCCAGGGAGTTCGGCGTATCGCGCCTGACCGCCTACAAGGTCATGGCCGAATTGCAGCATGACGGCCTGGTGCGCCGGCAGAAGGGACGGGGCACCTTTGTCAGCCGCCGCGAGGTGGAAATTGTTTCCGGCCGGGTCGTGGCCAGGCGCGACCAAGTGATTTTCGCCTATCCGCAGTGGTTTTCCTACGACATTTGGGCCAAGGTCGACTGCGCAGCGCAACTGGCTTTGCACCGGAAGCTGAATCTGGTGGATTTCAAAATCACATCGGAAACCGATTTTTCCTCGCTGGCGCGTTTGGTCAAGGAAAAGACCGCCGCGGAAGGTGTCATCCTGATCCCGCCCGGCGGCCAGTTGGGGCGCAAGGAGGTGGAGGTGTTCGGCCGGTTCGGCATTCCCGTCGTCATCCTGGTCTTCTCCGAATACGCCGCGCCACAGCCCAATGTGTTCTGTGTGGCCAAGGATCATTTCAAGGCCGGTTACCTGATGGCGCAGTACCTGACGGAGAATGGGCACCAACACCTCGGATACATCGCCAATGAACCGCCTCAGGATGACAAGGTCCGGATGATGGAGGGACTGAAGCAGGGGTTGTACGAGCACAACCTGCGCCTGAAAAACCTGCGCCGGATTGGGGACGAGGTCGGGGCCGGCGGAAATTCCATGGCAGCAGGTTATCACTACACTAGGGAAATGCTGGCCGGTGGCCAGCGGCCGACAGCCTTGATTTATGACTCCATGCCCGGTTGTATGGCGGGTCTGCGGGCCCTGTATGAAGCCGGCCTGTCCGTGCCCGGCGACATGAGCGTGATCGTCAACGACGACGATGCCGGGCGCGAGGAGTTCCTCTACCCGCCCATCACCACCGTGCGCATCGACCGCATGGAAATGCTGCGCACGGCGATGGACATCATCACGGACGAAGAGGCTCGGAGCGCCGGCAAGACCGTGACCGTGGATGTCTGCCTGGACGAGCGCGCCAGCGTCGGCCCGCCCCCGGCCGCACCGCAGCTCTGAAGAAGGTCTGTGGCTTGTGTGCCTGTGGTCTGTGGGGGAAAAACGACCGAGCTGCGCCGCCCCGTGGTTCCGGGCGTGGTGGCAAGATCTGTCAGATCCGTCAGATTGGTCCGATCTGCCCGCCCTTCCCACCCCACAGGCCCACGGGCCACGGGCCACAGGCCGTTATTCCGGTGCGACGGCCTGGAGGCGGCGGTCAATGTCGCGGCCCAGGATTTCCTCGACGAACTCGTGGAAGCGCTCGCCATTCATGACTTGTGGCAGGTCGTGGCGGGTGAGTTCGAAGCGGTGGTCGGTGACGCGGTTCTGGGGGAAATTGTAGGTGCGGATGCGTTCGTTGCGTTCGCCGGTGCCGACCTGTTGGCGGCGCTCGGCGGCGTACTTGGCGGCTTCTTCTTCCTGTTTTTTCCGGAACAAGCGTGAACGAAGCAGGCGCATGGCGATGTCACGGTTTTTGTGCTGGGAGCGTTCCTGCTGGGAGAAGACGGCGAGCCCGGTGGGCAGATGGGTGACGCGCACGGCGGAATCGGTCTTGTTGACATGCTGGCCGCCGGCGCCGGAGGCGCGGCAGGATTCGAAGCGCAGGTCGCCGGGCGCGATCTCCAGGTCCACTTCCGCGGCCTCGGGCAGCACGGCCACGGTTACAGTGGAGGTGTGGATGCGGCCGGCGGATTCGGTGGTGGGGACACGCTGGACACGGTGGACGCCGCTTTCATAGCCCAGGTAGCGGAACACCTCGGTGCCGCGCAGGGAAAGGACGGCCTCGCGGATGCCGCCGACGCCGTTGCTGGAAAGCTCCAGCAGTTCGGCCGTCCAGCCGCGTTGTTCGGCGTAGCGCTGGTAGAGGCGGAGGAGTTCGCCGGCGAACAGGCCGGCTTCGTCGCCGCCGGCGGCGGGGCGGATTTCGAGGATGACATCGCGGCCTTCTTCCGGGCGGGGGGGGAGGAGGGTGACCTTGACCTCCCGTTCGAGCCGGGGGAGGCGATCCTCGGCGTCGGTCAGGTCACGGCGGGCGAGTTCGAGCAGTTCCGGATCCGCTTCGGCGGCGAGCATGGCGCGGGCCTCGTCGGCCTGGCGCCGGAGGGCGGCGAGCTCGCGGGTCAGGGCCAGGAAGACTTCGAGCCGCTGGCGTTCGCGGTTCAGTTCCTGGAAGCGGCGCTGGGCCTGGCCCGCCTTGAAGTCAAAAGCCGCCAGCGCGTGCTCCAGTTCGCGGAGCCGCGCCGCGGCCTTGTCCATGTGCGCCTGATAATCCATGCAGCAGCCTGCCATTCTCGCCAAGCTCGTATCGTATAGTAGTGCTGGTGATGCCGAAGTTCTGGTCAAAATTGTCTCTCGCAAAGGCGCAAAGATCGCCAAGAAAATCCGGGTATAATATCGTTGCTGCGGTGCAGATTTTGAGGCGGGCGGTTTTGGCGCGGTCGAAAAGTTCTTGCCGGCGGCCTTTATTTCAAATTTTTTCGCGGTCATTGGCGTTCATTAGCGG
>CAITSE010000218.1 GCA_903894975.1 uncultured Lentisphaerota bacterium
CGGCTGGTTCCACCGGCGGGAAAAAGCGGCGTCCAGCCGCCGGCACTCCAAAGCGGCGAGGACGCCGCAGTAAATACCCATAAGAATGTTGACGCGCATACATGCAGGGGCTTTAGCGGCGGACATCGGCCGGTTCCCCGAGGCCGAGCCTGGCGAACATGCCGTCGTACAGGTCGGTGTCGATCACGAGGTCGTTGCCGAGCCGGATTATCACCAGGTTCCAGTCCGGCACGACAAAGCAGATTGCGTTGTTGTTGCCCTGTGCGGCGAATGTGGCTGCGGGGGCATGGGGCCACATGCGCCGGCCCTGCGGCGTCGTGCCGTTCACCCACCAGTTCAATCCGTAGCTGCCGGGCAGGACTTTGTACCAGCCGTTGGGCTCGTGCGGGGGGAGGGTGGGCGGGACGCGCGGCACCGTGGCGTAGTCGAGGTAGCGGCGGCTGATGAGCCGTTTCCCGTTCCAGCAGCCGCCGTTGGCGTAGAACCACCCGAAGCGGGCCAGCCCCAGGGCGGAGCACTGTACCCCGCTGCCCGGGAAGCCGCTGCCACCGTTGAGGGGGATGCCGTCGAGCGTGCCCCGGCTGTCCCAGCGGAAACTTTCCCCGGTCAGGCCGATCTCCCGGCCGATCCGCCGCATGAACAGGCTTTCCAGGGACTCGCCCGCGATCCGGGTCAGGATGGCCGCCAGCAGGTCGGACTGCGCCGAATAATGCATGGCCGTCCCCGGCTTGTACATCGGCGGCATCGGTTTGAGCGGCTGGCCGTCCGGGCAGTCATATCCGCTGGTGAAAGTCGCCAGCTGTTCCAACGTCACCGCCGGATAGTCCGCCTTCAGTTCCGGGAAGTATTTCCAGGCGAAGTCCGCGGGCGCGCACTTGCCGTCATCCCACAGCAGGCCGAGGCAGGTGCTCAGAAAGGACTTGGTGCAGGACCAAATAACGTTGCGGTGGCGGACGCGGTCGCCCTGCCAGAGAATCACGCCGTTGCGCACGACCACGGTCTCGTGGACCCCGGCGGGGCCGCAGACGGAGGCGAGGTAGTCCATGGCCGCCGCGAGTTTCGCCGCGTCCACGCCCTGTATGCCGGGGGCGGCCGTGCGCCATTCCGGACCGGGAAATTCGACGGCGGGCAGGCCGGCGGTGGCCGGAGAACCCAGGAAGAACCCGGCTCCCGCCGTCAGCAACAGGAGTTTGGCGGCCGGCCCGGCGGCGGCCGGCAGCAACGGATGGAATAAGGTCTCGGAAAAGGGATGCATCACGTCGTCTCCTAGCCCGGCCAAGCCGGACCCACGCGTGTGGCGCTAACCTGATTTATTCATGAAATGGAAACCGTTTCTGCCACAAAAGAACACAAAGAAACACAAAGGTGGAATGAATTCTTTTTTGTGTACCCTTGTGATCTTTTGTGGCTATCCAAGAAAGGTTCTACTGTGCCGCGCCGTCTCCGGTCAGGCCGCCGGGGATTTCCGGGGCCGGGATCGCGGCCGGCGCGTCAGGATGGGCTGGCGGCGGCCCGGCGCGCGTCCAACCGGGCGCGGACATCGGTCATCATTTTCTGGGTGATCGGGAAATAGCAGGCAATGGCGAAGGTCACGCCCGCGAACACGATCGCCGGGGTGAAGCCGAGCAGGCGCATCTTGTCGAGAACCGCCTGCGGTTGCTGTCCCATCTGCTGGGCCACGTGGGTGTCGAAGCCGGAGAACGCGACGAGGTAGCCGCCCAGCAGGATGCAGACCGAGTTTTCGATCTTGCTCACAAAGGACATCACCGCCGAGAACAGCCCTTCGCGGCGCTCCCCGGACTCAAGTTCGTCCAGGTCGCAGATGTCGGGCATGACGGCGGCCATGAACATGGTCAGGACGGCGCTGGCCAGACCGAAGGTGATCATGTGCGTCAGCAGCAGATACGGATGTCCCGGCCGCATGAAGAACGGCATCAGCATGGCTCCCAGGAATGCCGCGCCGTAGCCCCAGATGATGGCCCGTCGTTTTCCCAGCCGGCGGCTGAGCCACGGGGCCACGCGCATCAGGGTGAACGCGGCGGCAAACCCGACCATCCCGTTGATGCCCGAGAGGCTGGTGAAGAGCGACTTATTCCCCCCGCAGACACTGTACACGCCGATGTAAAAGGCCATGGCGCCGAACAGGGATCCGCCCAGCGTTTGCGCCACGCGCAGCAGCAGGATGATGACGAACGGGCGGACCCGCAGGGTGGCGCGAATAGCCTTCCAGAGATTGACGTGGCGGCGGTTGGCGTTCTGGAACCGTTCCCGGCAGCAGAAGAACGGGATCAGGCCGGCCACCAGGATGACGGCGGCGATGCCCGCGGAAATCCAGCGGATGCCGGCGATCTCGCCGCCGAAAACCGGGCGCAGTGCCAGCCAGTACAGCCAGCCTCCGGCCAGGGCTGCGATCGAAAAATAAAAGCCGCGGATCGCCACCACCTTGGTTCGGAGATGGTAATCGTCCGAGAGCTCGTATCCGAAGGCGACATGGGTCATGCTGAACACGCCATAACAGAAATAAAGCAGGATGCTGCAGGTCAAAAGATACGCGAATTGCCGTCCCTGGGGCCACGCGGGCGAGGCCCACCAGAGCGCCATCACTACGATGGCGCCGAGGATGGACGCGCCGAACAGATACGGCCGGCGCCGGCCCCAGCGCGTGTGGGTGTCGTCCGAGAGATGCCCGAGAATCGGGTCCACCAGGGCGTCGGTGATCCGTGGCAGCATCAGCGCCCAGCCCACCAGCACCGGGCTTAACCCGAAGGCGGTGGTGAAAATCGGCAGGATGAGGGCGTTGAAGGAGACGAACAGCATGTAATCGGCCATGCCGCCGATGCCCCAGAGGTGGAGGGTGCGGGCGTCGGCCGTGTACGCCTGGCTGGGTGATTTTTCCTGACGTTCAGCCATGGCATCGGTTCCTTCGCTAGGGTGGGAAAAGGTTCAAGCCGCGTTTGTCGGCGGACGATGATTGACCGCGTCGGGTGTTCGTTCCGGGGAGGCGTATTTCCCCCACTATACCGGTACCAGCCCATCTGTCAAACGATTGATACTGGATGGTTCCGCGGTGTCGGCGGGGCAGTTGGTAAATCCTACCCAAAAAATCAATCAGGGATACTATTCGCGTTCATTGGCGTTC
>CAITSE010000219.1 GCA_903894975.1 uncultured Lentisphaerota bacterium
CCTTTGGGGCGACAGCCTTCGAACAATACCCAGCCTTGGGGACGACAGCCATTGGATAGTTCTGACCGCCCCAAGGGGGCATTCCAACCTAGCCTGGGGCAACGCCCCAGGTAAAACGGGAAAAACGCCATCAAGGCTGAAGGCCTTGCTCAACAACGCTCCGAATTTTACTTGTCTTCCCTTCGCGGTCTCTGCCTGCCGAGGCCGCTTGGCAGGCTACGGTGCCGGCGCCGCCGGGGCCGCGGGCGTCAGCTTGATGTCATCAAAGTCAAGGGTGCCACTTTCCGCCTGGAAAAGAGACGGCATAAATTTCAGGGTCACGGCGCCTTCCGGCACGGGAATCTGTTGCTTGCGCTCCACCCAGCCGGTGGAACTGCCGCGAAAGTTCGGCGCCTTGGTGCTGGGTTTGACGGGCTTGCCTGCCGCGTCCACAAAGTCCATCATGATGCGGCCGTCGTACCAGGACTCTTTGCCCGGCTTGATGTCCGTGAACCGGACGCGGTAGCTCAAATCCAGGGCCTTGACTTCGGGTTTCAGCGGCAGTGCCCGGTACAGCATCACGGTCTTGCCCGCCTCCTGGGTCTTGAGGCGCAGGAAATGATTCCCCTCCTCCACTTCCCAGGACGCCCCGGCCGCCATCTTGCCCCAGCCGTCTGGCACCGTCGCATTGGCGGACTGCTCAAAGCCGCCGTTGGCGATCAGGGCGGCATCCTCCCCGGCCGCCAAGCCCCGGGCCGGCCCCAGCAGGGCCCCGGCCGCGAGCGCGGCGCCCAGCATGCGCAGGTTTTGCATGGATTGTCGGACAGCAGAGGGTTTCATGTTTTCTTCTCCCGAATCAGAAGGTCGAATCAGTTCTGCGTGGCGATGGGCTGGAGCTTCCACAAGGGTTGGGTCGTGGCACTGCTGCCGCCCATGACAACGCACCGTTTTCAGAGGGGAGTGTTGGCGAAGTTAAGGGCTCCGACATGCATATCGAAAAAGATGGCGTTGCGCCAGGCCCGGTGGTTCTCCGCCGCCGTGAAATTCTTGTCCCGCATCATCCAGATCGTGGACAACGAAGCCGCGGGGATCGTGGTGATCTTTTTGCACGCAATGTTGCCCGTCATGAATTGGTTGCCACCCCAGAGGCCGCTGACTCCCGGCGGCGAAAAGTTCACGATATAGCAGGAGCTGAAGGGATCCGTGCCATAGGCGGTCGGCTGGAAGGCGACCCTCCACGACGCGCATTCATAGAGGATCGAATAGCCCGGCATCGGACTGGTGCTCCATCCGGTCGTCGGGACATACAGATACGACTGGAGCTTCCGCTGAAAGCGCCGGGTATCCCAGTCGTAATAGGGGCCCTGGCTCTGAAAAATGTTGCCGGGAACATATTCATCGCTGTCATCCATGTACGACTGGGCGGCGATTCCGAACTGCTGCAGGGTCTTCATGCACTTGGTGTTGTCCGTGGACCGCTTCGCCTTCTGCAAGGCCGGCAGCAGCATCGCCGCCAGCACCGCGATGATCGCGATCACCACCAGCAGCTCGATCAACGTGAACGCCTTCCGGGACGGCGCGGCCGCCGCCCGGAAGAGGGTTCTCGTCTGTTTGCGCTGAAGTGAGGACCTCATCGCCTGGATGCCTCTCTTGCCATTAACCGCGAATGTACGCGAATTTTCCATCAGAGCCGCGACAGTAATGGAGCGGGTTCTCTTCCGTCAGAGCCGCGACAGTGATGGAGCGGGTTTTTCGTTTTAGAGATCGGGAACACCCGCTCATTCACATTCGCGGCTCGGTTTTGGAGGACACGCCGAGCTGGGGCTCGGCGTTCCCGGATTTTGTCTGTGTCTACCGACTTACTGTAACACCGTCACACCGTCA
>CAITSE010000220.1 GCA_903894975.1 uncultured Lentisphaerota bacterium
ACTTCGAGTGATCCCAAACCAGAAATCAAAGTGTCAAACGGAAACCAGGACTTGACATTTTTAAGCTTCCGCGCTTGAGGAGACCCCCATGGCCCCCCGTCCCCCCGCCCCGCTTTTCCCCGCGTTCCCGCGCCTGCTCCACGGCGGCGACTACAATCCTGAACAATGGCTGCACCAGCCGGAGGTGATCGTCGCCGATTTCCGGCTCATGCGCGAAGCGAAGTGCAACGCCATGTCCGTTGGTATCTTCTCCTGGGCCATGCTCGAACCGGAGGAGGGACGCTTTGATTTCGCCTGGCTCGACGGCATCATGAGCCGCCTCGCCAACCAGAACATGAAGGCCGTCCTCGCCACCCCGTCCGGCGCCAAGCCGGCCTGGCTCTCCCTGAAATATCCCGAAATCCGCCGGATGAACGACCAGGGGCTGCGCGACCCCCACCGCGGCCGCCACAACCATTGCCGCACCTCCCCCGTCTACCGCGAAAAAACCGCGATCATCAACCGCATGCTCGCAGAACGGTACAAAGATCATCCGGCCCTGCTCCTCTGGCACGTCTCCAATGAATACTCCGGCGACCCCTGCCACTGCCCCCTCTGCTTCGAAGCCTTCCGTCAGTGGCTGAAGCAACGCTACCATGGCAATCTGGAAGAACTGAACCAAGCATGGTGGAGCACCTTCTGGAGCCACCGTTTCAGCCAGTGGGAGGAAATCACCGCCATCGACCCGTCCATGCACGGCATGGTTCTGGACTGGAAGCGCTTTATCACCGACCAGGCCGTGGACTTTTTCCGTAACGAGATCGAGCCGCTCCGGGAATTCACCCCTAACGTTCCCGTCACCATCAACATGATGGGCACTTACATGGGCCTGAACTACTGGAAGTTCGCCCCGTACATCGACATCGCCAGCTGGGACAGCTATCCCGCTTGGCACAGTGAGCCGGACGAGTTCCGCGTCGCCGCCGATACCGCCTTCAACCACGACCTCAATCGCAGCTTCAAGGGGCAGCCTTTCCTGCTCATGGAATCTACCCCCAGCCAGGTCAACTGGCAGCCCATCTGCAAGCCGAAACGGCCCGGCATGCACATCCTCTCCTCCCTCCAGGCCGTCGCCCACGGCGCCGATTCCGTCCAGTATTTCCAGTGGCGCAAAAGCCGCGGCTCCTCGGAAAAATTCCACGGCGCCGTTGTGGATCATGACGGCTCCGCCGAAAACCGCGTCTTTCAGGAAGTCGCCCGTCTCGGCTCCATGCTCGAAAAACTTGCTCCCGTCGCCGGCTCCGACACCCCCGCGGAGATCGCCGTCGTCTTTGATTGGGAGAACGCCTGGGCCATTGACGGGCACCAGGGTTTCCAGAACCGGGAGAAACACTACGGCGACGAAGTCCGCGCCCACTACCGCGAACTCTGGCGCCGGAATCTGGCCGCGGATGTGGTCGACGCCGACGCTGATTTCTCCCGCTACAAGCTGGTCATTGCCCCTATGCTGCACATGGTCCGCACCGGCGCGGATCGGCGCTTGGCTGACTATGTCCGCCAGGGCGGCATCCTGCTCCTCTCCTTCCTCAGCGGCATGGTCAACGAAAACGACCTCTGCTGGCTTGGCGGTTTCCCCGGCGGCGAACTGGCGGCCGTCGCCGGCCTGCGCGTCACGGAAACCGACGCCTTCTATCCTGACCAGCGCCAGACCGTTCACGCCGTGAACGGAAATATCCTTGGCCTGCGCGGGGAGTATGACGTCCAGCACTACGCCGACCTCATCCAGCTCAAAGGCGCCGAAGCGGTGATGGCGTATGGCCAGGAATTCTATGCCAATACCCCGGCCGTCACCGTCCACGCCTTCGGCAAAGGCGCCTGCTACTACCTTGGGGCGCGCGTGAAGGAGCCGTTCCTCACCGATTTCTACACGGGCCTGGTCAAGCGTCACAGCCTGCGCTCCGCCGTCCAGGGCCAAATCCCGGCGGGCGTCTCCGCCCAGCTCCGCCGCGCCGGCAACCGCACTTTCCTCTTCCTCATGAACTTCACCACGGAGGCGCGCGCCGTCACCCTGCCCGTCGGCCAGACCTGCCGCGACCTGCTCGAGGACCGCGACATCTCCGGCACCGTCAAGCTTCCCGCCTATGGCGTCCGCGTCCTCGCCGGCGCCGCCGGCTGAGAAAACGGGGGGGCGGGTGTCCACACCCGGCACTACAGGCCGGCGGGCTTCCAGCCCGGTGTTCCGGACGGATGGGATCTATGGGACCTATGGGACGTATGAGATGAATGAGATAGGTCAGACCGGCCGGGCCAGTTGGACCGGTGCGGTCGCGGGGAGTTGGCGTTGGGAGGAAGTGCGGCTAAGGTCATCCCTGGAACGTGCATCCGGGTTTCCGGCATCCGCCGGCCGGACCGCGAATACGAACAAAGCGAGGAGTTTGCCATGACTGCTTCCCTCCGGATGTTTTCCTTCCTGGTACTGAGCTTTTTGGGTGTTCTCCTGTTCGGCGGCAGCGCGTCCGGGGCCGGGGCTTTCGGTCTGGTGATCGTGAAGGCCGAATACGGCGACCTGCCCTCCGGCGCCAAGGCCGATGTCACCCAGAAGGTGTCCGAGGCGGTGAAGGACGGCGGCGTGAGCATTGAAGCCAACAACGAGCAGTTCGGCGATCCCGCCGAGGGCGTCCAGAAAACCTTGTGCGTGACCTACACGCTCGACGGCGTGACCGCCAGCAAAACCGCGGTCGAAGGGGAAACCCTGGTCATCAAGTCGATCCCGACCTTGAAAATCCGGTCGGCCTCCTATGGCGGCGTGGACGTGACCGCGAAGCTCGCGGCGCTGGCCAAGGACAACAAGTTGAACCTCACCGTGGGCGACGCCGCCCTGGGCAGCACGCCCGCGGCCAACGCGGCGAAGACTCTGACCGTCACCTACACCGTGGGCGGCGACCCCCTGGTTCGGACCGTGCGCGAGAATGACGTCCTGGCGATTCCGCGCGTGCAGATCGTCAAGGCCGCGTACGGCGACCTGCCTGCGGGCGGCTCGATCGATGTGACCAAGATCGTTGCGGAACAGGTGAAAAACGACGGCCTGACCGTCACCGCCGGAAACGAGCTGTTCACCGATCCCGCCGAGGGCATCGGCAAGACCCTGCAGGTGGACTACACCCTCGACGGCGTCCCCGCCAGCAAGTCCGTGGCCGAGAACGAGACCCTGACCATCGAAGCCCCCGCCGGTAAGTAGTAGCGGTCCTCATTTTTTTCGCTCCAACGTGAAACAGACAATCTTGTCTGTGCCCAACGTGCAGCGGGCAATCCTGCCCGCATTCCTCCCGTCTCCGATCTCGCGCTACGGCAGAACAGCCCCCGCTGAAGCGGGAACGCCCAACCGAAAGAGCCCGGCCCGCCCGAGTACGGAGTTCCGCCTTCAGGCGGTGCCGGTTTCACGTTCCGGAGTGTCTGACTCCGCCGCGCCCTGCGGGGTATGCGCGTAAACTTAAGACCATTATACATTATAATCTAAATTGTTATGTGTATTTACTGCGGCGGTCTCGCCGCTTTGGAGTGCCGGCGGCTTGACGCCGCGTTTTCCCGCCGGTGGAACCGGCCTCATGTCTGACGTCTCCGCCTCATCTAGGCGAGGGAGCCAAACCAAGCGCGGGATGGGCGGCTCCGCCGCCGGGGAAAGCGGCGTCAAGCCGCCTGCACTCCAAGGATGCTCCGCATCAGTACAAGGGAACACAAATCCTTAAATTGACGCGCATGCATGCGGGGGCTCAAGCCTGTTTTCTGTTTTCGCGATCCACGGGTTCACGCCCCCGGCTAGTGCCATCCCCTGCGGGGATTGAGTTTCCTGTTCCCCGCCTCTCGATCCGGGTTGCCTCTGAATGACCGGCCATTATACTAAACGTCATACTATGAAACTGAACAAACGTTCATCCTCCTTCCGCCAGCTCCGGCACGACGCCACGGCCCGGATCCTGGTCGACGCCGCCGAGGCAATCCTGGTGCGCCAGGGCTTCGACCGGGTGACTATGCGCGACATCGCCGCGCAGGCGGGCTGCGCCACCGGCACCATCTATCTCTATTTCAAGACGAAACAGCAGGTGCTGGACGTTATCACCGAGCGGCACAGCGATGCGTTACTGCAGCGGCTGGACGCCGTCCTGGCCCTGCCCGAAAGACCGCTGGAGAAGCTGCGCCAGATCACCTGCGAGGTAATTGCGTATTTCACCCGGAACCGCGGCGTCATCCAACTGCTCCGGACCGGGGACCGGATGGAACTGAGCACACTCCCCGACGCCCTGCAGGAGAGCGTCAAGCAGCGCTGGGACGAATTCCTGGCGGCGGAACTGGAGCTGTTCCGCGCCGCGCAGAAGCAGGGCGAACTTCGCCGGGATTTTCCGCCGGAACAGATCCAGCAAGTTCTTTATCTGCTGATGATGGGGTTGCGCGACGAGGTCGCCAATCACGCGCCGCTGCCGGCGGAAGAGGAACTGGACCGGATGATCTGGGGCCTGTTCCTGGGCGGTGCCGCCGGCCCGGGAAAGAAAACCAGATCCAAGCCGAAACGCCGCACGAGGGCCAAGCCTTCATGAACGGTTCCGCCTTTCCAATTTTTTTCTTTTCCCGCCGCGGTGGAACAGCCCTCACTGAAGTGGGAACTCCCAACCTGGGCCGCCCAAGTTCGGAGTTCCGCCTTCAGGCGGTGCCGGTTCTTCGCGCCGTCGTTTCTTCCGGTCTGCTTTTGCTGCCGCTGCTCTGGGCCGGGTGCCGGACGCCGGAGGTGAAGCGTCCGGACGAGACCGGCCGGTTCCAGCATGAAGTGAAGACAAGGATCGACGCCGCGAAGCTGGATCCGGTCGTGGCGCTGACCATGGATCAGTGCGTGGAGCTGGCCCTGACGAACAACCTGGATGATCGCGTCCGCCGGCTCGCCCTGGACATGCAGGACGAGAAGGTGAAGCTCTCCCTTTCCGGGGCGTTGCCGAAGGTGAACGCCGGGTGGTCCGAGAACAAGCGCAGCAACCAGGCGCTGATGACCATGGGTGGCGGTGCGCCGGTCGAGACGGAGGACCAGCGGATGCGCGCCGTGTCCGTCCAGGCGGTGCTGCCGGTGTTGGACTGGGGGACGACCTATTTCGGCTGGAAGATTGCGGGCGACCGCCGCAGTCAGGAACGGATCATGCTGGAGCGTTCGCGTCAGTTGCTGGAACGCGATGTCCGCACGGCCTATGCGCGGCAGGCCGCGGCGCAGCGGCAGGAACGGCTGGCCCGGGTGGCGGTGATCGGCGCCCAGGAACTGGTGCGCGTCGCTAACTCGTTGGAGCGCGAGGGGTTGGGCTCGCATGCGGACACTGCCGAGGTCGCCTCCGGCCTGGCGCAGGTGGTGCAGAGCTGGACCTTGCTGCGGCGGAACGTGGAGCAGGCGCGGCTGGCCCTGGCCCGGCAACTTTCCTTGCCGCCGGGGCAGAAATTTCAGATCGACGACGCCTTGCCGCCGCTGCCGCCGTTACCGGATGTCAAGGAGCTGCCGGCATGGGAAGACCGCGCGCTGGCCGCCCGTCCCGAGCTGTTCGTCCAGGACCTGGAACGCCGCATGGCCGCCAATGCCGTGCGTCAGGCCCTGACCAACTTCATCCCGCACCTGGACCTGACCGCCGG
>CAITSE010000221.1 GCA_903894975.1 uncultured Lentisphaerota bacterium
CGGCTCCGCCGCCGGGGAAAGCGGTGTCAAGCCACCGCACTCCAAAGATGCTGCGCATCGGTACAAGGAGACTCGAATCCTTCTCGTTGACGCGCATGCCTGCGGGGGCTGAATACGGATGATCGTGGCGCAACCACGATCCTACAGGACCGCCGGTTGTACTTCCCGGGGCGGGCGTGACAGTATTGTGATCCTGTTCAGTCCGTCCCATGAAGGAATCTCGGCCGTGTGTCCGCCATGAAGTCCCATCCCGCCAAAACCAAACCCCTCCGCGACGGCGGCGACCTGAGCCCGTTCCACCGCGGGCTCATCGGCATCACCATCATCGCGCTGGTGCTCCGGCTCTGGGTCTGCTGGGAGCTGCGGGACAGCCCGGCTGCGGTCAATCCCTCACCAGCCACGGACATGGCCACCTACCGCGACCTGGCCCTGGGGCTGCTCAAGGGACGCCTCCCCGACCTGTTCTATTACCAGCCGCTCTATTACAGCCTGTTCCTACCGCCCCTGCTCTTCCTCAGCTATGGCGACCCCCAGTTCGTCGGCCTGATCCAAGCGTTCGTCGGCGCCGCCACGGTCTGGTTGACCGGCATCTTCGGCGCGCGCCTGTTCGGCCGCAACGCCGGCCTGTTCGCCGCCGCGCTGCTCGCCGCCGCGCGCTTCCACATCTTCCACACGCCGTTCATGCTGTTCGAGGTGCTCCTCGGCTTTTTCATCGCCCTCACCCTCTGGACCACGCTCCTGGCCTGGCAGCGCAACCGCCTGCGCGACTGGACCTGGGCCGGGCTCAGCCTGGCCGCCGCCACCCTGACCCGCGGCAATGTCGTCCTGCTCCTGCCCGCACTCCTGGCCCTGGCCTTCTGGCGCAACCGCGGCGCCGGCTGGGAACCGGTCGCAGCCCGGGCTGCCCTGCTCCTGGCGCTCTTTTACCTGCCGCAACTGCCCTTCGCCATCCACAACGCCCAGAAACTCCACCGCTGGAGCGGCCCCTCCACCGCCGGTGACGCCGTGCTCGCCTTGGGCAACACCCCGGAATCACCCGCCGGCGGCCTGGATTATCCTCCCGCCTTCCAGGAATGGATGCGCCAGGCCGACCTGCCGCCGGAAACCCGCTTCCCGGTCAGCCGCCAGATCCTGGCCTGGATCCGCCGCGAACCCCTGGCCTGGGCCGAACTCAAGTTCCGCATGGTCCTGCTCTTCTGGGACCGCGACGATATCCCCAACAACATCAGCCTCCTCCACGAATCCCGCCGCAGCCGCATGCTCGGCTTCCCGGTGCTGGTCGATTTCGGCGTGCTGGCCATGGCCGCCGTGGCCGGCCTGATTTTCATGACGCCGCGCCTGCGCCGCTCGCCCCCCCAGCTCTTCCTGGTCTACACCGTGCTCGGCGGCGCCTGCCTGGGCACGGTGCTGTTCTACATCCTCGGCCGGTTCCGGGTGCCGTGGTATCCGGTGCTGGCGGTCTGCGCCGGCCTGGCCATGAGCCGGATACTGGCCCTGGTTTCCCGGCGGGAGAAGTCCTGGGCCTACGTCCGCCGCTGCGGCCTCATGCTCCTGCCCTTCCTGGCCGGCTGGCTGTTCACCGACCTGGGCTTCACCCTCTACTCCGCCCGGGCCGAAGCCGCCGTGGTCCGGCAGGCCCGGCCCCACGGCGTCCAGGTGGCGCTGGCCGACGGCTGGCTGCTGCATGATTCCGGACCGCAACTCCTCGGCGGCTGGACGCCCGTGCCGCTGCCCCCGGGCGGCATCCTCCTGCGCAAACGCTTCGACGTCCCCCCGGAAGCCGTCGGCAAAGAAACCGGCGCCGTCCTGGAACTGCCCGTGTTCGCCCCGACCGGCGGCGCCCTGGAAACCACCGCCACGATCGTGGGCGGCGCCCCCCTGGCCAGCACCGTCCAGCTCCAGGCCGGCTCCGGCGCCGCCACGCTCCGGCTCCCGCTCGGCCGCATCCGGCCCGGGCCCGCCGTGGACGTCGAACTCCTGCTGGTTCCCCAAGTCGCCCTTTCCGCCCAGCCGCCGGCCCTGTTCGCCGACCTTCACCGCCGCTACGACCGCACCCGGGTCCGCCCGGCCGGCGCCCCCGCCGACGCCGCGTGGGCCGATCCCGGCGCCGAAATCTGTGCCGCCCTCCGGCTCGGTCTCTGACCCGTCCCGCCGCACGAGGATGGACCCCATTTTTTCATCCTCCGCGTGAGAGCGGCTTCCTCCCCGCGCACCCCGCAACGGATGGGTTACAACCCCATGCCCTATTGCCTGCTTGCCTCATTGCCCTTTTATGCATTGATGATATACTATGGCTATTATTCTTGGAATTCCATATTCCTCAACGCGTACCCCCACAGGAGACCCTGACCATGCTGAAACGCCTCTTGACACTGATCGGAATGCTGTTGTTCAGCGCCGGCGCCTGGGCCCAGACCCCGTTAAACATTTCGCAGTACCAATGGGACCGCGCCTTTGGTAGCACAGAAATTTGGCAGTCCTTCACGGTGAGCCAAACCAGCACCATGAGCACTTTCGGGTTTATGTGGAACGGAGGGGCCGGTGACACTAACTCGGCAGCATTGTTCCGCCTTCTCAAAGGCACCGGCACCGCCGGCACCGCGATCGCCTCGGCATACAGCACCTTCAAAGAAATCCACGACAATCCCATTCCCGCGGTGAACGACCTCATATGGATTTCGGCGGATTTTGGCAGCCAGGTGCTGGCCCCGGGGCAATACTCCGTGGTGGCGACCCGCGCCAACAACACGATGTATATATTGGGAACCACAAGCGTGTATGATGGCGGCCAAGCCGATGCGGGTATGAACTCCGATTACGCCTTCAGCACTCCGGCTCCCGTGCCCGAGCCCTCGATGGCTGGCATGGCCCTGCTGCTGGCAGGGGGCTTCGTCCTGCGTCACCGCCGCGCCCGCACCGCCTGATCCCGGCCTGACCGCCGGTTCAGAGCAAACCATTCTTCTCTCCGCCCCGCTCCGCCCCTGGAGCCGGGGCGGTTTCGTTTCCGTGACGGCCAAGGCTTCCATCCCGTATCCCCACCACCATGCGCGGAGGCCTGGCGGCATCCTGCCGATACACCCCGTACCCCGATCCCGGCGCCGAAATCTGCGCCGTCCTCCGGCTCGGACCGTGAACGGATAGGAAGTTTGATCTCACGGGTTCGATGGGAAATATTAAGGTAATGAGTTCTAGCCCGGATTATCCCGTTCCCTGGAATTGAGACGGAATACGATTAATAGTTAAACGAAATTTTTGGGGATTCCCTATAAGCTTAAGGAGAAGAAATGAGAAACAGAGGGAACACTCTTGAGCGCCAAAGCGGATGGAGGCATTGCCTGGTTGCAATGGTTCTCCTCTTTTCGGCAATGGTTCTCCAAGCCGCAGAAGGGGCGAAGCTCCTGCCCGGACAGAAGATTACCGTCAAGCTCGATTCTCTGCCTCCCTGCCTTCTTGAAATTAAAACGGGAAAGAAGGTTAATGCCGTAATGACCGCCACGCTTCCAGATGACTACACTCCCGAAAAGAAATTTCCTGTCCTGCTGTTCCTCCAGGGAACCGAGGGCGGCGATGGATCGGGCAACGGATCCGCGCTGTTCTTTACCGGAGGAAAGGGTTATGTGGCATTGGCTCTGCCGTTATATAAGAAACGCCTTAATACTCAAGGGATAGACATCTATGTGAACGCGTCCGACTTCAAGGATATTTCAAAGGCATATACGAGCGCATTCGAACTTCTCCGCAAGGAGATCCCCAATCTCTCCGATTCCGGATGGGTTGTCGGAGGATTTTCAAATGGGGCGCACAGTATTGGAGGAATCCTCAAGGATTCGAAACTCAAGAAACTGTTCAAATATTATATTTTTGCCGAAGGCGGTTCCGAAATAGGGCCTCTGACATCAGATTCGGAGGCAATCCTGTTCATCGGCGAGAAGAGTCCTTATGGCAAAGAAGGCATGGTTATCAACAAGGAGGGGGAGGTCAAGAAGTTCCCCATGCAGTTCAACGACATGAAGAAGAAGAACGTCAAATTCGTCCCGATGCCCGGAGCCGGACATGAATTTCCCGAGGAATACAGGCTCAAGGCCAAGGAATGGTTGCAGGAAAAGACGGGAGAAGCAAACCCGGTCCCGAAGAAATGAACGGATAGGGAGTTTGATTTCACGGGCCGGATCGGACGGAGGGACAAGAAAGGGACGCCAGGGACTGCAAGAGACTTCAGGGACAAGGAAGCGCGCTAGTGAAAGACCGCGAGAGGCGATTGGGTCCATACCGTCCATGTCGTCCATACCGTCCATCTCGTCTTTTCCCTCGCCCCGAGTTTGCAACCGACTCCCCCCCGGCTATGGTATGAATCCGTTGTCGCTAACCCGGCAACACCTCCATGTACCAGCGTGGCGGAACTGGCAGACGCGCTAGGTTCAGGTCCTAGTGTCCGCAAGGACGTGCGGGTTCGAATCCCTCCGCTGGTACCATTTTTCCTAGCCCGGGCAAGCCGGAACCAAGGTCGTTGTGCGAGGCACCCCTTGTGGCCGGCTTGCCCGGGCTATTGTTTGTGCCGGTTTACGGACAAATTACGCCCCTACTCGTTTTGTCGAACTGGCGCAACCCAATTCTCACGCAACCCGGCAAGAAATGCCGGAGTTGGTATCACGTGTCACTGATTGTCTTTGTGCTTTTTTCATGATATATTAAGAAGTTTTTACCCCGTAGTCCGTTCATTCTGGCTGGAGGTATTTGCCTTATGTTATCCGATAATGATACCATGAAGCTGTATATGCAGAACATCGGGCAGTACCAGCTGGTTACTCCCCATGAAGAAGTAGATCTGGCCGCCCAGATCGCCAAAGGCTCGATCGAAGCCCGCACCAAGCTCATCCGCAGCAATCTCCGCCTGGTCGTCAAGATCGCCCACGACTTCAAGGGGCTCGGACTGCCGCTGCTGGATCTGATTTCGGAAGGCAATATCGGCCTGATGCGCGCGGTAGAGAAGTTCGATCCCTCCAAGGGCGCCAAGCTCTCCAGTTACGCCGCCTGGTGGATCAAGCAGTCCATGCGCCGCGCCCTGGCCAACCAGGCGCGCACCATCCGCATCCCGGTGCAGTCCGCCAGCAAGATCAGCAAGATCCAAGCCGCCCGCACCAAGCTCAACGAGTCCCTGGGCCGCGAGCCCACGGACGAAGAGATCGCCGGCGAAGTCTGCCTGACCGAACGCACGGTCACCGGCCTGCGCCTGGGCAAGACCACCACCATCTCCCTCAACGATCCGATTCAGCACGGCGAAGACGGCGAGTTCCGGGACATCATCCCGGACGAGAAGACCACCTCCCCCGACGAAATCGTCCAGGACGAGGAAATTCTCTCGCACATGGTCGAACTGGTCGAACGCCTCGACGAGCGGGAAAAGGCCATCCTGCGCCTGCGTTTCGGCCTGAACGGCGAACGCCCGCGCACCCTGGAAGAGGTCAGCCAGACCATCGGCCGCACCCGCGAACGCGTCCGCCAGATCCAGAACCAGGCCCTGGAAAAGCTCCGCTCCATGCTCGAAGAGGAAGGCATGCAGTCGGCCGTCGCATGAAAACCGAATGGTCCAGCGCGGAATGCGCCGACATCCACGCATTACTGGCCCGGGAATGGCTGGAGACCAACGGGCGCGGCAGCTACGCCTCCAGCACCGTGGCCGGAAGCCACAGCCGCCGCTACCACGGCCTGCTCGTGGCCAACCTGCCGCCGCCCGCCGACGGGCGCCATGTCCTGCTCTCCAAGATCGAGGATTCAGTCCTGGATGCCGCCGACCGCGACGGCAACAGCGGGGCCGAAACCTTTCTCACCTGCCATCATTTTCCCGGCGTGCTCGCACCCGAACCGGTGCCGCTTCCGGAACGCTTCATCGCCGGACTCTGCCCGGAATGGACCTACCGCCTGCCCGGCGGCGCCCGCATCACCCGCGCCGTGCTCATGCCCCGGGGGCGTGATGCCGTCCTGTTCCGTTACACCCTCCACGACTCCGACCGCCCCCTGCGCCTCCGCGTCAAGCCGTTTCTGGCCTGCCGCCGCAACCATGCGCTCATGCGGAAAAATGACGCCGCCCGCGCCGGCGGCGAACCGCGCCCCGACGGCATCTGCCTCGCCCCCTACGACGGCCTGCCGCCGGTCTGCCTGCGCTGGACTCCGGGCCGCCTCCGCCACTGTGAAACCGCCGGGGTCTGGTACGAGAATTTCGAGTACCTGGAGGAACGCCGCCGCGGTTTCGACTGCCGCGAGGATCTGTTCCTCCCGGTCCGGCTGGAACTGCTCCTGCTCCCCGGCGAACCGCTGACCCTCGCCGCCACGGCCGGGGAACTGGACGCCGACCCCGGCACGCTTTGGAACGCCGAACTCGAGGAACGCCGCCGCGACGCGGAAACCGACGCCGCCTGGCTCCGGCAGCGCCTCCCCTTCGACGCCATCGGCATCGGCGCCGCCCTCCTGCGCGCCGGCCGCGCCTTCTCCATCCGCACCCCCGCCGGACGCCCCGCGCTCCTGGCCGGTTACCACTGGTTCGAAGACTGGGGGCGCGACACCATGATCGCCCTCCCCGGCTGCCTTTTCCAGTCCCCCCGCCGTGAGGAAGGCTTCGCCATCCTCTGCGCCTTTGCCGAACACGAACGCGAGGGACTGCTCCCGAACTTCATCAACCCCGACGGTTCCGCGTCCTACAACTCCGTCGACGCCGCACTTTGGTTCTTCCGGGCCGTCCAGCACTACCTGGAGGCGGGCGGCAATGCCAAGGCGGTCCGCAAACGGCTTTGGCCGGTCATGCGCCGGATCCTGAAAACCCTGGCCCGCGGTCTCCAGCAGCCGCCCGTGTGCATGGACGGCGACGGACTGCTCTGGGCCGGTTCTCCCGAAACCCAGCTCACCTGGATGGACGCCACCGCCCACGGCCGCCCCGTCACCCCGCGCTGGGGCATGGCCGTCGAAATCAACGCGCTCTGGCACAATGCCCTGGCCTTCAGTTGCGAACTGGCCGAACAATTCGAGGACAAAAAATTCAGTCCCCCGGCCGCGCCCAAGACCGTCGCCGCCGCCTTCCGCCGCCACTTCTGGCTTGAGGACCGCAAGTTCCTGGCCGACTGCATCAACGAAAATGGCACCGATGCCAGCCTGCGCCCGAACCAGATCTTCGCCGTCGCCGTTCCATACTCGCCCCTGACCAAGACCATGATGCGCGCCGTGCTCGACACTGTCACCGAACATTTGCTCACCCCCTGTGGACTCCGCACCCTCGCCCCGTTTGAGCCCGCGTTCCGTCCCCGGTACGAAGGCGGCCCCGATGAACGGGACGCCGCCTATCATCAGGGCACCGTCTGGCCCTGGCTCCTGGGCGGGTACGCCGACGCCCTCATCCGCGTCCACGGCCCCGATTCCAAGCCCGCCAAGGCCTTCCGGCTCCAGCTCGAAACCTTCCTGGACCGGCACCTGGCCGAAGCCGGCCTCGGCTGCGTCTCCGAGATCTTCGACGCCACCGATCCTCAGCGCCCCGACGGCTGCATCGCCCAGGCCTGGAGCGCCGGCGAACTCCTCCGCGCCTGGCTCCTGCTTCATCCCCAGGCATGAGGACGGCGCCGGGGGGATGGACTTGGTGGACGAAATGAACAGAATAGACTTGATGGACCGGCTGAGACTCCCGTCCATCGAGTCCATCGAGTCCATTCCGCCCATCACGCCTTGCATAAGTCTTGAACGCCGGGTAAGGTAGGGTGTATTTTGTCCGCACAATCAGGAGACGCTCAGGATGAACTCAGCCCAACGGTGTCTGGCAATAGGAATACTGACAGTCACGGCGACCCTGTGCGGCAGCGGCTGCGCCTGGAACCGGGTCAAGATCAATGACCCGGACGCTGGCGTCCGGGCCGACCAGGTCATCCCCGGTAAAACCAAAACGGCCGATCTCGTCCGCATCATGGGCAGCGAGCCGAATTCCGTCATGCCGGTCAAGGGCGACCGCCAGCTCTATATCTACAACTTCGGCGACACCAAGACCAAGGCGTTCAACCTGATTCTGATTGAAATCGGCAAGAGCAACTCCCGCCTGGACTCGGCTTATTTCTTCATCGACCCGAACGGCGTGGTCGAACGCAAAAGTGTCAGCCGCAATTCCCGCGAAGTACCCTGGGAATGGTGGGCCTTCGGCGACTGACTGAAGAGCAGACGAACGTTGAACATTCAACATCGAACATTCAACGTTGAAGAGGAAACCCAACCGGCCGGAACTTGAAACCCGTATCAAGATTCAATGTTGGATGTTCGCTTTTATGAACTTACTTCGACCCATCCTGATCTTTCTGGCGGGCGCTCTGCTGCTGACCGGCTGTTCGTTCCGCCGGACTGTGGTCAACGCACAATTCCGCCAGATTGACACGTCCTTCATCCAAGTCGGCAAGACCACCGCGGATGATGTGCTCAGGCAGCTCGGGCCGCCGGCGCCGTTCGCCAGTCCCGCCGAAAACGCGGGACTGATCTCGGACACCCACCTCCGCTATGCCTGCCTTGAAACCCGCGACACCAAGTTCTTCATCAGCTACTTCCTGATCCTGCCTTTCCGCTGGGCGGACACACAGACGATCGACGAGCTCCTCATCGAGTTCGATCCCGCCACCGGCGCCGTCTCCCGGGTCAACCGCACCCGCCGCGCCACCATCCGCCCGCCCCTGGAATTCGCCGACAGCCGGCCGGAGCTGATCTCCGAAGACCTGACCGGGAGGATCAAGCCATGAAAACGGGTTGCGATTATGCGGGGGGCGAACGTCGAACATTCAACGTCGAACGTCCAACGTTGAACGAAAACCCGGCCGGTCAGGAATCTTCCCCGCACCCTGAATCCCGGTTCGACGTTCGACGTTCGATGTTCAATGTTCGACGTTCGCTTTTCCTCCTGCTCGCCGCGCTCCTGGTTGCCGGCTGCACCTCCACCCATTCCGGCTCCCGCACCCTGGCCACCGACGCGTTCGACCCCGCGCCGAAAACCAAGGCCGAAGTCCTCCGCCGCTTCGGCAATCCCGCGGCTCTCACCACCCGCGAGGGCACCCAATTTCTGGCCTACAACTACACCCACACCAACGGCGGCGGTCTGGGCATCGGCAAAATTCTCTGCCTGCTCATCCAATCCGAACAACGCTGCAGCGACAACGTCACCTTCCAGGTCGGCCCGGACGGCGCCGTCCAGAACATCCGGATCCAGGCCAACGCCGCCGACGCCAGTGGCTCGATTTGGCCGTTCTGACCGCCGCGACGGCGGAAGAGAACGAGGGTGGTAGCTAGTAGACAGTAGACAATAGACAAGCAATACGAATTCCCACCCGAAAAATTCCCCTTTTTTTATTAACTTCGCCTACTACCTACTGTCTACTAACTACTGACTACCAACTTCCACCGATTTTCCCGTCTTCCATGGACACCCCCCTGCCCACCGCCACCATTCAACTTTCCGGCCGGCTGGATGCGCAAACCGTCCCGGTGCTCTGGACTGACGCACTGAACACCCTCGCGCGGAACCCCGGAGCGCCCATGGTCTTCGAGGCGTCCGGCATCGCCTATTGCGACGGCGCCGGCTTGGCCATGCTCCTGGATCTGCGCCGCCGGCCGCGCGCCGCCGGAGCCGAAGTGCGCATCCAAAATCTCCCCGCCGCCGTCCAAACCCTCCTGGACCAGTTCAAGATTGCAGACTACGCGGCCATTACGCCCCCGGCCGCCGTCCCGCAAAAACTCCCGGAACAAGTCGGCCGCATCTCCTTCTCCATCTGGCAGGACCTCCTGGCCATGGTTGCCTTCACCGGCGAAAGTACCGCCGCCTTTGCCCGCCTCCTGATCCGCCCCGCCGCCGTGCGCTGGCGCACGGTGCTGATTTTGGCCGAACAAGCCGGGGTCGATGCCGTGCCGATTGTGGCGCTCCTGAGCTGGCTGCTCGGCGTGATCCTGGCCTTCCAATCGGCCATGCCCATGAAAGTCTTCGGCGCCGAACTCTACGTCGCCAACCTGCTGGGGCTCTCCATCCTGCGCGAACTCGGCCCGCTCATGACCGCTATTATCCTGGCCGGACGCACCGGCGCCGCCTTTGCCGCCGAAATCGGCACCATGAAAGTCAACGAAGAGGTGGACGCCCTGACCACCATGGGGCTCGACCCCGTCCGCTTCCTGGTCCTGCCGCGCCTGCTCGCCGCCGTCGCCGTAACCCCGCTCCTGGTCGTATTCTCCGACCTCATCAGCCTGGCCGGCGGCGCCATGGTCATGGCCGCCCTTGACATTCCCGCCACCACCTTTGTCAACCAGATCATCAACTCCGTCCAGATCAAGGATTTCCTGAGCGGCCTGTTCAAGTCCGTGGTTTTTGCCTTGCTCATCGCCGGCACCGGTTGCCTGCGCGGCCTGCAGACCCGGACGGGCGCCAGCTCCGTGGGCCGCGCCACCACCAGCGCAGTGGTGACCAGCATCACCTGGATCGTCATCGCCGACGGCCTCTTCGCCGTCATCTTCTACCACCTGGGCATCTGACCTGAATAAAGACGAACGTCGAACATCGAACATTGAACGCCCAACGTCGAATCGGAATTTAGGCTACATGTTCAACCTCCAGTTTTACTTCAACGTTCGATGTTCGACGTTCGCTTTTTGAAACGCCTGTGAATCACTCAAACCACGCATGACCACAGCCGATCCCATCATCATCCGCGTCGAAGAGTTCACTGCCGGCTATGACGGCAACGTGCTCCTGAACCGCCTCGCCTTCGAGGTGCGCCGGGGCGAGGTCTTCGTCATTCTCGGCGGCTCCGGCTGCGGCAAGAGCACCCTGCTCAAACACATGATCGGCCTCTACCAGCCCATGGCCGGCCGGATCCGCTTCGGTGATGACGACATCGTCCAGGCCAACGACCTCACCCGCCAGGCCATCCTCCGCCGCTTCGGCGTCATGTATCAGAGCGGCGCGCTCTTCGGGTCCATGAGCCTCCTCGAAAACGTCCGCCTCCCCCTGGAGGAATTCACCGGCCTCGACGACGACGCCCGCGACCTGGTCGCGCTCATGAAACTGGACCTGGTCGGCCTCCGCCCCTTTGCCCACCACACCCCCGCCGAAGTCAGCGGCGGCATGCAGAAACGCGCCGGCATCGCCCGGGCCATGGCCCTGGATCCCGAAATCCTTTTCCTCGACGAACCCTCGGCCGGGCTCGACCCCGTCACCGCCGCTGAACTCGACCTGCTCATCCTGCGCCTCGCCCGCAACCTCGGCATGACCTTTGTCATCGTCACCCATGAACTGGCCAGCATCTTTGCCATCGCCAGCCGGGTCATCATGCTCGACAAACGGACCAAAGGCATTGTCGCCGAAGGCGATCCCAAACAACTCCGCGACCACAGCGACAACCCCTGGGTCCGCCAATTCTTCAACCGCCGCACGGAGGCCTCATGAATACCCGCGCCAATTACGCCAAGCTCGGATCCTTCGTCCTGGCCGGCACCGCCCTCGGCCTGACCGTCGCCCTGCTCCTCGGCGGCGGCGCCCTGTTCAAACCCCGGGTCCTGATGGAAACCTACATGAACCAGTCGGTCCAGGGGCTGGACGTCGGCTCCAAGGTCAAATACCGCGGGGTCCTCCTCGGCCAGGTCAAGGAAATCAGCTTCACCACCTCCCGGTACGAAAAAGACCAACTTTCGGGCCAGCGCCGCAGCTATGTCCTGATCCTCATGGAGGTGTACCCGGAACGAATCCCCGGCGCCGACGGCCGGCGCTCCGCCCCCTCCCAGGCGGAACTCGACAACGTCATCCGCAACGGTCTCCGTTGCCGCCTGGCCTCCCAAGGCATCACCGGCCTCTCCTTCATCGAAATGGACTTCCTCAATCCCGCGGACAATCCCCCGCTCCCGCTCGACTGGCAGCCCGGAAACCTCTACATCCCCTCCGCCTACAGCACCTCCACCCGGCTCCTCGAAAACCTCGACAAGTTCGTCAAACGCGTCGACAACCTCAAAGTCGAGGAAACCCTCTCCTCCCTGAACGGCACCCTCAACACTCTGAACGGCAAACTCGCCGGGCTCGACGTGGCGGGCATAAACTCCGAAGCCGCCGCCCTCCTCACCGAAGTCCGCCAGACCAATCAGGCACTCCTCGCCATCCTCGGCAAAGTCCAGGTGGAAAAAATCCAGGGCGACGTCACCACCGTCCTCGCCGATGCCCGCACCCTCATCGGCAACCCGGACTTGGCTCAAAGCCTCCGTCTCCTCCATGACAATCTCGCCCGGCTCAACCTCATGCTCACCCGCCGCGACAGCGATGTCACCACCGCCGTGGACAATCTCCGCCAGACCACCGAAAACCTGCGCGCCCTCAGCGAAAATGCCCGGCAATATCCCTCCGGCGTCCTCCTCGGCGCCCCGCCGCCCCCGGCCAAAACCAAGTAACCCGCCCAACCGCCATCCACAAATTCCACGAATGTCACGAAAAAGGCAACCCCGGTTTTGAACAGAAGCTCACAACGAACACAAAGATCCTTCCAACTCAAACCGGGATATGACATTCGTGCCAGTCCGTGGAATTCGTGGACAATAACAATTTGACTTTGAACCGGTAAAAGGAGTCTTCCCCATGTCCTCCAGACTTTCCCCCTTCCGCCTCCTCTCCCTGGTCGCGGCCGCCGGCCTTTTCCTGAGCGGCTGCTCATTGACCCGGCCGGCCGTGGTCAAACAGCGCTATCTCCTCCAGGCCGCGCCGCCGCCGGTTGCCGCCACGGCCGTTACCCCCGCCGCCCCGGCCCGGCCGGGACTGCTCCGGATTAATCCCATCACTGTCGCCACCCCCTATGCCGGAGGCAGCCTAGTCTGCCGGCTCGACGAATTCCGCTACGAAAAAGATTTCTATCACGAGTTCTTCATCTCCCCGCGGGACATGTTCACCGACCGTACCTCCGACTGGCTCGAACGCCGCCGAGTCTTCTCCGCCGTGCTCCTGAACGGCAGCCCGCTGCCCCCGGACTTCGAGCTCACCGGCTTCGTCAGCGAGTTCTGCGGCGACCTGCGCCCCGGCCGCGCTCCGGAGGCCGTCATTACCGTGCAGTTCGTCCTGGCCGATGTCCGTACCGCTCCGGCCAAGTTCCTATGGCAGAACACGTTCACCCGGCGCATCCCTCTCTCCGGAACCGCCCCTGCAGACATCGTCAAAGGCCTGGATGCCGCCCTCGCCGCCGTCCTCACCGACCTCACCGCCGCGCTCCAGGCCGCCCCTAATCCCTAGCCTGAATTACTTCAGCAGTTCCATGAGGACCGGCCGCATGGTTTCGTCCCAGACCACGTACCCGGGCTGGGCCAGGTGCACCTGGTCTTTCGAGTACAGTTCCGGGAGAATCTTGCCTTCGGCGTTCTGGAACTTCGCGGACATGTCCAGAAAACGCACCGGGCCCGCCGCCAACTTCGCCAGCATGCCGTTGAGGATTTTGGCGCGGGCGCTCTGGCTCTCGTTCCCCAGCGGCAGCACGCCAAGAAGAAGAACCTTGCCTTTAGGGTTCTTCGCCTGAATTTGCTTGAGGATTTCCCGGATGCCCTGGACGATCTCGTCATCGCTGCCCGTGGCGGTGAAGATATTGTTCACCCCGATCATCAGCACCACGACCTTGGGCTGAATGCCGGCCAGCGCCTCATGGTCCAGGCGCCAGAGCGTCTGCCGCGTGGTGTCGCCGCCGATCCCGATGTTCAACGCCTTCAGCGGCGCGTAATGCTCCTGCCACAGGGTTTTGCCCGCCCCACTCCAGCCCTTGGTGAGGGAATCCCCGAGAAACAGCACCTCAATACCGCCCTTTTTGGCCTCCTTCACAAAGCCCCAGTGCGTCGGCTGCCAGTATTGCGGAGCGGCCGGCCAGAAACCCCAGGCCGGTTCCCAGGCCTTGCCCTTGGGCGCCGGCCCGGTGGTCATCGGATCGGGCGCGGCGGGATTGGCCGTGGTCTGGCCCTGAACTCCCGCCGTCACCGACAGCAGGATCGCAACCGCACCCAGACCCCGGCCGAAAGTTTTAAAGACGTGTTTCATGACGGGATCAACCTTGGGGTTCCGTGTTTTTGCAATGTGAAAACGATGCGGATTTTGCCGGCTCTATTCATGAAGCGATCAAGATCAAGTCGATTACTCATGTCAAGTCCTGGTTTCCGTTTGACACTTTGATTTCTGGTTTGGGATCACTCGAAGTATAGCTTTGGTTCCTTGGGGCATTGGGGAACTCGCTGCGCTCGTTCCCTGGTGCCGGCGTGGCTCTGCGGAGCCCGTCCCCCGTTAGGGGGTGCCCCAAAGGGGCAAGGGCGGAGCGGAGCGACGCCGGCAGCTTTTCTTTTCCATCATCATGCCGCCACCCGATGCACTTCCGCCGGGATCCGATAGTTCAACGCCATGTGCGGCCGCCGATGGTTGTACAGATGCACCGCCTGCTCGAACGCCTTCACGGCCTGTTCCTTGGTACGAAAGTTCGCGTCCATTTCGTATTCTTGCTTCAAGATGCCGTTGACCCGTTCGGCCAGGGCGTTTTCGTAACAGTGCATGATCTCGGTCATACTGACACGCAATCCCGCGGCCAGGAGCCGTTCCACATACAGATGGCAGCAGTATTGGATGCCGCGATCGGAATGATGAATCGGACGCGGGCCGTCGTCGGGAAGATCCTTCAAGGCCGCGTCCAGGGCGCGCAGGCAGCCGACGGCTTCAAGAGTGTCGCCGATGGAGTACCCCACGATCTTGCGCGAGAACTTGTCGGTGATCAACGCGGCGTAAAGGAAGCTGTCGGCGGTACGGATGTAAGTCAGATCACTTACCCAGACTTGATTCGGAGCCGTCACGTCCATGCCTGCCACCTCATTGCGGAACACCGGCAGCGAATGCCGTGAGTTGGTCGTCCTGGCCCGGCGCGGCTTCGGTTCAATCAACCGCCCGTTTTCACGCAGCAGGCAGAAAAAACGGTCGCGGCCAAACGTTATGCCGAACTCCTGTAACTCCTGTTCGATCAGTTTCATCACCTTGCGTCCACCAAGGCGGGGCTGCTCCATCCGCTCACGCTGGACCAAGTGCAGAACAAGTTCCGCGTTAACTTGGTGCCGCTGCCGTTGCCGACGCCGGGCATAATAGTTCTGCCGGCTCATCCCAGCCCGTCGGCAAAGCTTGGACACCGCTCTCTTCATGGGCGTGGCTCCGTCGGTGGCGGCGTCATGGACAACCTCCCAGCATGTTTTTTTTTGAACTCCGCCACATCATCCTGCCCCGCCGCCCGGCAGGCAAACTTCAGATACGAACGCTCCAAGCGCAGATCCAAATGCGCGTCAGCCAGAGCCTCCTTCAGCCGCCGGCACTCCGCCTTCAGCCGCTTCATTTCATTGCGTTCATCTGCAGTTTCCACACGCACCACCTTTCTCAGCAAATGCGATTTTCCGTACTTGGTTATCCACCGCGAAACCGTGCCAATCCCACGAATCCCGTAGGCCATGGCTGCCGCATGGCAACTCCCATGACGGCCGCTCTCAACCTCGCGGATCACCTGCAACTTGAACGCCTCACTGTAACGCATCACAGTACTCATTGAACACCTGTCCTTCCTCTGACAAGTGTCAACGTATATCAGGACAAGACACGAAC